>NZ_BAABGZ010000016.1:0-137307 GCF_039541835.1 Hymenobacter saemangeumensis | reverse complement strand
CTGGACTGGATTGACGCGCAAGACGCCCAAAACTGGTTCCACCACTGCGGCTATCATGTACACTGACTACGAATCTGCTCTAAACCGGGGCTGTAAGACAGAATGTGCGTGGTGCCGCCCAGCCGGTAGCCCAGGCTTTCCCAGGTATGAAACACTGCCCGATTGGTGGCCTGGGTGTTCATAAAGGCATACACTGCGCCCTGCTCCCGCAGGTGGTAGCTCATCTCCGAAATCAGCTTTTTGTACCAGCCCTGCCGGCTGGCGCCCGACACGGCCGAAAGCACCATCTTGGCGACGGGCAGGCCCAGCGCCGGCCACAGCTCGCGCTGGTAGTTGGCGGTAAGAAAGGCCCCGGGTGCTTCGCCCGGGCAGTCGGGCACCAGCACCACGTCGGCAAAGCCGCGAATGGACTGCTGCACGTAGGTGGCCAGAAACTCGTCGGCTTTTTCCGGCGAGAAGATGGGGTCGGCGTGGAAGCGGTCGAAGCTGTTGCGCATGGTGCGGGCCACGTGCTGCAGGTCGTCGGTGTCGGCCTCCGTGGCCCGGCGCACGGCAAAACGCTCCGGGTGGCTATACTCGGTCAGGTTCTGGTAGTAGGTGAGCCGGGTTTCGACCAGCTTGAAGCCGGCAATGCCCAGGGCTTGAATCAGCAGAATATCCTCGGCCGGAATTTCCAGAAAGCAGTACTGACTGCCGATGTCAGCCAGGTGCTGCACCAGCGTGCGGCAGGCCTGCGCCAGCTCGGCCAGCGACACTTTGGGGTAGAGCACCGCCTGCAGCTTGTGCGTGCGCAGGCCGAAGTAAGCCGTATCCCAGGCCAGGGCCTCCAGGTAGAAGCAGCACTCGCCCGCGGGGGTTTCCACCCCCAGATACGGCTTGCCGCTGATGCGCGCCTGGGTCAGCAGCTCCAGCTGCGGGGCGGTTTTCAACTCCCGGATGAAGTTGAAGGGTGAGTAATAGAAGAGCGTATTTCGCCGGTTGGCCATCGGGTTGTTTTGTCGCAAAACGAAGCGGGCGGTGCGGTTGGCCGCCTCCTACCCTTTCGCCCGAAAGGTATTGTAGTCGCGAATGTAGTCCTGCTCGTCGTAGGGCAGCGAGGCCAGCACCAGCTGCACGGCTCCGGGCGAGTACTGCATGGTATGCCAGGCCCGGGGCGGAATGTAGAGGCCTACCTGCGGCTCCTCCAGCCGAAAGGTTTGAATTTCGCCCGTGGGCAGTTCCGTAGTTACCAGAATCCAGCCGGCTACGGCAATCAGAATCTGCTCGGTGTGGTGGTGCGCGTGGCGGCCCCTGACTATGCTCTCGGGCGTGCCGTAGGTCCAGAACACCCGCTTTACCTCAAACGGCAGAAAGGGCTGCCCCTGCTCCATCACGGAGATGTAGCCAATATCGGCATCGCCGATGCGTGGAAACTCAAGAAGATAAGGACTAGCCAACGGGAAAAAGAAAGTTAATTGCCTGGGGTGAGGGGAGCTGACAGTGCAGGCTGCTAAGCTCCGAGCCATACTTCACCAGCCTGAATAGCCGCACTCAGACGAGGCTGCTTACGACACTGCCCGCTGCTACCGTTCGTGGCGGGCCGGCGGAAGCCCAGGGGCTGGCGGCGGACGGCATACGAAACGGTGGCGGCGGGCAGTGCTGCGAAGTGCTGGGTTTAGCGAACGTGCTCCTTAAAGTACTCCAAGGTGCGGCGCAGGCCTTCGGCCCGGTCAATCTTGGGCTCCCAGCCCAGAATTTCCTTGGCCTTGGTAATATCAGGCCGCCGCTTCATGGGGTCGTTTTCGGGCAGGGCCTGGTACACGGGCTTGAACTCCACGCCGGTAAGGCGCGCAATTTCTTCCCCAAACTCCTTGATGGTGATTTCAGCCGGGTTGCCAATGTTGACCGGCATATGGTAGTCGCTCAGCAGCAGGCGGTAAATGCCTTCCACCAGGTCGTCGACGTAGCAGAAGGAGCGGGTTTGCGAACCGTCGCCGAACACGGTGAGGTTTTCGCCGCGCAGGGCCTGCGACAGGAAAGCCGGCAGCACGCGGCCATCGTCGAGGCGCATGCGGGGGCCGTAGGTATTGAAGATGCGGATGATGCGCGTTTCCAGGCCGTGATGGTTGTGATAAGCCATGGTAATGGCTTCCTGGAAGCGCTTGGCTTCGTCGTAGCAGCCGCGGGGGCCTACGGGGTTTACGTTGCCCCAGTACTCTTCTACCTGCGGGTGGATTTCCGGGTCGCCGTACACCTCCGAGGTGCTGGCAATCAGCATGCGGGCGCCTTTCACGCGGGCCAGGCCCAGCAGGTTGTGCGTGCCGAGCGAGCCCACTTTCAGGGTCTGAATCGGAATCTTGAGGTAGTCGATGGGCGATGCCGGCGAGGCAAAGTGCAGGATATAGTCGAGCTTGCCCGGCACAAACACGAACTTGCTCACGTCGTGGTGGTGAAACTCAAAGTCCTCGCGCTTGAACAGGTGCTCGATGTTGGCGAGGTTGCCAGTCACCAGGTTGTCCATGGCGATGACGTGGTAGCCCTCGGCCAGAAACCGGTCGCAGAGGTGAGAGCCCAGGAAGCCGGCGCCGCCGGTAATAAGGACACGTTTTTTTTCGGTGGTGGTCATAAAAGGGTTGTCGTGACGAGTGGGCCTCGGCAACTGTACACTAGCAAAGGGGAGTAGTACTGGAAGAAAGCAAATCAGGCCGGAAAGTCACGACGGGGCTTTTAACGCATTAATATTGACTTAACGTTAATACTGACTTAACGTTATAATAACATTAACGTTAGGATAATGCGGGCTCCTTATGGTCGGTCTTGATTCCGATGCAATGATACGCGAAGCCCAGCGCTTTTAGCTCTTTGGCTTCGTAGATATTGCGGCCATCAAAAATTACTTTCTGCTTCATCAGGCGACCGACCACCTCGAAGTTTGGAGCGCGGAAATCGGGCCACTCCGTCACGACAAGCAGGGCATCGGCATCGATGAGGGTGGCAAACTCGTCTTTGGCGTACGTAATGCTGTCCCCCAGCGAGTGCTTGGCTTCTTCCATGGCCACCGGGTCGTAGGCCGTCACGGTGCAGCCGGCGGCCAGGAGCTTTTCGATAATAACCAAGGAGGGAGCCTCGCGCATATCATCGGTTTTGGGCTTGAACGACAGGCCCCACACGGCTATCTTCAGGCCGCGCAGCTCTCCACCAAAGTGGCGGCTCACCTTGTCGAACAGTACCGACTTCTGGTTTTCGTTTACCGATTCGACGGCGCGTAGCACCTGCATGTCGTAGCCGTTCTCAGCAGCCGTCTTAATCAGGGCCTTCACATCCTTGGGGAAGCAGGAGCCGCCGTAGCCGATGCCGGGGTAAATGAACTTGGTGCCGATGCGGGCATCGGAGCCAATGCCGCGGCGCACCATGTTCACGTCGGCGCCCATGATTTCGCAGAGGTTGGCCACGTCGTTCATGAAGCTGATTTTGGTAGCCAGCATGGAGTTGGCCGCGTACTTGGTCATCTCGGCCGAAGGAATGTCCATGAAGATAATGGGGTGTCCGTTCAGCAGGAAGGGCTTGTAGAGCTTGCGCATCACTTTCTCGGCGCGCTCGGAGGCCACGCCCACCACAATGCGGTCGGGCTTGAGGAAGTCGTCGATGGCCGCCCCTTCTTTCAGGAACTCAGGGTTGGATGCAACGTCGAACTCAATAGCGGCACCGCGTTTTTCCAGTGCTTTCTCCAGCTCGGCCCGCACCTTGGCGGCCGTCCCCACGGGCACGGTGCTCTTGGTAACGATAACGCTGTAGTCGGTCATGTTCTCCCCGATACCACGCGCCACGGCCAGCACGTATTTGAGGTCGGCGGAGCCGTCTTCACCGGGAGGCGTGCCCACGGCAATAAAAGCCACGTCGCAGCCCCGAATGGCTTCGCCCAGGTTGGTGGAAAAGTGCAGACGACCTTTTTCGACGTTGCGGGACACCATTTCCTCCAGGCCCGGCTCATAAATCGGCAGAATGCCTTTGTGAAGGTTGGCAATCTTTTTTTCGTCGATGTCGATGCAGGTAACATCAATCCCTACTTCGGCAAAACAAGTGCCCGTGACCAGGCCAACGTAGCCAGTGCCTACAACTGCAATTTTCATTTCAAAAAAATTAAAAATTAAAAATTAAAAATTAAAAACCGAACTAAAAATCTGAGCGTCAGCTTAAACCCGCCGCCCGCATTAATTTTTAATTCATAATTTTTAATTCATAATTCTGTTAAATCATGTACTGTTTCCACCAGGTCTGGAACACGATGAGGGCCCAGATGCGGGCGTGCACATCGCCGGGGCTGCGCGAGAAAAGCTGCTGCTTCAGCGCGCGGACGGCATCGACGGAGAAGATGCCCTGGCTTTCGATGAAGTCGTCCTGCAGCAGGTCGTCCTCAATCAGGGTGCGCAGCTCACCACGGAACCACTTCAACAGGGGTACTTCGAAGCCGTGTTTGGGCCGGTCGTACAGCTCCGGCGGCAGCTCGGAGCGGAAGGCATCCTGCACAATCTTCTTCTTCATCTTCTCGTCGACCTTGCTGCTTACGGGCAAAGAGAACGCGAAGTTGACCACCTTATAATCAAGGAAAGGCGTGCGTACCTCCAGGGAGTTGGCCATGCTCATCAGGTCGACCTTGGTGAGCATGTCGTAGGGCAGCACCAGGTTCATGTCGGTGAGCAGTACCTCGTTCAGGTCGCCGTTGGGGTGCAGGTTCTCGAGAATGTCCTTGCGGCGCTTGTCGGCTGCCTTTTTGCCGATATGGCGACGGCTTTCGGGGCTGAGCAGGCTGCGGGCGTCCTTTTCGGAGGCGAAGCTGGCCCAGTCCCAGTACCGGTCTTTTACGCCCGACAGCATGCCGCGCGAGAAGCGCTGCAGCTGCCGCACCTTGTTGCCGAAGAAGGAGTTGCGCGACTTGGGCAGGGCATCCCAGAGGAAGTCGAGCCCAGCCACGGCTTCGGCTTTGAGGCCGCCCTGCCGCACCTGAAACTCGCCCATGTGCTTGTTGTAGCCGCCAAAAATCTCGTCGGCCCCGTCGCCGCTCAAGGCCACCGTCACTTTCTGACGGGTGCGCTGGCTGAGGATGTACACGGCCAGGGCCGAGGAGTCGGCGAACGGCTCGTCGAGGTAGCTGAGCATGTCGTGGATATGCTCGTAGAGGTCGTTGTTGGTCAGCGAGAACACCGTATGGTTGGTGTTGTGCCGGGCCGCTACCAGGTTGGCGTACTTGGTTTCGTCGAAGAAAGGCTCGTCCTTAAACCCGATGCTGAACGTGTTCAGGTGGGGGGTATGGCGGGCGGCCAGGGCGGTAATCACGCTAGAGTCGATGCCGCCGCTGAGGAAGGCGCCCAGGGGCACATCGGCCACGAGGCGGCGCTGCACGGCCTCGTCCATAAGGGTGACCAGCTTTTTCTGCTGCTCTTCGTAGCTGAGCTTGTTTTTGGCTACTTTCTTGGCATCGTAGGGGATTTTATACCAGCGCTTTTTCACCACCTTGCCGTCTTTCACGAACAGGTAGTGGCCGGGCAGCAGCTTTTTCACTCCTTTGAAGATGGTGGCCGGACCCGGGATGTAGTTCAGCTGCAGGTAGTGGCTCAGGGCCACGTAGTCGAGCTTGCGGGGTACGCCCAGGGCCAGCATGGACTTCATCTCCGAGGCGAAGAACAGCTTGTCTTCGTCGCGGTAGATAAGCAGGGGCTTGACGCCGTACCGGTCGCGGGCAATGAACAGCGAGTTTTCCTCCTTGTCGTAGATGGCCAGGCCAAAAAAGCCGTTGAGCTTTTTGATAAAGCTCCGCCCCTCGCTGATGTAGAGCTGAAGAATAACCTCCGTGTCGGTCTGCGAGTGAAAGCGGTAGCCCTTTTTGAGCAGCTTTTCGCGCAGCTCACGAAAGTTAAAGATTTCGCCGTTGAAGACGATGGTGTAGCGCTGGGCCTCGTCGGTCATGGGCTGGTTGCCGTCGGCCGAAAGGTCGAGGATAGCCAGCCGGCGAAAGCCCAGCCCTACGCAGTCGTAGGTGAAATGCCCCTGGGAGTCGGGGCCACGGCGTATAATGGCATCAGTGGATGCTTGCAGGCCCGTCAGCGACTGGCGGCCTGTATCTGTAAAGGCAAAGACTCCGGTGATTCCGCACATAGTAGCCGGCAAAGTTACAGCCCCGCAACCTAAAGGGGGGCACAAGGGTATTGTCTGAACTGCGGAACCGGCAGATTCAGGCGTAAAAAAGAAATGGTCCGGGGCCTGGCTTCGTTCCTTTTACCGCAACGCCTGGCATCTGCAGCCAGTACGCAGACAGCTGTTTTCAACCGTTAGGGGCCTGGCCCCGGCCGCATACCGTTTTTCCTTCCACTTAGTTTTAAAAAAATGAACCTTGACGAGCAATTCCAAGCCGCCGTGCAGCAAGTAAACAACCTGCCCGGCGATGTTGCTGCCCAGCACATGACCGAGCTGTACGGCCTCTACAAGCAAGCCACCGAAGGCGACCACGACACCAAAGGCGAAGTAGTGGGCGACGACTCGCCGGATAATCCCAGCGGCACGCCGGGCATGTCGCAGGCCCAGTGGGACTCCTGGAGCCAGTTCAAGGGCGTGCCCGAAGAGGAAGCCAAGCGCCGCTACGTGCAGCGGGCCGCCGAAGTGACGGGCGGCCAGGATGGCGCCGGCAGCTCGGTCGCCACCGACGGCCTGACCAACGCCCCGGCTGCGGGAGCCGGCCCGGCGCCGCAGGTAGCTCCGGGTGAGAATACCACTACCGCCCGCCAGCCCGCCACCGGCGCCGGCCAAAGCACCGCAGGCGGCCTACGCGGCGACATCACCGCCGGGGCGCCCTATGGCGGCGAAGACATGCTGAAAGGGCAGCAATAGGCCCGACGTAAAGCAAGGCACTGTATTATTGCCGGCCGGCGCAGCTTGCGCCGGCCTTTTTGCTTTATATCCATGAATCGTCGTTCTTTTCTTGATAACAGCACCCGCGCTGCCCTGGCTGCCGCGCTGCTGCCCATGGCATCCTGCCAGTCCACTACCAGCTCCGACGCCAAAGCGGAAGATTCCAGCTCACAGTCAGCCGATGCCTCGGGCCCGGTGAATGACTTTGTACTGCACGAGGCCACCGTGGCCGACCTGCAGGCCCGTATGGCCAAGGGTACAGAAACTGCCCGTAGTCTATGCCAGCACTACCTCAAGCGCATCGAAGCCCTCAACGCTGCCGGACCGAAGCTGCGCGCCGTTATTGAAACCAACCCCGACGCGCTGAGCATTGCCGACGCCCTGGATAAAGAGCGCAAAGCGGGCAAGCTGCGCGGCCCGATGCACGGCATTCCAGTGCTGATTAAAGACAACATCGACACGGCCGACCAGATGCTGACTACCGCCGGGGCCCTGGCCCTGGAAGGCAACCGCGCCGCCCAGGATGCTTTTATTGTAAAGCAGCTGCGCGCCGCCGGGGCCGTGATATTGGGCAAAACCAACCTGAGCGAGTGGGCCAACTTCCGCTCGACCCGGGCCAGCAGTGGCTGGAGCAGCCGCGGCGGGCAGACGCGCAACGCCTACGTGCTCAACCGCAGCCCCAGCGGCTCCAGCTCCGGCTCGGGCACGGCGGCCGCGGCCAACCTCTGCGCCGTGGCCGTGGGCACCGAAACCGACGGCTCAGTGGTATCGCCGGCCTCCTCCAGCGGGCTGGTGGGCCTCAAACCTACCATTGGCCTGCTCAGCCGCTCGGGCATCATCCCCATTTCCAGCACCCAGGACACCGCCGGCCCCATGACGCGCAGCGTGCGCGACGCCGCCGTGCTGCTCGGGGCCATGACCGGGGCCGACCCGGCCGATGCCACTACCCGCACCGCGCCCGCTGCCCGGCTCGACTACACGGCCGGCCTGAAGCCGGATGCGCTCAAAGGCCAGCGCCTGGGCGTGGAGAAGCAGCACCTGCAGGGCCCGCCCGCTGCTTCGGCCCTGCTGAAAGCCGCGCTGGAGGTGCTGCGCCAGCAGGGAGCCACCATTGTGGAGGTGGAAATTGAAAAATACACCAACCCGCTGAACGAAGCCGAGTTCGACGTGCTGCTGTATGAGTTCAAAGATGGTGTGAACCGCTACCTGGCCGGGGCCAACGCCCCGGTGAAAACCCTGGCCGACGTCATTGCCTATAACCGTAAAAATGCGGAGAAGGCCATGCCCTATTTCCAGCAGGAAATTCTGGAGATGGCCGAGAAGACCGATGGCCTGGGCAGCGCCAAATACCGCGCCGCTGTGCAAAAAACCGTGGCCGGCGCCCGCAAAGCCCTCAACGATGCCCTGCAGCAAAATCAGCTGGCGGCTATCGTGGGCATCACCAGCGGGCCCAGCTGGTGCATCGACCTGGTAAACGGCGACTATTCCACGGGCGTGAGCTTCTCGTCGCCGGCGGCCATGGCCGGCTATCCCCACCTGACGGTGCCCATGGGGCAGGTGCACGGCTTGCCCGTGGGCCTGTCGTTTGTGGGGGCAGCCTACCAGGAGGCCCAGCTGCTGGCATTGGGCTACGCTTATGAGCAGGCCTCTAAGCTGCGCAAGGCGCCGGAGCTTCGTCCTTCTATTCTTTAGCGTGCGAGCCTTGATTGGTTCAGTTAAAAGTTAAAAGTGAAGAGTTAAAAGGCTGCTCTACCTTTCAACTCTTCACTTTTGACTTGTGTACTTAATCAACAGGATTAGAATATCTTCCCCGGGTTGAGAATGCCATGCGGGTCGAACACCTGCTTGATGCCCCGCATCAGGTTGAGGTTGGCTTCCTTGAGGGCGATGCTGATGAAGGGCTTCTGCACCAGGCCGATGCCGTGCTCGCCGGAGATGGTGCCGCCCAGCTTGACGCACAGCTCAAAAATCTCGGAGATGGGCTGGCGCAGGCCAACGTTCCACATTTCATCATCCAGCTCGCCGCGGATGATGTTGACGTGCAGGTTGCCGTCGCCGGCGTGGCCGTAGCACACGCTTTTAAACCCGTAGCGGGCCCCGATTTCCTTTACGCCCTTCAGCAGGGTGGGCAGCTCGGCCCGGGGCACTACGGTGTCTTCTTCCTTGTACACCGAGTTGTAGCGCACGGAGTTGCCGATGTTGCGGCGGATGCGCCAGAGGTCGTCTTTCTGCGCGGCGGTGTCGGCGAGCAGGATTTCACCTACATCGTAGGTTTCCAGCACGGCATACACCTGCTCCGCTTCTTTGTACAGCTGGTCGAGGTCCTGCCCGTCGAGCTCGATGAGCAGGTGGGCCGTAATGTCTTCGGGCAGCGTGAGGGGAATATTGAGGTAGTTCGACGACCAGGCAATGGCCTCGCGCTCCATAAACTCCATGCCCGAAGGGATGATGCCGGCCCGGAACACCGCCGAAACAGCTTCCGCGGCCTGGGCTTCCTGGCGGAAAGGCACCAGCATCAGAATGTTCTGCTGCGGATAGGGCAGCAGCCGGAACACCACGCGCGTGATGATGCCCAGGGTACCTTCTGAGCCTACCATGAGCTGGGTGAGGTTGTAGCCGGTGGCATTCTTGAGGGTGTTGGCGCCGGTCCAGATAACCTCGCCGGTGGGCAGCACCACCTGCAGGTTCAGGACGTAGTCTTTGGTAGTGCCGTACTTCACGGCTTTGGGGCCGCCGCTGCTCTGGCTCAGGTTGCCGCCCAGAAAGCAGCTGCCCTTGCTGGCCGGGTCGGGCGGGTAGAAAAGGCCCACTTCCTTTACTGCGTTCTGGAACGCTTCGGTCACCACGCCCGGCTCCACGGTTGCCTGCAGGTTACGCTCGTCAATTTGAATAATCTTATTGAAGCGCTCCATACTGAGGACCAAGCCATTGTGAATGGGCAAAGCCCCACCGCTCAGGCCCGTGCCGGCCCCCCGGGCGGTAACGGGAATGTGGTGCTCGTGGCAGAGACGCATAATCTGGCTTACTTCTTCGGTGCTCCCGGGCTTTAGCACTACGTCGGGAGCGAAGTGTAGGTCTTCGGTGTGGTCGCGGCCATAA
Source organism: Hymenobacter saemangeumensis (assembly GCF_039541835.1). Lineage (NCBI taxonomy): Bacteria > Pseudomonadati > Bacteroidota > Cytophagia > Cytophagales > Hymenobacteraceae > Hymenobacter > Hymenobacter saemangeumensis. The sequence goes on along the minus strand of NZ_BAABGZ010000016.1, from coordinate 127,326 downwards.
CCGGCATACACATCGGCTTCCACGTGGCGGGCAGTAATAAGGTTGGCCGAGCCCACAATGGCCTCAAAAGCCGCCAGAATCTCGGGGGTAATCTGATTGAATTTCATAGAAAAAAGCACAAGCTGCGCCGTGGGCGGTATCTTTGCCCCGATGCGAAGCGTGGTGACGAAGATACGGCCAGCCCAATGGCCGACGAGTTTATCTGCGGTAAGTGCGCTGTTTTTCAGCCAGGCACTCCCCCACCCGGCCCTGCGCGGCCTGCCAATTTTGCTGCTGGCAACGCTGCTACTGGGCAGCTGCCACCGCAAGCTGAACTACCGCGATGGGCAGTACCGCTCGGCCCGGGAGATGGTTCGAATGAAAAAGGGGGTGAAGACACCCGCCCGCCCGGTGGCTAGGCCGACGAAGGTGGTTAAAGAAAAGGAAAAGTACGTGGCTCCGAACGGCGCTGTTACCAAAGTGGTGACCAAGCGCCCGGTGCGCACCGGCAGCGCTACCGGCACCCTGGCCGCTGTTATTGAAGCCGCCCGCTCTTACCAGGGCACCCCTTACCTTTTTGGCGGCACCACCCGCCTGGGCCTCGACTGCTCGGCTTTGCTGCAGCTCTCCTTTGCGGAAGCCGGCGTGGATATACCTCGTTCCTCCAACGAGCAGGCCGTGTGGGGAGAGCCGATAAAGCCCACTGAGCTGCAGCCTGGCGATTTAGTGTTTTTCGGGGCTACCCCCGGCAGCCGAACCATCACCCATGTAGGCATGGTGACAGTGGTTGACGAAGAAGGCGTCGATTTCATTCACGCTTCCACCTCCCTTGGCGTAATTGAAAACAGCTTAGAGTCTGACTATTACCTCAGCCGTTACATCCGAGCCGTGCGCCCGCGCCTGTGAAGCCCAGCGCGCAGAATGCCTTATTGTTCCGGTGCGGCTTGTCTGCGTCAATAGTAAATTTGACGTAATACCAGCAAATTTCTCAGGTGTACATTTGTACTGCTTTTTGCCCGAATTTCTCTTTTCACCAACTTTCCCTTTATGAAAAACATACGTTTACGCCACTTGCTGCTGTTGGCGCTGATGTTGCTCACCACCCAGCTGGGCTGGAGCCAAGGTGCCACAACAGCTGCAATGAGCGGAATAATTTCGGATAAAGCCGGCAACGGCTTGCCTGGTGCTACCGTCATTGCCACCCATACCCCCACCAACACGCAGTATGTAGCACCTACCAACTCGGAAGGGCGCTTCAATATTCAGAACATGCGCGTGGGCGGGCCTTATTCCCTGAAGGTTACCTACGTAGGTTACAGCGATGTAAACCGCAACGACATCAACCTCAGCCTGGGCCAGAACCAGCGGGTTGACATCTCCCTGACGGAAAGCACCACGGAGCTGGCAGCTGTCCAGATTACCGGTCGTCGCAACCCGGTGATTAGCGCAGACCGCAACGGCGCAGCTACCACGGTACAGCGCGAGCAAATTGAGCGCCTGCCTACTATCTCGCGTAGCTTCCAGGACTTCACCCGTCTTACGCCCCAGGCTAACGGCAACTCGCTGGGTGGCCGTAACGGGCGTTTCAACAACATTCAGATTGACGGCGCCTCCAACAACGACCTGTTCGGCCTCGGCAGCTCGGGTGCCCCGGGCGGTCAGGCTGGCACCACCCCTATTTCCCTCGACGCTATTCAGGAATTCCAGGTGGTGCTCTCGCCCTACGACGTGCGTCAGGGCCGCTTCAGCGGCGGCGGTATCAACGCCGTAACCCGCTCCGGCACCAACGAATTTACTGGTTCCGTGTTTGCCTTTGGCCGCAACCAGAACACGGCTGGCAAAAGCCCCACGCCCGACCCCGTGACCGGTGAGCGCACCAAGCTAAATGAGTTCTCGGACTACCAGACCGGTTTCCGCCTCGGCGGCCCGGTTATTAAAGACAAGCTGTTCTTCTTCGTGAACGGCGAGGTTACCCGCCGCAGCGCTCCCCTGCTGTTCCGCGCAGGTGGTGCCGGCGAAACGGGCTCCAACGTTGTTGGCTTTGTGAACACCACGCAGCTGCAGCAGATTTATGACAAGCTGCGCGAGTATGGCTACGATGCCGGCTCCTTTGGCGAAATCAATGCCGAAACCAAAAGCAATAAGGCCTTTGCCCGTCTCGACTGGAACATCAGCAACAACCACCAGCTGACGCTGCGCCACAACTTCGTGGATGCATCCGATGACAACATTACCCGCAGCCAGACCAACTTCCGCTTTGGCAACAACGCCTATCAGTTCCTGAGCAAAACCAACTCCACGGTAATGGAACTGAAGAGCCAGTTTGGCAGCCGCTATGCCAACAACCTGCTGGTGGGCTACTCGACTATTCGCGACAGCCGTACCACCAAAGGTGATATGTTCCCTTCCGTCACCATCACGGCGAGCAACGGCACCATCAACGCAGGCTCGGAATTCAGCTCCGTGGCCAACCGCCTGGACCAGGATGTTCTTGAAATCAACGACAACTTCAACATTTTCGCGGGTAAGCACGTCATCACCATCGGTACCAACAACGAAATCTTCCGTTTCGACAACCTGTTTGTACAAAGCACCGAAGGCCGCTACGACTTCCCCAGCATTGATGCCTTCCTGAACAACACGGCCTCGGGCACTGGCTTCCGCTACCGTCAGAACTTCCCCCTGCCCGGCGGCCGTCCCACGGCCAAGTTTGGCGCGGCTCAGTTTGGTGTTTACATCCAGGATGAATACAACCTGCGGGACAACTTCCGCCTGACCGGCGGCCTGCGCGTCGACCTGCCGATGTACTTCGACAAGCCTTCGCTTAACCCACGGGTTGACTCTACCTTCGCTAACGCGGCCGGTGGCCCTGTGTACGACGTAAAAACCGACCGTCTGCCCGAAAACCGCCTGCAGTTCTCGCCGCGTCTGGGCTTCAACTGGGACGTGCGCAAAGACCAGAGCTTCCAGGTGCGCGGTGGCGTGGGTGTGTTCACCGGCCGTCCGGCTTACGTGTGGATTTCCAACCAGTACGGCAACACCGGCGTCGACTTTGCTACGTTCGACTCCAACAACGGCACCGCGCCGGCGGGTGGCTACGGCCTGACCAGCAACTACTCTACCCTGCGCAATACCATCAGCAGCACGCCGGCCCGTGCGGCCAAAGGCAGCATCGCGGTAACCGACAAGGACTTCCGCAACCCGCAGCTGGTGCGCGCCAACGTGGCCTTCGACTACCTGTTGCCGCTGGGCATCGTGGCTACGGTGGAAGGTATCTACTCCAAAACCCTGAACGACGTGCTGCCGGTTGACATTAACCTGGCTGCTCCCACCGGCACGCTGCAGGGCGATGGCCGGCCCGTGTACCCCACCGGCAGCGCCCGCTTCCGCAACAGCCGCGACTTCAACAACGTGATTATGCTGACCAACACGAGCAAGGGCTACCAGTACAGCATCACGGGCGAACTGAAAAAGCAGCTGACCGGCGGCTTGTTCGCCTCAACGGCTTACACCTATGGCCAGTCGCGTGACCTGTACTCGGGCACCAGCTCGACTGCCGTGTCCATCTGGGAATTCAACCCCCACGTATCGGGTGCTAACAACCTGGAGCTTTCCTACTCGAACTTCGACCTGCGTCACCGCGTGATTGGCGCCCTGTCCTACCGCAAGGAGTACGCCAACCACTTTGCCACTACGTTCTCGGCCTTCTACAACGGGCAGTCGGGCTCGCCTTTCTCGTACACCTACTTCGGGGGCGACGTCAACAACGACGGCGGCCAGTTCACCAGCAACTCGAACGACCTGATTTACATCCCCCGCAGCCGCGAAGAAATTGTGCTCGTAACGGCCAGCAACGCCGACCGTCGCTCACTGGACCAGGTGTGGAACGAGCTGAACACGTTCATCGAGAACGATGAGTACCTGAGCAAGCACCGCGGCGAATACGCGGCCCGCAACGGCGCCCGCACTCCCTGGCAGCACCGCATCGATGTGCGCCTGCTGCAAGACCTCTACATGAAAATTGGTGAGAAGAACCACACCATCCAGCTGTCGGTCGACGTCATCAACTTCGGCAACATGCTGAGCAGCGATTGGGGCCGCGACTACTTCGTAGCGAACCAGAACTATGGTCTGCTGCGTTACCAGGGCCTTGAGAACGGCACCACGGGCCGTCCTACCTTCAGCTACGGCACCGGCACAGCACCGACGCCCACGGAGGCATACCAGGTAAGCCAGCTGGCTTCGCGCTGGCAGGCCCAGTTTGGCGTTCGTTACTTGTTTTAATCAGTCAGCAGGTTTAGCTAACAGCATATTCTTATGAAACTTTCCTTTGCTTCGCTTTTCACCAAGTTCACGCTCGCTACCGCGGTAGCCGGCACCTTGGCTGGCTGTGACGAGCCCGAGTACGCCACCCCTAGCCCCGTAACTACTTCCAGCGTGGGGCAGGCGCAGGTGCTGATTGTTAATGCATCTCCTGGTACGCAGGGTGTTACCATCACGCGCGACAACGCTGCATTTGGGATGGCACTGCCTTACCTGGGCATGTCAACGACAAGAAGCTATACGGCAATGCCGGCCGGACAGCGCTTGTTCATTTACAACGACCCGGCTAATATTCCGGCTACCCCCACCACGGCGCCGGCCGGCACGCCCCCCATTACGACGGCCCGCTCCCTGGTGTCGCGCACCTCGTACCTGGGTGGTACCAGCTATACCATTTTCCTGACGGATGCCCCCACCCGGGCCTACGCATTCCCGGTAACGTCTTCCTCGGACCAGGGCGGCATCCGGTCGATAACCCTGACCGATAACCTCAACGCTCCGGCCGCAGGCAATGCCAAAATCCGCTTTGTAAATCTGTCGCCCTCGGGCACCTATGGCATTTACAATAGCGTCACGATGGCATCGCTCTTCTCGGCCGTACCAAACCGGGCTTATCGCGCTACTACCAACACGTCGACGGCCATGCCGCCCGTGACCACCAACTTTGCCAACTTCACGGAAGTAGCCGCAGGCTCCTACACGCTGGACGTTCGCAGCACGGCTACCACTCCTATTGTGGGGACCCAACAAGTGTTCACGCTGGCCGCCGGGAAAATCTATACCTTCTACACCCGCGGTATAGCCAACAACACCACTACCCCGCTGGGCATTTCAGTGGTTGAGCACAATTAATTGATTTCTAAGCGAGTCAATTTTTTAAAAGGGCTGGAGAATTTCTCCAGCCCTTTTTGTTTTAGACGACCACAAAAATTTCTTCAGTTTTTTTTGCCAAAGCGCTTGCCAGACAAATTTCAAGCTGTACTTTTGCACAACCAAAACGCAACTGGCGTAGCGGAAACCAACAAAAAGGGGGATTAGCTCAGCTGGCTAGAGCGCTTGCATGGCATGCAAGAGGTCATCGGTTCGACTCCGATATTCTCCACTGAAGGTGTGAATGAAGACAAGCAGGCAGTTTCGGTAGTACCGGAACTGCCTGTTTTGTTTTATGCCTCCTACTCCCCTGCCAGAAACCGCCTCAGGTAAGGGGCAGTGCGGCTGGCTTTCACCTTGGCTACGCTGGCCGGGGTGCCCGCCGCCACAATGAGGCCGCCGTCTTCTCCTGCCCCGGGGCCAAGGTCAATAACCCAGTCGCTGCCGGCCACCACGCGCATGTCGTGCTCGACCACCACCACGGTGTTGCCGGCTTCTACCAATCCGTCGAGCTGGGCGAGCAACTTTTCTACGTCGGAAGGGTGCAGGCCGGTAGTAGGCTCATCGAGGATGTAAAGGGAGTTGCCGCGCTGGGCCCGCTGCAGCTCGGTGGCCAGCTTGATGCGCTGGGCCTCGCCGCCCGACAGCTCGGTAGCCGGCTGGCCCAGGCGCAGGTAGCCCAGGCCTACTTCGCGCAGCACCGTGAGGGCGCGGTGCACCAGGGGCTCTTCGGCGAAGAACTCCCAGGCGGCGTCCACTGTCATGCCCAGCACGTCGGCAATGGACTGGTCGCGGTAGGTTATCTCCAGGGTTTTGGCGTTGTAGCGGCTGCCCTGGCACACCGGGCAGGGTGCGTACACACTGGGCAGAAACAGCAGCTCCACCATCACGAAGCCTTCGCCCTGGCAATTTTCGCAGCGCCCGCCTTTCACATTAAAGGAGAAACGACCGGCATCGTAGCGGCGGGCCCTGGCGGCTTTGGTGGCGGCAAACAGCTTGCGCACGTGGTCGAACAGGCCCGTATAGGTGGCCATGTTGGAGCGCGGCGTGCGGCCAATGGGCTTCTGGTCGACGCGCACCAGGCGCTTGATGTGCTCCATGCCACCGGTGATGCGGCCCCCGCTTAATACCGGGGCGGCCCGCTCCAGGGGCTCGCCTTCTTCTTCCTCAGCGGGTACCTCCTGGCCCAGGTGCCCGGCCACCAGCTCCACCAGCACCTGGCTTACCAGGCTGGATTTGCCGGAGCCCGACACGCCGGTAACGGTGGTGAACACGCCCAGGGGAAACCGGGCCTCCAGCTCGTGCAGGTTGTTGCGAGTGACGCCGCCCAGCTCCAGCCAGCCGCTGGGGGTGCGCGGGGGCCTGGGGGGCAGCGCTTCCTGACCAAAGAGAAACCGCCCGGTTTGTGACGCCGGCACCCGGGCCAGTCCTTCGGGCGGGCCGCTGTACAGGATTTCGCCGCCCTTCTCCCCCGCGGCCGGTCCCACATCGACCAGCCAGTCGGCTTGGCGCACCACGTCCAGGTCGTGCTCAACAACAAATAAGGAGTTGCCGGCTTTTTTCAGCCCGGCCAGGGCCGCCAGCAAAGCCTCTGTATCGGCAGGGTGCAGGCCGGCGGAGGGCTCATCCAGCACGTAGACCACACCGAACAGGTTAGAGTACAGCTGGGTGGCCAGGCGCAGGCGCTGCAGCTCCCCGGGCGAAAGGGTGGGCGTGCTGCGCTCCAGGGAGAGGTAGCCCAGGCCCAAATCCAGCAGCACGGCCAGGCGGGCCACCAAATCCTGGGCAATGCGCTGGGATACGATGGCCTGCTCGGGATGCTCGGCTGCCTGGCGGGCATGGCCCCGGCCTTTGCCCTCGGCATAGGGCTGCAGCAGGCTGGCCACGCGCTTAAGGGGCAGCCGCGACATGTCGGCAATGTCGAGCCCGGCAAATGTCACGGCCAGTGACTCCCGCCGCAGGCGCTTGCCCCGGCACTGGGGGCAGTCGCTGCTGAGCATAAACTGCAGGGCCCGCTTTTTCATCAGGGCGCTGTGGGAGTTGGCAAACGTGTGCAGCACGTGCCGCTTGGCACTGGTGAAGGTGCCCATGTAGCTGGGCTCGAGCTTGCGCTTGAGGGCCTGGCGGGTCTGCTCGGGGGTGAAGCCGGCGTACACCGGCACCACGGGCTGCTCTTCGGTAAACAGAATCCAGTCGCGCTCCTGCTGGGGCAGCTCGCGCCAGGGCCGGTCTACATCGTAGCCCAGCGTGACGAGGATGTCGCGCTGATTTTGCCCGCCCCAGGCCGTGGGCCAGGCCGCAATGGCCCGCTCCCGGATGGTGAGCGAGTCGTCGGGCACCATGGACTTTTCCGTCACCTCGTAGATACGGCCCAGGCCGTGACAAGTGGGGCAGGCACCTTCGGGCGTGTTGGGGGAGAACGCCTCGGCATACACGATGCCCTGGCCGGGTGGGTAGTCGCCGGCCCGCGAGTAAAGCATACGTAGCAGGTTGGACAGCGTGGTGACGCTGCCCACCGACGAGCGGGTGGTGGGCGTGCCGCGCTGCTGCTGCAGGGCCACAGCCGGCGGCAGCCCCTCAATGGCGTCTACTTCGGGCACGGCCATCTGGTGAAACAGGCGGCGTGCGTAGGGCGAAACTGACTCCAGGTAGCGCCGCTGGGCTTCGGCGTACAGGGTGCCAAACGCCAGCGAGGACTTGCCCGAGCCGGACACGCCGGTGAAAACCACCAGCGCATCGCGGGGAATGTCAAGGTCTACGTTTTTGAGGTTGTGCTCGCGGGCGCCACGCACGCGCACGAAGCCAGCAGAGTCGGCAGCGGGAGAGGAAGAAGCTGGGGGCATAGGAGATTGTGAGTCGGCAAGGCAGGGGAAGCCGTGCCAAGCTATACGAGCCGGGTGCTGAATAGGTAGCAGCCGGGCTCAGGGCGGCGGGCTGTCTACGAAATGGCGGAGTAGCTTTGGCAAATATTTCATGCTGGTTCTGTATGCGCTGCCTTCTCTTCTGTCTGCTTTTAGCTTCCCTGTGGCACGGCCGGGCCCTGGCCCAAGCCTCGCGCCCCACCGCTCCCCGACGCCTGACGGCGGCGGAAATGCAGCTCATGCGCAGCCAGCCCCTGCTGGTGATGCTGCAGCGCGAAGAGGCGCAGAAGCTGAAAAAGCTGGCCGGCAACCCGGCGGGCCTGCAGATGTACCGCGACGATATGGCCAAGGTCAATGCCATCCTGAGGCAGGCCGCGGCAGCCTGGACCTTGTCGCCCAAAGTCGAATACCGATACGCTGACCAGGTCGACTCGCTGGCCATGGCCAAGGATGCCGGGCAGCTCAACGTCCTGGATTTTGACGAGGTAGCCTTTCCGGCCTACCCCGCTTCTGCGCAACGCTCCTGGGCCGCGCCTGTGCCGGGGGGCGTGGTGGGCAGCACGGTTCCGCTGCCTAGCTTCCGGCTGCGGGTGTTTATCCGCCAAAGAAATTTTGCCGTGCACTCAGAGCCCATCCTGGGCCCTGGTGTGCAGGAAAGCGACATGCTGTACTGCATGAAGCTCATACAGATGTACGCGGCCGGCAACCGACGCCAGCAATTAAAGACAGGGCCCACGCCCCCTACCCTGCTCCTCTGCCAGGACGACCGCGCCGCCGACCTGACCGACGCGCAGATAAAGCAAGTGTATCCTTATCCCTATCAGTTTGTTTCGCGGGCCGACTACGAAAAGGCTTTTCAGGAAGGCACTCCCGGGTACGCGCTGGTTCGCCTGTGCTGGCAGGGCTACGCCATCACTTCGCCGCTGGTCTTTATGCCGTCTACGCTTGACCTAGTTTGCGGTGGCGATTTGCACAGTCTTAAAGAGGTACGCATCACGCAGAAAGACTTTAAGAGCTTTAAGAAAACCCTGCTGCAGTAGCATAGGCAGTCAGTAGTTGCTCTTTTAAGCGCGTAATGGTTTAGGATTAGAACCTCTTGAGCTATTGCTATCGAAGCAGCCTACTTGCAGGCGCTAAGGTGCCGGCATTCCAGGGCACTTATTATTTAATCAGGGCTGGTTATCAGGCAGCTTAAAAGGCAAGCAGAAAAGCAGCGGCTATTTTACTTTGAAATTCAAAGTTCTTTTGTAATTTTGAATTATACCCCTGCCTTACCCTCACGGCATACTTTTCCCCAGCATCCGGGAATTACTGAACCAGCACTCGCAGTTTTAAGTGGTCCAGTGCTTTTCCGGATTCTCCCACATTTATTACCCATGGAATACTTCGTGCCTGCCAACTCCGTCGTGCGCACCATCTGGGGCAAGGCCGATACGGTGCTGTTCATCTTTGCCGGGGCGGCGGCAGAGTTTGCGCTCAACAAGGCCGTGGACTGGCTGTATTTCACCGGCCGGCTGCCGGCTGACCCGCTGGGCCGCCTTTTTTCGACGGTGGAGTATGCCCGGCAGATAGTATTTGCCGAGCGGGAAGGTGCTGAGCGGGCCATTGCCGGCATTGCGGCCATTCATGCCGCAGTGGAAGCCAAGCGCGGCGCGGCCATTCCCGACTGGGCTTACCGCGACGTGCTGTACATGCTGATTGACTACTCCATTCGCGCTTTCGAGCTGCTGGAGCGTCCCCTGACGGCCGGTGAAAAGGAGCAGGTGTTTACCGTGTTCTGGCGGGTGGGCCAGGGCCTGGGCATTCCCGATTTGCCGCTGTGCTACACCGACTGGCTGCCCGAGCGCGAGCAACGCTTAAAGGCCGACCTGGAGTACAGCCGCTTTACGGCCGACCTCTACCAGCAGTACCGCCGTCACCTGGGCCTGGTACGCTACCAGCTGCTTCGCCGGGTGCAGGCCCTGGTAGTGCCCCAGCGTGTGCGGCACATGCTTAACCTGCAAACCGGGAATTGGCTGCGCCCGGTGCTGGCCACTTACTGCCGCACCCGCCACCTGGCCCTAAGCCAGTGGGCCCGGGCACTGCTACTGCCGGAGGCATACCGAGCCCAGATTGCCGGGCTCGATATCGAGCCCAAGCCCGTATTAACGAGGCCGGCGCACACTGCTAATGCTCTGCAGTAAGCCCGGCGTCTTCCCTACCAGAGCTTGGTGTCGTGTACACCCGGTGGCAGGGGCGGCAGGGCCGACAAGCCCAGCACGCACCAGCCGGCCTCAACTCCAAAGGCACCGCCCTGCAGAATGTGGCTTATCCAGCGCATGATGGAGCGGCCGGTGTATTGCTGGTCTTCGGGCTCGTACTCCAGGAGCAGCAGGGCATCGCCCACGCGGTAGTTCCGGTCGTTTTCGCGCACGTCGAAGGTTTTATTTCCGGCTTCGAGGGCCACAAAGCAGGCGGGCCAGGTTTTCAGCTCGTGGGTGCGGGGCTGGGCCGGAGCGATGAAAGTATTAACGGTATTGTAGGTGGAAGCAGGGGTTCTCATGTGTGAAACAGCTTAGGTGTTTCACCAAGTTACCAGAAAAAAAATTGCCATCCCGGCTCAGCGAACTCCTTATTAGTCAGCGCAAATCACCGCAATCGATTGGGGTGGCTTGTTCCGACTTCGTAAGGAGCATTGCCGACCTGGGATGGCAATCCGGATTTATCTGACGGGGACTGCCTTATACAAACAGCCCTTCTACCGACAGGTAGCGCTCGCCGGTATCGTAGCAGAAGGTGAGCACCCGGCCGCTGGCAGGCACTTCGTTGAGCTTTTTCGCTACCGCTGCCAGGGAGGCGCCCGAGGAAACGCCCACAAACAGCCCTTCTTCGCGGGCGGCGCGGCGGGCCATCTCAAAGGCTTCCTGCTGGGAAACCTGAATGGTGCCATCGAGTATGCTGGTGTGCAGGTTGTCGGGGATGAAGCCCGCGCCTATGCCCTGAATAGGGTGCGGCCCGGGGCTTCCGCCGCTGATAACGGGCGAGAGCTCCGGCTCCACGGCAAAGGTTTTCATGCTGGGGAACAAGGGCTTGAGCACCTCTGTAACGGCCGTGATATGGCCCCCGGTCCCTACGCCGGTGATGTGGTAGTCGAAGCCCTCGGGGGCATCGCGCAGAATCTCCTGGGCCGTGGTTTCGGCATGAATGCGGATGTTGGCGGGGTTGGAGAACTGCATGGGCATCCAGGCGCCGGGCGTGCTGTTCACAATTTCATGAGCTTTCTCGATGGCGCCCTTCATGCCTTTTTCGCGGGGCGTCAGCTCCAGGTTGGCGCCGTAGGCAGCCATGAGGCGGCGGCGCTCAATGCTCATGCTTTCGGGCATTACCAGCGTGAGCTTGTAGCCTTTCACGGCCGCTACCAGGGCCAGGCCCACGCCGGTGTTGCCGGAGGTAGGCTCCACAATGAGGCTATTCTGGTTGATGAGGCCATCCTTTTCGGCCTGCTCTACCATGGCGAGGGCAATCCGGTCCTTGATGGAGCCACCGGGGTTGGCACGCTCCAGCTTCACCCACACTTCTACATCGGGCCGGACATCGGCAAACAGGCGGTTGAGACGCAGCAGGGGCGTGTTGCCAATGGTGGCAAGAATGTTATCGGCTTTCATATTTTTTTCAGTTCTGGAAGTTTACATGAGGACGGCAGCACACCGCGGCCGTCGAGGGGGCGGAGAAGTGCGTGCCGCAACATCGGCCCCAAAGAGAAAAAATGGAAGTGAGCATGTATTTTGAATGAACAGCTGGTGAGGCCGAAGGAGTTAGATGCAGGCTTTCATCATGCTATAGGTCCAGCCCAGGGCAAAAAAAGCAGGCAGGTATTATATGGAAAAATCCCATTCGGCGGGGTCTTCGGCGCGGGAAATATGAATCTGGGCGCGGTGATACACCCGGGAATACGAAGGCACGCTCTCGGTCAGCCACACGTTGCCGCCGATGATGCTGTGGGCCCCTACTACGGTACTTCCGCCCAGAATGGTGGCCCCGGCATAAATAACCACGTGGTCTTCGATGGTCGGGTGGCGCTTCTTGCCCTGTAGCTGCTTGGTCACGCTGAGGGCGCCCAGCGTAACGCCCTGGAAAATCTGGACGTGGGTGCCAATCTGGGCCGTTTCGCCAATTACCAGGCCCGTGCCGTGGTCGATGCAGAAGGCAGTGCCGATTTTGGCGCCGGGGTGAATGTCGATGCCCGTGCGCTGGTGGGCGTACTCGCTGAGCAGGCGCGGCAGGCGCGGCAGGCCGCGCTGGTAGAGGGCGTGGGCCAGCCGGTGCAGGGCCGTGGCATAAAAGCCGGGGTAGTTGGCAATCACTTCGGTGAGGCCATGCGCCGCCGGGTCGGCCTGCAAAATGGCCGTGGCGTCTTCCAGCAGCGTTTCCCGCAGCAGCGGCAGCTGGCTGGTAAACTCCGCAGCCAGCGCGCCGGGGCTGGCCGGCAGCTGGGGCACGTGCCCCAGCAGGTGGGCCAGGTCGCCCTGAAACTGGTAGAGCATGGCAGCTACGGCATCGGCGCTGCTCAGCGCCCGCAGCGCCCGCTCCGGAAACAGGATTTCGAGCAGGTGCTCGGCCAGGGCGCAGAAGGCCGGGCCGGGCAGCACGGCCGGAACGGCCGCGTGCGCCTGGGCCAGCTCAGAAGCAAATAGGTCGAATTCAAGAGACATGGCGGTAATCAGCGTGCGGCATTACTTATGCCAGGCCGTGTGCTTCCCACCGGGCATTGCATTATGAAACCCCAGCCCCGGGGCGAAGGTTTAGCGGGCACGCCACGTAACAGCAGTGCCAACTTAGCAGCGCCGGCCCTAAGTAAGTCCGCATCAAAGCAAAAGAGGCCTGCTTCCTTGCGGGAGCAGACCTCTTTTGTTTCTAGATAACTTACTTATTCCCTTACCTACTAAAATAACCGGAAGTATATGCGTCGGCGTTTTCCCCGCCTTATAACACCACAAAGTTCCGGGTGCCGGGAAGCGGGCGCAATACCTACTTTCAGGTATTTTTAGGGCTGGGGAACCCCTTTTTTTGCATACGGCCCGGCTTAGCTTAACAGACGCCGCACCTCTTCCATGGTTTCGGCAGTTTCAAACTCCACCCCCAGCAGCTGCTCGGCAGGCACTTCCTCGAAGGCCCAGGTAACGTGGTACGGGACGTGAATGGCACGGGCACCGAGCCGGGCAACAGGCAGAATGTCAGACTTCAGGGAGTTGCCAATCATCACGAAGGCCGCGGGCGGCAGGGCGTAGCGCGCCAGCAGGCGCTGGTAGGTAGCCTCGTTTTTCTCACTCACAATTTCGACGTGGTCGAAGAAGTCGCCCAGGCCCGAGCGGGCCAGCTTGCTTTCCTGGTCGAACAGGTCGCCTTTGGTGAGCACCATCAGGGTATGGCCCCGGGCCTTGAGTGCCTGCAGCGTGCCGGGCACGCCCGGCAGGGGCTCGATGGGGTAGTCGAGCAGGCGCTTGCCCAGGTCGATAAACTGCTGGATTTCATGCCCCCGCACCTGCCCGCCGGTGAGCTCAATGGCTGTTTCTATCATGGAGAGCATAAACGACTTGGCGCCGTAGCCGAACAGCTGCATGTTCTGGCGCTGCACGTCGTAGAGCCGGGCATTGATATGGGCAGTATCGGCGTGGGGCGCCAGAATATGCAGAAACTGGGCTTCGACGTGGTCGAAATGCGGCTGGTTAGGCCACAGGGTATCGTCGGCGTCGAAAGCAATAAGCTGAGGAGTGGGCATAGCGGCGGCGAAAAAGCAGGCCAAAGGTACCGAACTTGCGCCCCCATGAAGCAGCTGATTGACCTGGCCACCTGGCCCCGCCGCGAGCACTACGAATTCTTTTCGGCTTTCGAGGAGCCCTTCTTTGGCTTACAGGCCGAGGTGGACTGCAGCGCGGCCCTGGCCGAGGCCAAGCGCCTGGGGGTGCCTTTCTTCCTGTATTACCTGCACTGCACCCTACTGGCCGCCAATGCAGTAGAAGAGCTCCGCTGCCGCGTGGTCGACGGGCAGGTTGTGCGCTACGACCGCGTGCATGCCTCCCCTACCATCGGCCGGGCCGACCATACCTTCGGCTTTGCCTTTGTGGAGGCTCACGAAACGCTGGCTGCTTTTGTAGCTGCTGCCGAAGCCGAGATTGCCGCCGTACAGCAAAGCAGCGGGCTGCGCCTGAACGAGCATACTTCGCGGCCCGACACCATCCACTGCTCGGCCATTCCCTGGGTGAAGTTCACGGGCCTTTCCCACGCCCGCAGCTTCCGGTATCCCGATAGCTGCCCTAAAATTTCCTATGGCAAGCTCTATGAACTAGGCGCCGTCCGGCTGATGCCGGTCTCGGTGCACGTTCACCACGGCCTGGCCGATGGCTACCAGGTGGGCTTGTTCCTGGAGAAGTTTCAGGAGCTGCTGGGGTAGCGTTATTGAGCTCATTAAGAAGACATGAGACGTTAGACATGAGACCTTAGAATCGTTCTGCTGTAAGAACTTTCTAAGGTCTAACGTCTCATGTCTAAGGTCTTTTTATCACTTCACCACTTCCACCCAGCCTTTGGTGACTTTGCCATCGGGCAGGCGGAACAGGTAGGAATACACGCCCGGCGACACATCCGGGGCGTTGCCCCAGGTATTGCGGTAGTTGGTGGTGCTGTACACCTGCCGTCCCCAGCGGTTGAAGATGCTCAGGCTGTTTCCGGGGTAGAACTCCACGTTCTTGATAGTAAACACGTCATTCAGCCCGTCGTTATTGGCCGAAACGATGTTGTAGAACACCAGGCTGCGGTCGGGCGGGATGCAGGGGTCAACCTCAACCGTGGCCGTGGCCGATAGTGGGCAGCCCGCCGGAGACGTGCCGGCAATGGCGTAGGTTGTTGTGCCCGGAGGCGACAGCATAAATGGCCCGGGGCCGGTAAAGGTCTGCCCCCCGCCGCTGACGGTGTAGCTGCCGTTGCCACCGGCTACGCTCAGGCTGGCCGCGCTACCGGCGCAGATGCTCAAGGCGCCGCTCACGCTGAGGCTGGCGGGAGGCGGCACGGTTACGGTAACCGTGGCCGTAGCCAGGCAGCCCGCCGCCGAAGTGCCGCTGATGGTGTAGCTGGTGGTAGCTGCCGGCGCCAGCACAAAAGGCCCGGCCCCGGTGAGCGTGAGCCCGCCGCTACTGAGCGTATAGCTGCCCGTGCCGCCCGTAACCTGCAGGGTGGTGCTGCCGCTGCCCGGGCACAACAGCAGGTTGCCGGCCACGCTAAGCGACACGGCAGGGGCCACACTAAGAGTAAATGTATTGCTGATAGCACAGCCCGTGGCCGATGTGCCGACTACAGTGTAGCTGGTGGTAGCAGCCGGAGCCAATTGGAAAGGACCGGCCCCCGTAAGCGTCTGACCACCGCCGGTAAGGGTATAGCTTCCCACTCCCCCACTCACTGCAATGGAGGTGCTGCTGCCGGTGCAAAGGGCCGTATTGCCCGCAATAGTCAGCGGCGGCAGCGCATTTACCGTGATGGTAACCTGCCCGCTTGTCGGACAGCCATCGGCCGTGCTGCCGCTCACTGTATAGCTGGTGGTGACTGGCGGCGCCAGCACGAAGGGCCCCGCCCCGGTAAGGCTGAGGCCGCCCCCGCTGAGGGTGTAGGTGCCGGCCCCGCCGCTCACGCTCAGCGTGGTGCTGCTGCCTGCGCACAGCGTCGTAGCGCCCGAAAGCAGTAGGGGCGGCACCGGGTTCACCACCACAGTAACCGTCGCCGACGTGGGGCAGCCGCTGGCCGTAACCCCCTCAACCCGGTAGCTGGTCGTAGCCGCCGGCGTTAGCGTAAAAGGTCCGGGGCCGGTCTGTGTTTGTCCGCCTCCGGTAAGGGTGTAGCTTCCCGCGCCGCCGCTGATGGCCAGTGCGGTGCTGCTGCCGGCACAGAGCACGGTGGGGCCCGAAACCGTCAGCGGCAGCACCGGGTCGACGGTGATGGTGACGGTGGTGGTCAGCGGACAGCCGGCTGCCGTGCTGCCCGCAATGGTGTAGGTGGTGGTGGCCAGCGGCGCCAGCACGCACTGCCCGCTGCTGCTCAGCACCTGCCCTCCCCCGCTCACGGTGTACGCGGCCGTGCCCCCGCTGATGGTCAGCGTGGTGCTGCTGCCCCGGCATAGGTTCAGGCTGCCGGTTACCTGCAAAGCCGGCAGGGCCTGCACCTCCACCTGGCGGCGCAGCGAGTCGAGGGGGCAGCCGAAGCGGGAGATGCCGCCCAGCACCAGCTCGGCCCGGCCGGGCGCGGCATTCCAGCGCACCTGCACGGTGGGCAGGGTGTCGGAGCCGATAATGGTGCCGCCCCGGGCCCGCCAGCGGTAGCGCCCCATCGGCCGGCCCACCGGGGCGTAGGTACACAGCCGGGCCGCGTCGCAGATAATGGAGTCGCCGGTGAGGCGCGTAGGCCCCGCAGCGGGCACAATGGTGATGCGGAAGATGTCGGACGTCGCTTTTTTGCGGCAGTCGCTGCTGGTGGCCGTCACCACTACGTCGTAGGGGGAAGGACGGGCCGAGCCGCAGCGCGAGCTGAGCACAAAGGTGGCCCCCACGCTGCCCACGCCCTGCAGCGACACGATACCCGTGTTCTGGCCCGGGGCCACGGTGCCGGGCTGCCCATTAAAGCTGGCATCGATGCCGCCGGGCCCGTCGAGCAGGGCGCTGTTTACTTTAAGCGTCAGCAGCTCGTTGGGCACGCTCGTGGTGGCCGACAGCGGGAAGCTCAGCAGGCGGCCTTCCTCAATGACGTAGCTGCGCGGCACCACCGATGGCGGAGCCAGGGTGGGCGAGGCGCCGGCCGGACACACCCGTACCACCAGCTGGATGTCGCGCCGGGTGCGGCCCACCAGCACCTCCACCCCGTTTATCTGGCGGTACTCCGACACGTCGACCGCCACCACGTAGCGGCCCTGGGTGAGCACCCGGTAGGTGCTGAGGCCGGTGCTGGCATCGAGCTGGGCGATATTGCCCGGTGCCGTGCCAAAAGGCTGGCTTACCGAATACCCCGGCGCGTACAGCACCAGCACCGGCGGGGGCACAAAGCGGGCCGGCGGCACGGTATTGGCCCCCGAAGGATTGGCTGAGTAAGGAACCCCAAAGTCGTAGACAAGCCGGTCGCCATCGGCATCGGTGGCGTTGTTGATAAGCATCACCGTGTCGCCCTGGCAGACCAGCGCCACGGCCGTATCCGAAAATGTAGGCGAGGCATTGCGAATAAGGGGCGGGGCCATGTCCAGGTACAGGGTCATGTTTTCCTGGGATGAAGGCCGGAAGCTCAAGTCGATGTTGCGGATGGCCGCGTTGCGGGTACCATCGGTGACGTAAGCGTAGTAGCCCCCGGCCGACATGGGCAGCTCCACCGTGTCGCGGTAAACGGCCAGTCGTACGGGCGTGGTGGGCGGGCAGCCCGGCGTGGGCTGGGGCGTGGCGAAGCGCAGCGATACCCGCGGCACAATGAGCTGGTCGAGGGCCTCGCCATCCAGGATGCCCCCTTTCTGGTAGATGCCCACGCGCACAAAGGTGCGGCCATAGGGCACCTGCGACTGCGTTGGGCTGCCCGGCACGGTATCCGCATTGATGTACATGCCCACTGTCAGCTCGTAGCGAAAGGGGCGTCCGGGCCTGCCGTTGGCATCAAGGTAGCGGTAGCTCATTTCCCCGCCCAGCAGGTGAGAGGCCTGGGCACCCAGGCTTAGCAAACAGAGCCAGAGGCTAGCAAGCAGCCATTTCGTGCAGCCAGGCTTTGCCGGGCACGGGGCCGTTGCGACCAAATTGAAAGTACAGCGTAAAGGCATAGGCAGGCGCGGGCCAGCCACAGAGCAGCACCGCAGCTGCCAGACCAGCTTAATACCTTGAAGGTACTATGCTTAAGCCATTACCCAACACCATCCCCCTGGTTTACAAAGAATTATTTTCTGTATCAGGGTGCTGGTTCGCTAAGGGAAGCAAACCTGCTTTTTATCGGGTTTGCTTCCCTTAGCGAACCAGCACCGCTCTTAGTATTCTTCCGCCTTCAATAAGGCATTAGCCCTCAGTAGCCTCCTCCTGCAGCTCCTGCAACAGGCTTTCAAGCCGGTCGAGGTGCTGGCCGTAGGCCTGCTGCATGTGCCGGCGTAGGCACCAGTACGTGATGAGGTAGCTCAGCAGCAGCGTCAGGGCCAGCCATAGCAGAAAGCGCCCCTCGGCCGGCTGGGCCAGGGCCGCCCAGCCGTAGCGGCCGGCGGCATAAGCCAGCCCGCCGGCTATCAGCAGGGTAACGGCCAGGGTGGCATGAAAGTACAGGCCCAGCAGGCGGCGCAGGCTCTGTACCTGCTGCTGCAGGTGCACTTTTACGGACCGGGTGTTGTCGCTCATGCGCCGCAGCACGACCAGCTTGTAGAGGTAGTACGGCACCGAGCCCGCGACCAGCACGGCTATCACCGCCACCAAGGGCTCTACAACAGGGCCGCGCAGCTGCAGCAATGCCCACAGCAGGGGCAGTGCCAGGAACAGGGAGGCCACGTCCCACCAGAGGCTGCGCAGCATGCGGCCCACCGGACTATCGGAGCGTCGCGACACTACTTCTGCCAAGTTGAGGGAGCTGCTGAGGCGGGCCGGGGCGCCTTGCTGTTGCCAGGCGCGGGAGAGATGGTCGAGGTTCATTTAGAAGGAAGTAAAAGGTGACGAAGCTTATCCTGGGCGCGGTGCATCTTCACCCGCGCATTGTTGGCCGTGATGCCCAGTATCTCAGCAATCTCCTCGTAGGGGCGCTCTTCCAGGTACAGCAGCACCAGCGCTTTATCGAGCTGCGACAGGCTGGCAATGGCGCGGTACAGCGCCGCGAGCTCGTCGGAATCGGGGCCATCGGGGGCGGGCGCCGGCAGCGCGTGGGTGGCCGCACTCAGGGGCGCGGCGGCCGGGCGGCGCTTTCGCTCCCGCACGGCGGAGATGGCTACGTTCAGGGCTATGCGGTACAGCCAGGTGCTAAGCTTGGCCCGGCCTTCGTAGCGGGGCCAGGCTTTCCAGAGCTGCAGCATAATTTCCTGGTACAGGTCCTGCTGCTCGTCTTCATCGGTGCAGTACAGCCGGCACACGCGCCAGAGCAGGGCCTGGTACTGGGCCAGGGCAGCGGTAAAATCGACAGAAACAACAGGGGGCATGGCGGCTTAATTTGGCATATCAGTCGCCACTTGCGCCAACGTGTTACAAGCCGGACGAAAAAAAACGCTATTCCCCTGCTTGTTCTGCTTCTACCCCAGCTGCAATAGCCTAATTGTTAATCCATTATTTTTCGAATTCATCACCCAGCTTCTACCTGTCGGCGTAGGTCGAGGTCCTGGGCTACCTGGGCCAGCACGGGGCGTAGCAGCTGCTCGGTGTTGGACACCAGGCCCGGCAGGGTGTTGGGGCAGAAAGCGCCCTTCCAGGCGTCGAGCTGCTCTACCGGGGGCAGCACCTGCCACGCTTCAAAGTGAGCCAGGCTGGGCTTGAGCGTATGGGCGGTGGTTTTGAGCAGCCCCACGTCCTGGAGGCGCAGGCCCTCTCCGAAGGTGTCCAGGGCTTCTTCGCAGCTTTCCAGGAAGGTCTGCAGCATGAACTCCACAAACGTCTCATCGCCCTGGCTTAGCTGGCGCAGATGCTCCACCGAATACAGGCGGGCGTCGGCGCCGGCCGGTGTTGCCACGGGCAGCAGCCCGTCGCTTACCTCGCCGGCTCTATACTCGGCAAGCCCCGACCAGTCGGCCACAATTTTCAGCAGCTCCAGCTCGTGGAAGGGCTTGGCCAGGTAGTCGTTCATGCCCGCTTCGAGGCACTTTTCACGCTCCCCGCTCACGGCATTGGCCGTAAGGGCAATAATGGGCGTGCGCAGGCCCAGCTCCTGGCGCAGGGCCCGCGTGGCCTCAAAGCCGTTCATCACGGGCATCTGCACGTCCATCAGAATAAGGTCGAAAGCCTGCTGCCGCAGCATTTCCACGGCCAGGGCGCCGTTTTCCGCTTCGGTTACATCCACGTTGGCGTTGTTGAGGAAAGCCCTTGCAATCAGCCGGTTAAAGCGGTTGTCTTCGACCAGCAGCACGTGCTTGCCCCGCAGCGACTCGCGCAGGCTACCCACGCCGGAGGGCACGCCGCGCTCGGGCACGTCGGCGGCCGTGCCCACGGGCAGGCGCAGGGTAAAGCAAATGCGGGTACCGCTGTTTTTCTTGCTTTCCACCATTACCTCACCGCCCATCAGGTGAACCAGGCTGCGTGATATACTGAGGCCCAGGCCCGTACCGCCAAACTTGCGGGTGATGGACGAGTCTTCCTGCGTAAACTCTTCGAAGATGTCGGCCACATACTCCGAGTCGATGCCAATGCCGGTGTCGACCACGGTAAACTCCACCTCCACGCCTTCCTCCGTTTGCTCGCGCAGGCCGCAGCTG
Source organism: Hymenobacter saemangeumensis (assembly GCF_039541835.1). NCBI lineage: Bacteria > Pseudomonadati > Bacteroidota > Cytophagia > Cytophagales > Hymenobacteraceae > Hymenobacter > Hymenobacter saemangeumensis. Next base: position 106,872 of record NZ_BAABGZ010000016.1, on the reverse strand, counting down.
ATGCGCACCTCCCCTTTCTCGGTAAACTTGATGGCGTTGCCGGCCAGGTTGAGCAGCACCTGCGTGATGCGGTACGGGTCGCCGCGCAGCACTTCCGGCACGGTTGCGCTGACTTCCGTCACAAAGGAGAGCCCTTTTTCCTCGGCCTTGTACTGCAGGGTTTTCTCAATCTGGGCAAACAGGCGGGCCGGCACAAAGCCCACCTCCTCGAGGGCCACCTTGCCGGCTTCGAGCTTGCTCAGGTCCAGAATGTCGTTGATGATAACCAGCAGGTTTTCGGCCGAGGTGCTGATGGCTTGCAGGTAGTTGTCCTGCACGTTGCTCAGCGGGGTCTGGGCCAGCAGCTGCGTCATGCCCAGAATGGCGTTCATGGGCGTGCGAATCTCGTGGCTCATGTTGGCCAGGAAGCTTTCTCGGGTACGCACGGCCGCTTCGGCGGCCTGCTTGGCGCGCTCCAGCTGCTTTTCGGCCAGCACGCGCTCGGTTACGTCCTGGGCATAGGCGATGATGTAGGGCGCCTGCCCGGCCTCGGCTACCAGGCAGTTGTGGTAGAGCAGGTAGCGCCGCTCCTGGTTTACGGGCAGCGTAACTGGAAGAATGCCCGATGCTTCGCTCAGGTGCTCGAAGTTGGCCAGGTACTTTTTGTACTCCTCGTAGCGTGACTCGCTCATTACCTGCGCCAGGTTGAGGCCCAGTATCTGTTCGGTGGGCATTTGCAGCAGGGCCGCCAGGGCGGGGTTGGCCGACAGCACGTTGCCCTGCAGGTCGTGGGTGCAAATCAGGGCCTGCGTGTACTGCATCAGGTCGCGGTACTGCTTGGCGTTGCGCTCCAGGTTCTGGCGGATGTGCTTGATTTCGGTGATGTCGGTGTTGATGGTCAGCACCTCTACCGTGCCATCGCTGCGCACCAGCGGCCGCTTGTCGACGAGGTAGTGCAGCACTTCGCCACTGGGAAAGTTCAGGGCCATTTCCTCGCGAATAACACACTGCTGGTCGATTACCATCTCATTCCAGGCCTGAAACTTCTGGCGCTCGGCGGCCTGCTCGGGGTACTCGTCGGGCCGCACGTAGGCATAGTTGCTGCGCTCCATAAAGGCGGTAAAGGCCTCGTTGGAAAATGCCACTTCGCCTTGGCGGTCCACCACGTACAGCACATCGGGAATGGTATCCACTATCTGGCGGATAAACTTCTGCTGCTCGTGAATGACGGCCTCGCTCTGCCGGTGCAGGTCTTCGGCCAGGTGGCGCTCGGTGATGTCGACGCCGGTGCCCACCACCATGAGGAGGTGGCCGTCGCTGTCGAATACCGGCCGGAAGCGGCGCAGCAGGTAGCGCGGCCCCTCGGGCGTGGCAATGGCTTCTTCCCACTGGGCTTCCTCCCGGCTTTGGATGGCCTGCAGAAACAGCTTGCGGCGGCCTTCAGCCAGGGCCCGGGGCTTCTGCCGGTACGCGCAGTACTCAAAGTCGTCCTTGCCGATAATCCACTCGCGCACCTGCTGGTTCTGAATGGCCAGGGGGTTGACGTACGCGTAGCGGTGGTGGGCGTCGAACACGGCCACATCGGCCGGCAGATGGGTAAGAATGGCTTCGTAAAACTGGCGCTGCTCGGCCAGCTTCTGCTCGGCCCGGTGCCGGTCGGAGATATCGAGGCCGTAGCCCAGCAGCATGCGCAGGGAGCCGTCGGGGTGAAACACGGGCTGCACGCAGCGCAGCAGGCGGCGCTCGCCCTCGGGCAGCAGGAAGCTTTCCTCAAATGTTACCAGCGAGCGGGTGCGCACGGCCTCGTCGAAGCGTGCAAAGCGCACCTCGCCAATTTCGCGCGGACGGTTGCGGTAGGCCGCGTACTCCAGGTCGTTCTTTCCAATAACCCAGGCCCGTATCGCGGGGTCTTTGATGCCGAGCTCGTTCACGTACACGTAGCGGTACTCGTGGTCGAAGATGCCGATGTCGCAGGGCAGGTGGTTGAGGATGCTCTCGTAGAACTCCCGCTGCTCGTCCAGCTTTTCCTCGGCTTTCTGCCGCTCGGTGATGTCGTAACCTGTGCTGAGCATGAGGCGCAGCTCGCCGCTGGCATCAAAAACGGGCTGAAAGCAGCGCAACAGGTAGCGCCTGCCGTGGGGGTAGGCAATGCTTTCTTCCCAGCTCACCGCCCGGCGCTCGCGTACGGCCTGCTCAAACAGGCTCTGCCGCTGCTCGGCCTGCCCCGGCGGGCGGTTGCGAATGCGGCAGGCCTCGGCGTTGTCTTTGCCAATCAGCGCCTCCCGGATTTCCGCCTGCGGCTCCACCGCCGGGTTGACAAACAGGTACCGGTAGTCGGGCGTGAGCACGGTCAGCGGGGTGGGCATCTCGTTCAGCACCGTCTCGTAGAACTCCCGCTGCTGCTGGAGCTCCTGCTCCAGCTCGGCCTGCCGGGCTTCGGCCTGCTCGCGGCGGGCACGCTCCTGCTGCAGCTGTGCCAGAAGCTCCTCCACGGTGGAAGCGGGTGTAACCAAAGAAGGTGCAGACATAGCAGTGCAGGAAGAGCAGGATGCCAACCAGCTCAGGTGAGTAGACGGCTGGCGGTCGGGCCGGTAAAAATACACGATTTTCCCGCATTACAATCTCGAAAAAACACAACATTAATATTTTTTAGCAGACTGCGGCCGGTTTACAACAGCCCGCCTGCTGCCCGGCCCCGTATTTTCGTGCTGATGAATCCAACGGCCACTCCCGACGACTACAAAACTTTTCTGCGGCGTTTTCACCCCGGCATCGACGATGCATCGCTGCAGCTGCTGCTGGCCGAGCTGCGGCCCCTGTCCATTAAAAAAGGTGAGTTCCTGATTCAGGCCGGCCAGGTGCAGAAAGAGCTGATGTTTGTGTACAGCGGAGTGCAAATCACCTGTTTCGACCACGAGGGCACCGAGCACGTCACCACGTTTTTCTACGCGCCCTCCCTGGCTGGCCTGCCCGACTCCTTTCTGTACCAGACCCCGGCCCAGGACAATATCCGGGCGCTGAGCGACAGCGAGTTCGGCTGCATCTCGTTTCAGCGCCTGCAGGAGCTGTTCGATGAGTCGCAGCCACTGGAGCGGCTGTTTCGCAAGATGATAGAAGCCAAGCTGGTGGGCCTTATCACGCGGCACAAGGAGTTTCATGCCCTCACCATCAAGGAGCGGTTTCAGCGCTTTGCCCAGCGCAGCGCCCACCTGTTTCACCTGGTGCCCCACAAGTACATCGCCAACTACCTGCACATCAACCCCACCAACTTCAGCAAGCTCTACAACTCCACCCGCTGGTGATGTTGGTATGTACCAACATTTAGCCGGGCAGCCCGGGCGTGCTTTGTGGCCTACAATGTCCCCTTCGTATGCACGCACCGCACCACTCCTTCTTCAAAGACCCGGCCCGGGCCCAGGCCTTTTTCAGCAGCTGGACGCAAGCCATTGAAACCTTGAACCAGTGCCGCTACCAGCGCCAGGAAGTGCCCAGCCAGCTCGGCACCACGGTGGTGTGGAGCCTGAACGCCGAGCAGCACAGCTGGCCGGCGCTGGTGATTTTTCCCGGCTTCCGCACCTGCGGGCTGTTCTGGGACCTCGACAACAACCTGGCCCCGCTCAAGGAGACGCACCGCATTTACCTGGTGGACGTGAACGGGCAGCCCTGCCTGAGCGCGGGCTACACCCCCAAGATAAAATCCCTGGACTACGGCCACTGGGCCGCCGACCTGCTCCAGCAGCTGGGGCTGGACCGGGTGGGTGTGGCCGGCGCCTCGTTTGGTGCCTTGCTGGGCCTGAAGCTGGCGCAGGTAGCGCCCGAGCGGATTAGCCACCTGGCCCTGCTCAACCCGGGCTGCCTGCAGCCCTTTTCGCTGGGATTGAAAAACCTGTATTACAACCTGATGCCCCTGGCTTTCCCCAGCGAAGCCAACGTGCGGAAGTTTCTGAATGCCGCCGTGTTTTGCTCGGGCTTTCACGAGCTGTCGGCCCCGGCCATGCAACTGCTGGTCGACTACGAGGTGTTTGCCATCCGGGAGTACCGCGACAACACCCCAAAGCCCTACGCCATGACGGCGGCGGAGCTGGAGCAGGTGAGCGTGCCCGTGTACCTGCTGCTGGGCGACAAAGACCTGCTTTTTCCCTACCAGAAGTCGCTGGCCGTAGCCCGGCGGCACCTGAAAACCCTGCGCCAGGCCCTGGTGCTGCCCAACATAGGTCATGGCATCGAAATCAGCCCAGTAGCCATGGCCGCCCTGGCCGGCTTTATCCGGGAGGATGCCAGTGCGCTGGCAGCAAGCCAAGACATTGCGCTGTAGCGCGGAATTGCATTCCGCGACCTTGGGCCATTGAGTTGAAGGAACGCGGAATGCAATTCCGCGCTACAACCCTGCCGGCTATTCTAACCGCGGCATGCAATTCCGCGCTACTGCAATTCCGCGCTACTGCAGGTTTACCAGCTCCATACTCAGTATCTGGTCGCCGATTTCAAGCTTGTGCACCACGTCCATGCCGCCCACCACGCGGGCGAAGATGGGGTAGCGCCCGTCGAGGTGGGGCGTGGGGGCGTGGGTGATAAAGAACTGGCAGCTCTCGGTGTCCTTGCCGGAAGAGGCCAGGCCCACGCTGCCTTCCTGGTAGCGCAGGTCGCCAAACTCCGAGCGCAGGGTGTAGGGTGCGCTGCCGCTGCCATCGCCGCGGGGGTCGCCGCCCTGGGCCACGAAGTTGGGCACCACGCGGTGGAAGTACAGGTTGTCGTAGAACTTGCTGCGAACCAGAGTCACGAAGCTGGCCACGGCCCCGGGGGCTTCGTTTACCAGCAGCTCCAGCAGGATGTCGCCCTGGCTGGTGCGCAGCCGCACCTGCTGGCCCGCCGGCACGCTCTGCACCACGCTCCAGTCGATGGGGTGCTGCTGGGCCGTACCGATGGGCGCGGGCGTGGGCTTAGGCGCCTTTTCCAGCTTGTCGAGCGCCGCCTGCAGGCCCTGCCAGGCTTCGATGTCGCGCGGCAGCTGCAGCTTGGCCTGGGCCTGGCGCAGGGCCTGCAGGTCGGCGGGCTGGGCCTGGGCGTACAGCTTGGCATCGGCCAGGGCTTCGGAGGCGGTGCTGAGCAGGGCCACGTCGCCGGTGCCCAGGGCCTGGCGCATGGCCGCAGCAAAGTCGGCCTGCCGCTCGGCCGGGAAGGCGCTGTTGCGGCGCAGGGCCACCAGGGTGTTCAGCCCGTAGCCTGCTACCACCGGCGACTGCCCGGGGGCAAAGGTTTCTTTCAGAATGAAGTTGAAAGACTGGGGGTCTTCGCCCAGTGCTTGCAGCAGGTAGCCTTTCTCGTACACCGTAGGGGCTGAGGCATAGCGCGACTGCAGGCGTTCGGTCAGCGTGGGCCGGCTGGCGGGGCTGGCCATCTTCACGGCCGCAGCCTGCAGGGTGGCCCGCACCCGCCAGGGCTTGATGCGGTCGGCACGGGCACTCAGCGCGGGGCCGGTTTCGCCTTTGCCGTGGGCCAGCAGCCACTCGGCAGCCGTGAGCGCCACGGGCTCGCGGCCGTCGCCCAGGGCGCTGAACACCGCGGCCCGGCTGTCCGCGTAGGTTTCGGTGCTGAAGGGCAGGGCGCGCAGGGCAGCTACCCGCACCCGGTAGTCGGCGTCTTTAGTGGCCAGCCGGGCCAGGGCTTCGGGCGCCCCTTTGGTGCTTAGCGCGGCTTTGCCCAGGGCCGTGGCGGCGGCCGACCGCACGGCGTAGTACTTGTCTTTGGCCGCTACCCGCAGCAGGGTAGCGCCGGCCAGGCGCGCCAGGTCGTCGTCGAGGCCCCGGGTGCGGGCCAGGGCCAGCGCCGCGGCCAGGCGGCCCGGGTCGGGCAGCGGCTTGTCGCTGTTGAGCAGCAGCACCGTGCGCCGGATACCTTCCGGCGAGCTGATGCCGCGCATGGAGGCGCGGGCCAGGCCCCAGGCCAGGGCCGCCATGCGGGCCGTGTCGTTCAGGGTTTCCACGCGCCAGAGCTCGGGCAGGCTCGTCCGGGTCACGCAGCGGCCCAGGGCCTCGTGCACGTAGCGGCGCACCAAACCATCGGGCTCTTTCAGCACGCGCACGCGCAGCGAGTCCACGGCAGTGCTGTCGCCGGTCTGGCCAATGGCATAGGCGGCGGCGCGGCGCACGCTGGGGTCGGCATCGCGCAGCAGGGGCAGCAGATAAGGGCTGGCCAGCTTTTCCTGCACCGAGGCAAACGCCAGGGCGGCCTCGCGGCGGTACGTAGGGTTGGCACTGGTCAGGAAAGGCAGCAGGGCGCTGGTGTTGCGCTCGTCCTGGGCCGTGCCGATTTGCCGCAGGGTAGCATCGGTGAACTTGTTGGCGGCGCTGGCGCTGGGCCGCGGGGTGCGGGCGCAGGCGGCCAGCAGCAGCAGCAAAGGCCAGAAGCGAAGAGTACGGCTGGGCATAGGCAAAGGGGCAGTTAGCAATGAACAATGCGTGGGTAATACATCATCCCGGGTCGGGAGCGACTAAAAGCAAATCCCAAGTTGCTGTACGGTTATTCCAGACCGGCTCCCCCTCTCCCTTTCGGAAATGCGAATTAAGCATTTTTTGGGGCGGGGGGTGAGGCGGACGGTAGAACGAAGTCTGTACTCCGACTTGGGAATTGCTGTAGCTTGTACGACGCAGCTCTGAAAGCGGCGGCATGGTGGCTAGGGCCGCTCAGGCTGCAGCTCGCCGGCCAGCTGCTGCAGGGCCGCGTCGAGCTGGGCAAACAACACCTCGTTGCCTTGCTGGAAGTAGCCGGCCAGGGCATTCTCAAACCCGCTCAGGTCGTAGAGGAAGGCCCGCAGGCTGTCGGCGGTAATGGCCGGGAAGTGGCGGCCGTAGCCCATCTTCTCCACTTCGGCGGCATTCAGCCACTGCTCGAACTGGGCCGGGATGGGAATGGCGCAGATGGGCTTGTGCAGGTACACGGCCTCCGAAATCAGCGAGAAGCCGCCATTGGTGACGATGGCGCGGCTGCTGGCCAGGTCTTCGATAAAGCCGGCTTCGCTGAAGGCGCGCAGCTGCACGTTGCCGTGGCTTTCCTCTTTGTTGAAGCCGTACACGCGGAACTCCTGGCCGGGCAGCTGCTGCAGAATGGACACCAGGTTTTGCTGGGTAGTGGCCGACTGATACACCAGCACGTGCTGCCCTTTGCTGGGCCGCGCCGCCAGAATCTCGGGCCGGATAATGGGGGGCACCAGGGTGGTGTCGGGCTTTATCAGCGGCAGCCCGAAAAACGTCGTGACGAAGTAGTGACGGCTGCGGGGCAGCTTCAGCTTCACGATGTTGCGGGCCAGCTGGAAGTTGCTCCGCTCCTCTTTGGGAATGGCTACGTTGAGTTCGGTCCGGTTGATTATCTGCATGTTGTCGATGCTGATAATGGGCAGCCGCCGCGTTTTAGCAAACAGGTAGCTGAACGACTCGAAGTCGGAAATCACCAGCTCGGGCTCGAAGTCGCAGAGCAGCTCGCGGTACTTGGCGAAGTTGATGCGCAAATCTTCCGGCGCTGTGCTGAGCGTGAGCGCCGCCGTGCGCGACTTACTTACCGTGAGGCCTTTGTAAGCCAGGTGAAAGCCCCGGATTTCGTGTACGCGCCCCGGGAAGGCCGCGTCCAGCATTTTAAAGGCCCGGCTGCTGCTCACCACGCACACCTGGTGGCCCTGGCTTAGCAGATGGCCAATCACCACCTTGCTGCGGGTAGCATGGCCCAGGCCTTCGCCGGGCACACCGTATAATATGTTCATCGCTGATTACCGCTGATTTTACTGATTCCGCTGATTTTTTCCTCGACAGGAAGCAGTGGATTTCGTGGTAAAGAAGCAAAAATTTCCATGGGCTGAAAGCTGCGAACTGCACGCAGCAGGCGTGCCGGCCGCAGTTTTACGATTATGGGTCGTGTAGCTGCGCTCCATAGTGACTGCGGGCAGCGCAGCGTCAGCTTTTTGCCCAGAATTTTACTTTACGCTTCTTGAGGATGAGGCCCAAGCCGTAGAATAGCTCCGTAAAAGCAATAACCATCCAAGCTGAAAACCAAACATCTGACACGTAGTGGTAACCAGGAATAAGCCGACCAATGCCTATCAGGATGGGGAGGGCTACTAGTGGAAACCGGTAGCGCGGAAAAGCGACCACAAAAGGCCAGAACAAGCTGAAAAACCCAGCCACATGTCCGGAAGGAAAGGAGTCATTATTGGGCCCTGCCTGCCAGAAGCCCCACCCGCTATACCCTTGCTCGAACAATACTTCCGGACGCAGCCGATGAACAGTCACTTTGAGAATATTAGCTCCTATCTGACTACTGAGATGAACCAGGAGAACCATTAAAAAAACAGTTCCCCATGCCCGTTTGAGCAGTATTCGCACAAGCAGAAAGCTGCCCAGTAAACCTGTAATGAGTATGGGAAGCCCCAAAACCTGAGGCTCTATTACAGCGGCGTAAGCTTGCTCGGCCAGTAAGGTGACGGCTGCAAATAGCGGACTAAGCCCTTCCAAATTTCGGTAAATAAACCAGGCAACCGGCTGGTCTATAAAGAGAATAAATAAGGTGCAACCGATTAACGTGCTGGCTGTAAACCACCAGAAAGTACGAGAGGCCATAAACCGCTTCTGAAATGCCTGGTAATGTACGCTCGCCATCCGTACTCGCCCTGCTATTGCGCCTCCAGCGACGGGCACGGCGCCTGCCCTGCCAGCCGCGTCAATCCAAGTAAATCAGAAATGCACCGCCATCGGCGGGCAATAAGCCAGTTGGAATTGCCGCTTTACGGCAGCGAGCTGCAAACCCGCCTCACCATCGGCTGCAGTCACACTCGCTGCGCTGCTTTAAGGCTATAAGCCAGCGTAAGCCGGTGGACTGCGGGCAGCCCTATGCAAAAGCCCCGACTTGAGGAAGTCAGGGCTTTAACAATCAACGAAATCAGAAAAATCAGCGCTTATCAATGATAAGCTTTTCGCTGTGGCTGAACTCTGGCGTTTCCAGGCGCAGGAAGTAGATACCCGCGGCCAGGCTTTCCAGGGGCAGCGGCACCTGCTGCGTACCCGCTCCGAAAGCCCGGGCTTGCTCCACGGTACGCACCAGCTTGCCCATGTTGTCGAAGATGGCCAGGGAAACGGAGCTGGGCCGCTTGAGCTGGAAGCTGGCCGTGGCGCCGCCGCTGGCCGGGTTGGGGTATATGCTGAGGTTGGTGAAGTTGGGGGCGGGCACCACGCTGGGCGAAATACCCAGCACGATGTTCTCGTCGCCGCTGCGGTAGGGCACGGCGTCGAAGTAAGTGAGCAGCATCTCGGCCGTGGTGCTTTCGCCCCACTGCACCCGCTGCGGCGGGCTGAAGGGGTTGCGCGGGTTCTGGGCGGTGTTGTCGTAGCTCACTTCGGCCTGCAGGCGGGAGCCGGCCGGCACGCGCAGCAGGCTGGTAAAGCGGTAGTTGCCCTGCCAGCGGAAGTCCCAGTCGTTGATTTTAACCAGCCGGATGGTGTCGCCGTTGGGCTTCACGGCCCACACCTTCCACTTCTGGCCCAGCAGGTGGGCGTGGGGCAGCACGCTCAGCAGGGTCACGTCGAAAGGTACCATCTGATTGGCCCGGAAGGTCGTCACCTGGTTAGCCGGCAGCACAAAAGGGCCGTTGGTGAGCGTCTGGGGCGAAATCACGGGCAGGGTCTGCACGTAGCGCGTCACCGGCTGCCGGGCAAAGAAGATGTTGATAGCCGAAGAGTCGTTCTGGGTGGTGTAGCTGGGCCCGTAGTGAATCTGCAGCAGCAGGGAAGCGCGGCGGTACAGTTTTTTACCCAGCCCGGCCGGGTAGAAGCGGGCCTGGGTGCCGGGTACCCAGCCGCCCCAGTTTTCCTCTACCGGGTTGAAGCCAAAGCCGCCGAAGCGGGTGTAGCCGTAGCCGGGGTCGGCCGCATCGAGTCCCTGGGCCTGCTGGGTGGTGTCGAGGCCGATGATGGCGTGGTGCACGATGCGCTTGTTGCCGGCCCGAAACTCGATGGCGGCAATGTCGCGGTCGGCGGGCAGGTTCACGGGCAGCACGAATACGCGGTACAGGTCCTGGCCATTGCCTTGGTGGGTGAAGGCCTGGCGCATGGGCACCACCAGGTCGGGCGTGCCCAGCTGCGAGCCGCTGGGGAAGGTGGGCAGCGGCGGGGCCTGGGCGGGGTTGCCCTGGGGCGTGCCGCTGTCAACCCAGGTGCGAATCAGCTGGATTTCGGCATCGGTCAGGGTGTTCTCGTCCAGGTAGTGCTTGTAGTTGGGGTCGGGCTTCCACGGCGGCATGTAGCGGATACCCGTAGCGTATTTGATGGTCTGGGCCCGGCTTACCACTTCGTTGTAGCTGGTGAGCGGAAACGGCGCCACTTCGCCGGTTCGGTGGCAGGGCGTGCAGTGGCTGTAAATCAGCGGCGCAATGTGCTGGCTGAAGGTAACCTGCTGGGCCTGGGCATGAGCAGCCAGCAAAACCAGCAGAACGAGTCGGAGTATTTTCATGGTTTCTTCTGGGTTTCTGGTTGCTGGTTTCTTGTTTCTGGTTGTCGTTTAAACCATTAACCAGAAACCAGAAGCTATTCGATAAAGCAGCCCACGGCGTCGGTGCGGGGCACGGCTACGGGGTTGCCGGCCATCACTGCCGCCAGGGCATCGGCCAGCTCGTGGTGCTGCACCACGGTGCGGCGCTGCCCCAGGCGGGCAAAGGAGTCGTCGAGCCGGCCCTGGTAGAGTACCCGGCGGCCATCGGCCGCTACCACCACGGCCTCGGGCGTGACGCGGGCGCGCAGGCGGCGCGTGAGGCGCTGGCCGGGGTCGGCCTGCAGCACGAAGGGCAGCTGGTAGGTTTGGGCAAAGCTGCGGAGAGAGGCCGGGCTGGCTTCCTTATCCGGAAATACGCCCACGAAGCGCACCCCCTGCCCCGCATACCGGCTGTGCAGCTCCCGCAGCGGCAGCGTGGCCGCCTGGCTGATGGGGCAGGTTTCGGCCAGAAACACGTACACCGTGGCCCGGGGCTGGGGCGAGCCCAACCCCAGCAAATGCACAAGCAGGAAGAGAAACAGTGGCATACAAAAGGCGGGCGCAGGCCGAAGCACTACAAATATGCTTCATAATTAAGCTCCTGGCAATACCAGTATCGATGCAGACACGCCCCGCTGCTCCGGGGTTCCAGCCATTCCGGCCTGATTTTCGTTCTCGGCCTTGCCTACTACCCTTACCGCTTATGAACACCCCTTCTGCTTTCCGCCTGCTACGCGCCACCTCCCTGCCGGCTCTGGCCGGCCTGCTTTTTATCACCAGCTGCACCGCGCCCCGCGCCATCGTGGCCACGGGCAAGGTGACGCCCCAGCACGAGTTCCGCGCCGGCTACAACGTGGGCTACAACATTGCCACCGCCCCCATTGCCAAAGCCGGTGCCGCCATCAAAGATGCAGCCAGCGCCGCGGCCAGCTCCGACAGCGTGCGCTACAGCAGCAGCCTCAACAACCTGCAGGCCGCCGCCCTGGCTTACCTGCTCGACCCGGTGCAGACCACCTCCGACCTGTCGCTGCGCTACGGCGTTATTCCCCGCCTTGATGTGGGCTATAAGTATGCCTTCGGCTCCCATGTGTTCGACGCCCAGTACCAGCTGCTGGGCCCGGTGGGCACCCCCGAAAGCCCCGGGGCCGGGGCCAGCACCGGCACCACCTACGCCAGCGTGGGCCTGCAGTTTGCCACCCAGCGGGCCAAGCTGCCCAGCATTCCTTTTCTCGACGACATCAACGAGGTGCTGGGCTTCTCGGCCCGCCGCCGCGACCTTATTGTTCCCCTTATCATCAGCCACTCCTTTGGCCCGGAAGAGGAAATCGGGGCGTTGTCGTACGGCTTGGCCTACGCCCACAGCTGGGTAAGCTATGAGTTTGTACCCGGCAAGGTATACAACGACAACCGCCAACGCCTGTCGGCCCTGCCCACGCAGTACCGCAGCTTCTCGTCTTACGGCGGCTTCGTCAACCTTAAGCTGGGCTACCGCTACGTGTATTTCGTGCCGGCCCTGTCCATCTTCTACCAGAACTATGGCGACTTTGCCCTGCTGAACGGGGCCAGCACTTCGCTGAGCGGCCTCACCTTCGTGCCTTCGCTGGGCGTGCAGGTGCGCATTCCCACCAAGCTGGGCGGCGGGCGGCGGTAGGGCTGACTTTCCCATTTTTTGGCCGTTATTTGTGCCCCTTTTCGATAATCTGCCGCCCTCCCCTAATTCCCACCCGCTCTGTTCCCCTATGGAAGCTCCCAACCCTGACTTCATGCGCGAGGCCATCCGCCTGTCGCTCGAAAAAATGCAAGCCGGCCACGGCGGCCCTTTTGGTGCCGTGGTGGTAAAAGATGGTCAAATCATTGCCCGGGGCTTTAATCAGGTGACGACCACCAACGACCCCACCTGCCACGCCGAGGTAGACGCCATCCGCAAGGCCTGCCGGGAGCTGGGCACCTTTCAGCTCGACGGCTGCGACCTCTACACCAGTTGCGAGCCCTGCCCCATGTGCCTGGGCGCCATCTACTGGGCCCGGCCGCGCCGCGTGTTCTACGGCAGCACCAAGCAGGATGCCGCCGCCATCGGCTTCGACGACCATTTCATCTACGAGGAGCTGGACCTGCCCATGCAGAGCCGCAAGCTGCCCATGACGCAGCTGCTGCGCGACGAAGCGCTGGTAAGTTTCCGCGCCTGGGAACAAAAAGAAGGCAAGACCGAGTATTAATTCAGGTCTTAGGTGTTAGGGACTTAGGTGTTAGTTTTTTTCTTTCGCCTGAAACCTGATTAAAGCCGATGTGGATTGCGGCTCTAATCAGACTACTCATAACCAGCTCTAAGACCTAAGCCCCTAATACCTAAGACCTATCAATGACTGAATTTTACCTCAACGACCAGCTCATCCGCACGGCGGAAGCACCGGCCAGCGCCCTGCTGGACTTTGTGCGCTACCAGCAGCACCTGAAGGGCACCAAGATTGGCTGCCGCGAGGGCGACTGCGGGGCCTGCACCGTGCTGGTGGGCGAGCTGGCAACCGATGGGCAGACGGTGGCCTACCAGAGCATGACCAGCTGCCTCACGCCCCTGGGCAACGCCCACGGCAAGCACGTGGTGACGGTGGAAGGCATCAACGCCGCGGCCGGGCAGCTCACGCCGGTGCAGCAGGCCATTGTGGCCGAAGGCGGCTCGCAGTGCGGCTTCTGCACAGTGGGCTTTGTGATGTCGCTCACCGGCCACAGCCTCAGCGACAAGCCCGCCACCGAGAAAAGTACCCTGGCGGCCATCGATGGCAACATCTGCCGCTGCACGGGCTACAAGTCGCTGGAGCGCGCCGCTGCCCGCCTCACCGCCCAGCTGGCCGAGCGGCCCCGGCAGAAGGCTGTGGAATGGCTCAGCCAGGAGCAGTTTGTGCCCCAGTACTTCCAGCACATGCCCGCTAAGCTGGCCAAGCTGCGCGACAAGCTGACGGCAGCACCAGCTGAGCATCATTCACCCACTCACCCATTCACCCATCCACTCATTGGCGGCGGCACCGACCTGATGGTGCAGCGCCTGGAGGAAATCCGGGAGCTGCCCGTGCGCCTGATTTACGACAACCGCGGCCTGCGCGGCATCCGCTCGTCGGAGGGCCACGTGGTGCTGGGCGCGGCCACCACGGCCACCCAGCTGCTGGAGTCGGAGCTGCTCAACGAGCTGCTGCCGGGGCTACCGGGCTACCTCAAGCTGGTGTCGAGCACGCCCATCCGCAACATGGGCACGGTGGCCGGCAACTTCATCAACGGCTCCCCCATCGGCGACCTCACCATTATGTTCCTGGCCCTGGGGGCTGATATCACGCTGGCCGATGCCGGCGGCACAACGCGGCAGCTGCCGCTGTCGGAGCTGTACCTGGGCTATAAGAAGCTGGACAAAGCTCCCGACGAGCAGGTGACGGAAATAAGCTTCCCCGCACCGGCGGCCGGCGACTTCTTCAACTTCGAAAAAGTGTCCAAGCGCACCCACCTCGACATTGCCAGCGTGAATTCCGCGGCCTGGGTCCGGGTGGAGAAGGGCGTTATTGCCGCCGCCCGCGTTTCGGCCGGCGGTGTGGGGCCCATTCCGCTGCTGCTGGCCCGCACCAATGCGTATTTACAAGGGCGGGAAATCAGCGCTGCTACTATTCAGGGCGCCAATGAGGTGATGCAAAGCGAAATCAGCCCGATTTCGGACGTGCGCGGCACCGCGGAGTACAAGCGCCTGCTGCTGCGCCAGCTGCTGTTTGCGCACTTCCTGAAGTTTGCGCCGGAAAAAGTGCAGATGCGGGAGCTGGTCTAGTTAATCAATAATTATAAAGAACGTCATGCTGAGCCTGTCGAAGCATCTCTACCACGAGAGTAAATCCTTTAAAAGGAATTACTACTGCGGTAGAGATGCTTCGACTCCGCTCCGCTTCGCTCAGCATGACGTTCTACTTTGTTTAAGTATGACGTTCTGCTGAACGTTTGTAGACAACACCATGAACCACCTCGACCCAGTGCGCCACGTGCGCGGCGAATCGCAGTACCTCGACGACGTGCCCACCCAGCAGGGCACGCTGCACGCGGCCGTGTTTGAAAGCCCGCTGGCGCACGGCGTGCTGCGCGGCATCAACCTGGAAGCAGCCCTGGCCGCTCCCGGCGTGTACCGCATTCTCACGGCCGAAGACATTCCCGGCGTCAACCAGATTGGGGGCATCGTGCCCGATGAGCCGCTGCTGGCGGAGGGCCACGTGCACTTCCGCGGGCAGCCGGTGGCGCTCGTGCTGGCTCAGCACGAGCACCAGGCCCACGCCGCACTCAAGCTCATCACCGTCGACATCGACCCGCTGCCCATCATCACCGACCCGCGGGTGGCGGCCGGGCTCGGCGAGCTGATTGTGCCGCCCCGCACCTTCAAGCTGGGCGACTCCGAGGCGGCCTGGGCCGGCTGCGCCCACATTTTCGAGGGCGTGGCCGAGAGCGGCGGGCAGGAGCACCTCTACATCGAAACCCAGGGCGCTTACGCCTTCCCCACTGAGATGGGCGGGGTGCGCATCATCTCCTCCACGCAGGGGCCTACGGCCGTGCAGCGCCATACAGCCCACGTGCTGGGCGTGGGCATGCACCAGGTGGAAGTCGACGTAACCCGCCTGGGCGGGGGCTTCGGCGGCAAGGAAGACCAGGCCACGCCCTGGGGTGCCCTGGCCGCGCTGGGCGCTTTCATCACCCGCCGCCCGGTGAAGCTGGCCCTCGACCGCATGGCCGACATGCGCATGACCGGCAAGCGCCACCCCTACTCGTCGGACTTCAAAATCGGGCTGGACGAAAACCTGAAAATCGTGGCCTACGAAGCCACCTTCTTTCAGGACGCCGGCGCGGCGGCCGACCTGTCGCCGGCCGTGCTGGAACGCACGCTGTTCCACGCCACCAACGCCTACTTCGTGCCCAACGTGACGGCCACGGCCTTCAGCTGCCGCACCAACCTGCCCCCCAACACGGCCTTCCGGGGCTTCGGCGGGCCCCAGGGCATGTTCGTCATCGAGGCCGCCATCGTGAAGGCCGCCGAGGAGCTGGGCGTGCCGGCCGCGGAAATTCAGCGCCGCAACCTGCTGCGCGAAAACGACCTGTTCTCCTACCGCCAGCCGGCCGAAATGTGCCACGCCGAGCAGGCCTGGGATACGGCCGCTGAGCTGTACGACCTGCCCAAAATCCGCCGGGAAGTAGCCGAGTTCAACAAAAGGAACGAGCTGTTCAAGAAAGGCTTTGCGGTGATGCCCATCTGCTTCGGCATCAGCTTCACCAAAACGCCCATGAACCAGGCACGGGCGCTGGTGCACATCTACTCCGACGGCTCGGTGGGCATCAGCACCGGCGCCGTGGAGATGGGCCAGGGCGTGAACACCAAGATTGCGCAGGTGGCTGCCCGCACCCTGGGTATCTCGCCCAGCCGCATCAAGGTGGAAAGCACCAACACCACGCGGGTAGCCAACACCTCCCCCACCGCCGCCTCGGCCACGGCCGACCTCAACGGCAAAGCCACGGAAATGGCCTGCCGGGCCTTGCGCGAGCGCCTGCTGCGCCACGCCAGCACGGAGTACACGCTCAACTACGAGGGCATAGAAATCAAGGACGAGGAAGTGCTGGCCGCCGGCATCCCCACCGAAACCAACTGGGAAAAGCTGGTGTCGTCGGCCTTCTGGAAGCGCATTGCCCTGACGGAAAATGCCCACTACGCTACGCCCGACATTCACTTCGACCCGGTAACCAACCAGGGCTACCCCTTCGCCTACCACGTGTACGGCACGGCCCTCACTACCGTCACCGTCGACTGCCTGCGCGGCACCTACACCGTGGATGCCGTACGCATTGCCCACGACTTCGGCCAGAGCATCAACCCGGCCGTGGACCTGGGCCAGATTGAGGGCGGCGCCGTGCAGGGCATTGGCTGGATGACGCTGGAAGAGCTCAGCTACAACGCCGAAGGCCGCCTGCTAAGCAACTCGCTCAACTCCTACAAAATCCCGGACCTCTACTGCGCCCCCGCCGTGCTCGACGTGCACTTCCTCGACACGCCGGGCCACCCCCGCGCCATCATGCGCTCCAAGGCCGTGGGCGAGCCGCCGCTGATGTACGGCATCGGCGCCTACTTCGCCCTGCGCGATGCCATCCGCGCCTTCCGCCCCGACGGCAAGCTGCCGCTTTCCGCGCCCATGACGCCGGAAAAGGTGCTGATGGGGCTGTACCCGGTACCCGTTATGACGCGGCCTACTACGGCTCTGGCCAGCTAGGCAAACTCCGTAGTGAGCAAAGCAAAAGCCCCTGACATCATATGTCAGGGGCTTTTGCTTGTAAGGGGCTGCCTATTCAGCCGCACCGTATAGAGCTAGTTCACAACGAGCTTACGCACCGCGACCAGGCCGCCGGCCTGCACGCGCACCGTGTAGAGGCCCGCCGGAACGCCGCCCAGGTCCAGCCCGGCCGTGGTACCTCCCGCGCCGAGTGCTACCGTGGCCGAGCGCACGCCGCGGCCCAGGGCATCGGTTAAGGTCAGCGTAGCCGACGAAGCGCTGCTGGCAGCCGGCAGCACCACGCTCACCTGCCCCGTGGCCGGGTTAGGATACAGCTCCGTCAGCTGGTTGAATGTGGAGGCCGTAGCCGCCAGCGGGGCCGAAGAGCCGCCGTTCAGCCGGATGCTGGCCGAGCCGTTGTACGGCCGGTTCACCGTGAGCAGGTCCAGGTCGCCGTCGCCGTCTACGTCGGCCGCGGCCAGGGCCTGGGGCCGGTCGGCAATCACGACATCGGTACCCTGGCTGCTGGTGCCGGTGCCAAAGGTGCCGTTGCCATTGCCCAGCCGTACGTTCACCACGCCCGAAGTGGCGTTGCTGGCGGTCAGCAGGTCGGGCAGGCCGTCGCCGTTTACATCGGCCAGGGTCAGGTCGAAGGGCTGCGGGCCGGTGGTCAGCTCGTAGCCGCCCGTGAACTGGCCTTGCCCGTTGCCGTAGCGCACGCTAATTGAGCCCGCGCTAAAGGAGCTGTTGCAGGTGATAAAGTCCGGGTTTCCGTCCTGGTTCAGGTCGGCCACGGCAATGCGGCGCTGCAGCAGACCCGTGGTGCCCAGGGCCACGGCGGTGGTGCCGGCGGGCGTGAACACGCCGTTGTTGTTGAGCGCAACGCCAACCGTGTTGTTGAAGGAGTTGTCGGTTAGTACATCCAGGTCGCCGTCGTTGTCGATATCTACAGCGGCCAGGTCGACGGGACCGCAGTTGCTGGCGCCGGCCGCAAAGGTGGTGGCCACGCGGAACGTGCCGGCCCCGTTGTTGGTCAGCAGCGCCACCACGCCGGTCCCGTTGGTGCAGGCTACCAACAAATCCAGGTCGCCGTCGCCGTCGGCATCAGCAGCTACCACGTTGCTGGGGAAGCTGGGCACCTGCACCGAGCCGGCCGCCGTGAACTGCCCCTGGCCGTTGTTGGCAAATACCTGCAGCAGGTTGTTGTTGCCGATGGTCAGCACCAAATCAAGGTCGGCATCAGCATCTACGTCGGCCAGCAGCAGCCCATTCGCTGCACCCGCCGGCGTAACGGACTGGGTGCCGCTGTACACGCCCAGGCCGTTGTTCAGCCGGATGGAAACCGTACTGGGACTGCCGGAAGGCCAGTCGGCGCTGAGCAGGTCCACATCGCCGTCGTTGTCCACGTCGCCCACCGTCAGGCTGCGCGGGCTTGAGCCAACGGATGCATCGGAGCCGCCGGTGAATACCCCGGTTCCGCCCACCGCGCCAACCCGAAACTGTGCCACGTAGGCTTGGCTCAGCGGCTGGCCGCTGCTGCTTTGCACGCCCCCAGCCGGCACCGTCAGGTTCACCAGCTCGCCCGGCTTGAAGTTGCGGGCCGGTTGAAACGTTAGCGTGTTGCCATTTACCGTGCTGGTACCGGCCAATCGTCCGGTTCGCTGCCCGGCGTAGGCCTGCACCCCGCTCATCCCGGCCTGGCTGCTCGCCAGGGGCTGCGAAAACGTCATGGTCACGGCCGATGAATACGGCACCGCCGACGCATTTCGGCCGGGGGTCTGGCTGTTAAGAAGTAAGGGTGCCTGCGCCCAGCCCGACTGCGTCAGCAGCACGGCGCCGGCTACCAGCAAGTAGCAGTTTTTCATGAAGGTGGTTTGAGAGAGGTTAGGATTTTGAACTTAGAATACAATGACGGGAGCCTGCTGCAGGTTAGTTTTTAGACTACCTGAAGTCAGCAGCTCTTTCAGACAACAAGGGTTCACTTCGTGTCATAAACCCTCCTAAAGCTTGTTTTCAATAGATGGTAGCAATTCAATTAGTATCGTGGCGGGCCCGCGCCTCCCCCATCGCCTGGCCTGTACGGCCAGACATAACATTGTGCGAAAAGGCTGCTCACGTCCGGGTAATTTGGAAAAAATGAGCAGCAAAAAGCCCCGGCCGCAGCGTGCGGTCGAGGCTTGTCACTTGGTTATCTGAGTCAATGCCCTTACGCTTTCTTCGCGCGCCGTCCTTCCAGAATGCGGTAGAACGAGCGGGTGTTGATTTCCTCACGGGTGAGGCCGGTCGCTTCGATTTCTTCCTACGTGATAGCGCCGCAGTTCAGGGCCTTGAGGGAGAAGCTAAGGAGGCCCTGGCCGGTAGCGGCGATGAGGTAGCCGGAGCGGGCTTCTCAACGCCACCCGCCGTTTTCTTTCGCCGGCCCTATGATGCCGGAATTGGTTTTCGTAATTTTGCACCCCGATTTTTACGAACCCCTCTTCTACTTGCAACTTACCCGCTCCATTCCCCTCGGTACCCACATACAAGGCTTTCTGATTTATGCCGCTGGCGACACCGCCGCCGCGCTTTTGCTGCACCAGTTTAGCTTGCTGCGGCTGCTGGGCATGGCCCTGGTGGGCGGCTTGCTCTACTCCACGGAGGTACCCGCTTATTTCCGCTGGCTCGACGCGCGGGTGCCGGCCCGCGCCGAAGGCAGCCAGCTGCGCAAAACCAGCCGCGCGGCCCTCACGCTTCTCTACTTCAACCCGCTCTGGATTGCCCGGCACTATGTGTTTCTGGGCGTGTTCGGGGGTGCCGCCGAAACGCTCTCCCTGGCCCTGCTGCCCGCAGCCGGCCGCTCCTTCCTGCTGAATGCCCCGGTTTCGCTGGTAGCCAACTACTACATCCAGAACCGCGTGACCACCAGCCGGCGCTTTGTGGCCAGCGCCGTCTTCTCGGGGGTCATGGCCGTGTCGTACGCCCTGAGCGCCGCCTGGCTGTAGAGCGGGCAACGACTTGCCGCCTTGCTTGCTGGCGTGCAGACACTAATAAAAAGAGCCCATTGCATGCAGCAATGGGCTCTTTTTGTTGAAAATCCTCAGGCTCCCCTCTCCTGCGGAGAGGGGCCGGGGGTGAGGTTTACCGCCCGCGCCGTCCTTCCAGAATGCGGTAGAACGAGCGGGTGTTGATTTCCTCACGGGTGAGGCCGGTCGCTTCGATTTCCTCCTCCGTGATTGCGCCGCAGTTCAGGGCCTTGAGGAAGAAGTTGAGCAGGCCCTGGCCGGTGGCGGCATCGTCGAAGATGTCGCCGGTGAGGGTGGAGATGGCGGCGCGCTCCACGAAGGTTTTGAGGCGGTGCACGGCGTCGTCGTAGCTGCTCAGGAAGAAGTTGTAGGTGGCGGCGTAGCGCATGGGTAGCTGGGCAGGGTTAAGGTCCCAGCCCTGGTAGCGGCCATTGATAAGGGAGTGCGTGGTGTGGTGGAAAGCCTGGCGCCAGGCGTTGTGCACGCTCTCCTGGTTTTCGCGCAGCTGGGCGTAGCTCAGGTTGTCGCCGCGGTGCGGGCCGATGGGCATCACATTGGTAGCCCCGTCGGAGAGGAAGATGCCGGTGCCGCCCAGGGCCACCTTGGTCATGTGGTGGGCGAAGTCGCACACGGGGTGGGCCATGGTCTGGTACTTGGCCGTGATGTTGCAGGAAGCTGTGTAGTCGTAGGTGCCGAAGTGGGCGGCAATGCAGCGGCCCTCGCTGGCGCGGATGATGCGCATGAGCGGGTTGCGGCCTTCGTCGTCCATCACAATCTGGGTAGCCTCCACCATGGTTTCCATCTTCAGGGTGCCGGGGGCCAGGTTGTTGGCTTTTTCCAGCAGCTCAAACAGGCGCACCATGGCCGTCATCTGCTCGGGAATGGTCACCTTGGGCAGCATCACCACGAAGTTGTCGGGCAGGCGGCCGCCGGTTTCGGCCAGCAGCGTGGTCAGGAAGATGTCGAGCGTGCGCACGCCGCGCTGCTTTAAGTCCTCAGTGAAGGGCTTGATGCGGATGCCGATGAAGGGCGACAGGGTACCCTGGTCCATGCCTTTGGCCGTTTCTTTGGCGGCCCGTACGGCGGTTTCGTCTTCCTCAGCGTCGGGGCGGTTGCCGAAGCCGTCTTCGAAGTCGATGCGGAAGTCTTCTACGGCTTCGCGCTGCAGCTTGCTCACAATCTTGTTGTACACCGAGTAAGCCAGCCAGGCCGGCTCCTGCTTGCGCTGCTCCGGGCTCATGGCATCAAGCTTTTCGGTCAGCTCAGCCACGTCTTTTTCAAGCACGGGCAGGTGCTCGTAGTTTTTCAGCTGCAGCACGCGGGCCAGCTCCACAAAGTTGGGCGCGTAGGTGCGCAGGTTGTTGAGGGCAATGTCGCCCATGCGCACGCAGGTATCGGCCTTGAACAGGTTGGCGCCGCCGTACACGGTGTGTACCGGCTGCCGGTCGGGCCGGTCGCCGGGATAAATCTTCTGGAAGCGCAGGTTGGCCATGCCCAACTCGTCGAGCACGGCGGATTTATCGGAATCTTGTAAGCTGAGTTTCATGTGGGAATTTAGTTGTCAGTTGTTCGTTGTCAGTTGTCAGGGTTGTTCTGACGTCAGCTTTGCCAGAACGACCTGACAACTGACAACGAACAACTGACAACCATAAAAATCAGGAGCCACGGTAGGTGGAGTAGCCAAAGGGGTTCAGCAGCAGCGGTACGTGGTAGTGCTCGGTGCTGGCTATTTCGAAGCAGATTTCCACGAAGGGATAAAAGGCGGCGGTGCCCTCGCGCTGGAAATATTCCTTGGTGAAGAACTTCATCTTGTAAACGCCCCGCGACAGCTGAATGCCGCCGGCCAGCAGGTTGGGAATACGCCCGTCCTGATTGGTGATGCCGTGGGCAATTTCCTGCCAGTCGTCGCCATCCTGGGCAAACAAGGCAATGGCTACGTCGGCCGCGGGCTTGCCCTTGGTGGTATCCAGAATATGAGTGGTTATTTGGCTCATGCGGCAAGTAGTTTTTCGAGGCGAATACGGGTTATTTTATCCTGCTCGCCCATGGCAATTTTAATTTCTTCTTCGGGTGAATTTGGCAGCCGCGTCTGCAGCAGCTCCAGCATTTCTTCGGCCGTTTTTCCGGTAGCGCACACAATGAAGATGTAGCCGAACTTCTGCTCGTATGCTTCATTGCCTTTGGCCAAGTCTTCCAGGGTTTGCTGCCCGGCCTGCTTTACGGCGCCCTGCTCCCCTTCGGCCCATTTGCTGGTGCTGGCAAACTTCTCCTTCAGGGAATTGACGTCGCCAATTTTCGGGTGGTGCGTAAAGGCTTCGCGCCAGTCGGCTTCCGACAAATTATACCAGATGGCTTTGGCCTTATCAAATAAGGTTTGCTCGTCGGCTACCGGAAATATCTCGCACATGGAATTAACCCAGTTTGTAGCGCCGCAGCACTTGGTTAATTCTTCGGCCAAAGCCGGTTTAGGCAGAGTGTTTAGTTGTTGCAGGGTCATAGCAGTAGCGCGGACTCTGAGAGTCCGCGATTTGAACGCAAATAGGTGCGCATCGGGAATACGGCATACGCGCGGACTCGCAGAGTCCGCATTACAGCACCGTCGGGAAGCGGTTTACATTCTTGTAATAGATGTACACGGAAGGCTCTTTGCCGATGCTGGCGGCCCACTGCTGACAGTAGGGCGCCATCCAGATGGAGTCGCCTTTTTTCACAGGGTACCACTGCTGGTCGAGCATGTAGATGGCCTCGCCCTGCAGGTAGAGCAGGCCGTGCTCCATGATGTGCGTTTCCACCATGGGCAGGCGGCCGCCGGGCTGGTAGGTGAAGATGTTCACGGCAATGTCGAAGCCCAGCTCGTTGGGCAGCAGCTCCTGAATGCGCAGAGCCTCGTCGTTCATGTACACCGGCGCCTTGCTGTCGTCTTTCTCGCCAAACAGCAGGCCCGGCGTGGCGTGGCCCTCCAGCGGCTCGTACACCTTGTGGAAGGTCAGCAGCTGCGTGCCTTCGCCGGGGTTGGTAAACAGGTAGTCGCTGCCCACGGGCACGTACACGAACTGCCCCGTCTGCAAGGTCTTTTCCTGCCCGCCGGCCGCCACCGTAATCTGCCCCTGCACCACGTAAAAGAAAATCTGTGAGGCCTTGGTCTGTCCCTGCAGGCGGCCGGCCGCCGTCAGCGTGATGATGGTCTGACAGAGGCGGGCCCCCATCTGCTCGTTGATGATGACGTTGGTGGTGCAGCCCGTCCAGCCCGGCACGTTGCTGTTGATGTAGCCATCGGGCGCAATGATGGCATGGTTGCGGGTAACGACGGAGCGGGTGAGTGCGGAAATTTCCATTTGTTGAATTAAAATTTTTGAATTAAAAATTAAAAAGCAGAAGCAGAATTTTAAAAATGAGGGCTAATTAAACTCGAAGCAACAAGCTGATTACAAAAGCTTACCTGGCCCAATTTTTAATTCTTAATTATTAATTTTTAATTCCATCAAAAACCGTTCGGATACTTCGATGGCGGCGGCCAAATCGGCCAGCTCCACGTTTTCCAGGGGATTGTGGCTGATGCCTTTGTAGCAGCGAATAAACAGCATGGTAACCGGGGCCACGGCCGAGATGGGCACGGCGTCGTGGCCGGCGCCGCTCACCAGCTCTACAACCTCGTGGCCGGCCCCGGCAATAGCCTGGCTTAGCTGCTGGCTTAGGGCCGGGGCGCAGGCCACGGGCGCGGTTTGCTGCACCGCGTTCCAGCCGAGCTGCACGCGGCGCCGGCTGGCAATGCTCTGGGCCAGCTGCCGCAGCTCCTCGTAGGCAGAGGCCAGACGCGCGGCGTCGGCGCTGCGCAGGTCGAGGCTGCAGATTACCTCGCCGGGGATGACGTTGCTGGCGGCGTGGCTTACCTGCAGCTTGCCCACCGTGGCCACAATCTTTTCCTTGTTGGCCTGCCCGAACTGCTCGGCGGCCAGCACGAACTCGGCGGCGGCGCAGAGGGCATCCTGGCGCATGTCCATGGGCACGGTGCCGGCGTGCCCGGCCATGCCGCGCCACTGCAGCTCCACGCGCTGCTGCCCGGCAATGGCCGTCACCACAGCCACGGGAATGTGCCGCTCCCACAGCACCGGTCCCTGCTCGATGTGGGCTTCAAAGTAGCCCAGCCACTGCTCGGCCGGAATGGCGTCCTGCGCCAGCCGGCGGGCGTCGGCGCCCATTTTCGCCAGGGCCTGGGCCAGGGTAATGCCCTGGGCATCGGCCCGGTCCAACAGACTAGGGTCGAAGGAGCCAGCCACTACCTTGCTGCCCAGGTAAGTGCTGTGGAAGCGCACGCCCTCTTCGTCGCTGAAGGCAATCAGCTCCAGGTGAAAGGGCAGGTCCGTAGTTTGTTGCGCCAGCTGCTCCAGCAAATCCAGGCCCATGAGTACGCCCAGGGGCCCGTCGAACTTGCCGGCATTCACCACCGTGTCGATGTGGGAGGCAATGACGAAGGTTTTAGCCGCCGGATTCCGGCTGCTGAGGCGGGCGCAGAGGTTGCCGATGCTGTCGGTGCGCGTGGATAAGCCAGCGGCTTCCATCCACGACTGCACCAGGTCGCGCCCCCGCAAAAAAGCGTCCGTGCCAAAGGTGCGCGTCACGCCCTCGGCATCTTCGCTGATGGCAGCCAGCTGCTCGATGCGCTGCATGACCTTTTCGGCCCGGCTAATGTAGTCCTGCATCCTTTTAGTTGTCAGTTGTTGGTTGTCAGTTGTCAGTGATGTTCTGGAGCCAGCTTTATCAGAACAGCCTGACAACGAACAACTGACAACTGCCCCGCCTTAGCGGGTAATAATTTCGCCCTGATTAAGCTGGGTGAAGGCGGGGCGCTGGTACACTTGCTTTCCCAGCAGGAAAGTCTGCTCCACTACGCCGTACAGCTGCCGGTAAAGGTAAGGCGACACCTTGTGTTTGTGCTGCACCATGTCCGGGGTCACCTCAAACGAGGCGTCGGGGTTCAGCACCAGCAGGTCGGCGTCGTGGCCTACGGCGATGCGGCCCTTGCGCTGGCCCAGGCCGGCCAGCTTCGCGGGGTTTTCGCACAGCCAGCGCGTGAGGTCAGAAAGGGTGGCGCCGCGCTGCCGGGCGGCGGTCCACAGCACCGGCAGGGCCAGCTGCAGGGAGGCAATGCCGCCCCAGGCCGTGGTGAAGTCGCCGCTTTCCAGCTGCTTGAGGTCGGGCGGCGCGGGCGAGTGGTCGGTGGCCACAAAGTCGATGATACCTTGCTGCAGGGCCGCCCAGAGCTGCTCGTTGTTGGCCCGCTCCCGGATGGGCGGCGCGCACTTGAACTGCGTCTGCCCGTCGGCAATGTCTTCGGCGTTGAAGAACAGGTAGTGCTGCCCGGTTTCCACAGTCAGCGGCAGGCCCTTGGCCTTGGCTTCGGCAATGGGGCCGATGGAGTTGGCCGAGGAAAGGTGCACGATGTGCACCGGGCAGCGGAACTCCTCGCAGAGCCGAATCATCAGCGCAATGGCCTCGTCTTCCCAGCTTTTGGGCCGCGAGGCCAGGTAGTTGGGGTACGAGCGGTGGTCGTTCTGCTTCCAGCTGTCGTCGTCCTGGCTGAGCTCGCAGTGCACCAGCAGGGGCAGCCCGTGCCGGGCCAGGATGGGCATTACCTGCCGCAGGTCGTCTTCCGTGGCATTGGGAAAGTCATCGATGCCGGAGTGCGTCAGAAAAGCCTTGAAGCCGAGTATGCCGGCGGCAATCAGGCCTTCTACCTCGGCAGCATTGCCCGGCACGATGCCGCCCCAGAAGCCGCAGTGGGTGTGCAGCTGCCCCCGCGTAGCTTCCAGCTTTACCTGAAAATTCGCTACCGAAGTTGTCACCGGCGCCGAGTTCAGCGGCATATCCACCAGCGTGGTCAGCCCCCCGGCAAGGGCGGCCCGGGTAGCCGTGTCGAAGCCTTCCCAGTCGGTGCGCCCCGGCTCGTTGATGTGCACGTGGGGGTCGACCACGCCGGGCAGGATGGCGCGGTCGTCCACGTCGAGCAGCTCGGCGCGCACGGCGCTGCCGTGGGGCAGGATGTCGGCAATGCGGCCGTTTTCGAGCAGCAGCAGGGCGGGCTGTTCGCCATCGGGCAGCAGCACGCGCCGGCTTTGCAGAGCTAATGTGGACATAAGGGGGAGTTTTGTAGTAAATTCGTGGCCTTTTTCCAGCGCCAGCTTCAGTTCTGGCGGGCATCATTTAAAAAAGGACTGCAAAAGTCTGGAAAGTCTTTGGTAATACCACCGCCTTGCTGGCGTCGGGCCTGAACAGCCGGACGACAGCTCGGCAGTCCGGTTGATTTTTCCCCTGAAACCAACCTTATCTAGCTACTTCCTACCGACTACTGAGTTCTTCTTTATGATGCCATTTCTAATCGCCTTCATCCTGCTGGCCGTGCTGGGCCTGCTGCTCGGCGTCATCTTCTTCATGCAGCGCTTCGCCCAAACCCGCCCCAACGGCGGGGAGCTGGGCAACAGCGGCTTCACCATTCAGGGCTTTTCCTACGTCCTCATCCTGCTCACGGTGTTCTACGTGCTGGGGGTGTTCTACGTGTACATTCAGGGCAGCGCCTGGGAAGGCCACCTCATGGAGTGGCTCAACATCGTGGTGCGCCTGATGCACATCACCTTCGGCATCGCCTGGATTGGGGCCTCGTTCTACTTCGTGTTCCTGGAAAATGCCCTCAACCGCACCCACAACGTGCGCGAAGAGCTGGCCGGCAACCTCTGGGCCGTGCACGGCGGCGGCTTCTACTACCTCGAAAAGTACAAGCTGGCACCCAAGGAGATACCGCGCGACCTGCACTGGTTTAAGTACGAGGCCTACTTCACCTGGCTTACCGGCTTCAGCCTGCTGATTGTCGTGTACTACTTCAACGCCAGCTCCATGCTCATCGACCCGCGGGTGCTGGACATCAGCCCGCTCACGGGGGTGGCCATTGGCGTGGGCTCGTTTGCGGTAGCGCTGGCCATCTACCACGTGCTGTGCGAAACCGCCTGGCTGAAAAAAGGGCCCTGGTTTGCCGTTATCGGCTTTGCCATTGCCACCGTTTTTGCCTGGTTCTACTGCCAGGTGTTCAGCGGCCGGGCCGCCTACATTCACTTCGGCGCCATGCTGGGCACGCTCATGGTGGCCAACGTGTTTTTCATCATCATCCCGGCCCAGAAGGCCATGGTGAAGGCCGCCACCCTGGGCCAGCCCCTCGACCCTACCCTGGGCAAGAATGCCCTGCAGCGCTCCCTGCACAACAACTACCTCACCCTGCCCGTGCTGTTTGTGATGGTGAGCAACCACTTCCCCAGCACCTTCAGCAACGCCTTTCCCTGGGCCGTGCTGGCCGCTATCTCGCTGGGCACGGCCGGCGTGAAGCACTGGCTTAACCTGCGCGAAAAGCACCAGACCAGCGTGTGGGTGCTGCCCGCCTCGGCCGCCCTGCTGCTGGCGGTGGCTTTCGTAACGGCCCCCAAAAACCAGGCCGCCGGCGCTGCCTCCACCTGCACCGAGCAGGTAAGCCTGACCCAGGTAAACCAGATTATGCAGCGCCGCTGCGTGCAGTGCCACTCGGCCAGGCCCACCGACGACATCTTTAAGTCGCCGCCCAACGGCGTGGCCTTCGACTCGCCCGACGACATCGTGCGCCGCAAAGACCAAATCATGCAGCGCGTGGTGGTGACCAAGACCATGCCCCAGAACAACAAAACCGACATGACCGACGAGGAGCGGGACATGATTCGCTGCTGGATTGAGCAAGGCGGGGTGAAGTAGTTTCTTGTTTCTGGTTGCTGGTTTCTAGTTGTTGTTCTAACGAGGAAGCTATTTAGGAAGTCAAAACATACCTATAGAACGTCATGCTGAGCAAAGTCGAAGCATCTCTACCACGAGAGTAAACCCATTCACAAGAATTACTTCCCCTGGCAAGATGCTTCGACTACGCTGCGCTGCGCTCAGCATGACGTTCTAACGCCTTTCTAAACAGCAACGAGAAACCGGAACCAAGAAACCAGTAACCAACCCATGCCCGCCACTCCCCGCGACTTACCTGTTTGGCAGCTGGCTTTGGCCAGCTTGCGGACGGGTGTGCCCGTGGCGCTGCTGTGCGTGCTGCGCAGCGAGGGCAGCAGCCCTGG
Organism: Hymenobacter saemangeumensis; assembly: GCF_039541835.1. NCBI lineage: Bacteria > Pseudomonadati > Bacteroidota > Cytophagia > Cytophagales > Hymenobacteraceae > Hymenobacter > Hymenobacter saemangeumensis. Next base: position 78,981 of record NZ_BAABGZ010000016.1, on the reverse strand, counting down.
CCGGCAGGGCTTTAAGATGGTGGTGACGCCGGACGAAACGGCCGGCTCTATTGGGGGGGGCATCATGGAGCATAAGTTTGTGGAGCTGGCCCGGCAGCGCCTGCGCACCGGCGACAGCAGCGCCCTGCTGCGCCCGCAGATTCATCGCCGGGAGGCTCCGGCCGACCGCTCGGGCATGATGTGCTCGGGCGAGCAGGACGTGCTGCTGCTGCCCCTCACAGCGGCTGACCTGGGCAGCATTTCGCTGGTTGTCAATGCGCTGCTGACCCTATCCGGCGGATATGTTGAGCTGAGCGCGGCCACCGGACTACGGGTGCTGCCAAACCAGTCTCTGCCTACTTTCTACGTTTATCAGCCCGGGCCCGACTGGCTTTACCGCGAGCAGCTGGGCTTTCGCGAGCAGGTTACCATCGTGGGCGGCGGGCACGTCAGCCTGGCCTTGTCGCGGGTGCTGGCTTTGCTCGATTTTGAGCTGACCGTGCTCGACGACCGGGCCGAGCTGCCCACGCTGGAAGCCAACACCTATGCCCATCACCGGCGCGTAGTCAGCTATGACCATCTGGCCGCGGAAGTTGCGGCCCACCCGCAGCACTACGTAGTTGTGATGACCGTGGGCTACCGCACCGACACCCAGGCCCTGCGCCAACTGCTGGGTCGTACCCGGGAGGGCCAGCCCTACCGCTACCTGGGCGTGATGGGCAGCCAGGCCAAAATTGCCGAACTGCGCCGCGTACTGCGCGAAGAGGGGTTTTCCGATGCCAGCCTGGCTGCCCTGCGCGGGCCCATTGGCATTAGCATCAACAGCAAGACCCCCGAGGAAATAGCGGTGAGCGTAGCCGCCGAGATTATCGGCGTGCGCAACGCCGCTTTTTAAGTGGTTCCATAGTTTGTAACGCGGAATTTCATTCCGCGCTGCCGGGCAAACCCAGGATTCGCGGAATGGGATTCCGCGTTACAGCCCAGCACCTAATCTCTCCCCCCGCTCCGGGCTTCCTGCGGCGTCATCAGGTAGCCTTCGGTAAATACGCGGTAGTTGTCGAAGATGGAGCGCACCGTGCGGCGCAGCAGCAGGTCCATGGAGATGCCGTTGGGCACTTCCACCCCGGAGGCGTAGCCGTTCCACACGGCCCGCTGGTTGCGGGCATCAATCAGCGTTACCATCAGGGTGCCGTCCGACATCAGCATGTTCACCGGCTGATATGTCTGGCGCATGCGCTCGGGGGTGTACTCATCGTCTTCGTAGCCGCGTTTTATCCACTCTTCCAGCGACTGCTGCTCGTAGCCCCGCAGGCGGATGTTGCCGGCAAAAAGCTGAAAGTTTACCAGCAGGTCGGGCTTGCCGCTGGCCGCCGGGCGGTAGCCTTGCTGGCGCAGCCGGGTATGAATGGCCTCGCGCAGTACCTTGCCCACTTCGCTACTGTCGGAGGCCAGACCGGGGCCTTGCATAAACTCGAAGGTCCGGTAGCGGTGAAACTTGCCGCTGTAGCTGTAGTCCGACTCAACCCGGGCTTCCGACAAGGTCATGCAGCCACTAATTCCGGAGCCAACAAATAATGTAAGCAGTAAGAGGTGTAATGCTTGTTTCATAACGGAGGAGGTATCGGTCGTAGGGGTCAACTTACGAAAAATAATCAACTCCGGTTGGCTGTTCTGCAGGGGGTTAGCCCATTAATTTACTTAATGCGGCTGGGTAGCATCCTGGTGGGTTTTTGCGGTGACGGCACCCGGTTTCCGGCAGCACAAACGGGCTGGCACAGCCGCTGCCTATAGCGAGTAGCAGCACCTCGCGCACAGGCCCGGCCACGAGCGTTTCACTTTCCTTCCCCCGTGCTGGTAGCTCATAGTAGACACGGGGCAGAGCCCCGCGCCATTAATCAGTTCCGCAACTTGGGTGAGCGCCCTTTTAGCCCACGCCCCTACCGGTAGCCGGCGGCCTGCAGCTGAAACAGCTCGGCGTAGCGGCCGCCTTTGTCGAGCAGCTCCTCGTGGGAGCCGATTTCGACGAACTGCCCGTTTTCGATTACCAGGATGCGGTCGGCCATGCGCACGGTGCTGAAGCGGTGGCTGATGAGCACGGCGGTTTTGCCCTGGGTGAGCTCGGCGAAGCGCTGGAACACCTCGTGCTCGGCGCGGGCGTCGAGGGCAGCGGTGGGCTCGTCCAGAATCAGCAGCTGGGCTTCGCGCATGTAGGCCCGGCCCAGGGCAATTTTCTGCCACTCGCCCCCGCTCAGGTCCACGCCCCCGTTGAAGCGCCGGCCTATCATCTGCTCGTAGCCACCCGGCAGCTTCTGAATCACGGTATCGGCCAGGCTCTGGGCGGCGGCGGCTTCGATGCGGGCCTGGTTGTGGCGCTCGGCGATGCGGCCCACGGCCAGGTTCTGGCCCGCCGGCAGCTGGAAGCGCACGAAGTCCTGGAAGATGACGCCGATTTCCTGGCGCAGCTCGGCCGGGTCGTACTCGCGCAGGTCGTGCCCGTCGAGCAGGATGCGCCCTTCGCTGGGGTCGTAGAGCCGGGCCAGCAGCTTTACCAGCGTGGTTTTGCCGGCGCCGTTCTCCCCCACCAGCGCCAGCTTTTCGCCAGCTTTCAGCTCAAAAGACAGATTGCGAATGGCCCATTTTGTACCATTTTTGTACTGAAACCCGACGTTTTCAAACTGGAAGCCGCGCTGAATGGGCCGGGGGAAAGGCCGGGTGTGGGCACTGCCTTCGATGGGCCTGGTAATGCGCGGCTTCAAGGCAAAGAAATCGAAGAAATCCTGCAGATACAAGGCGCCGTCGGCCACGGAGCTGAAGCGGCTGAGAATGCCTTCGAGCAGGGCACGGAGCCGGGCAAAGGAGCCGGCCAGAAACGTGAGCTGCCCGATGCTGATGCTGCCGCTCACGGTGCGGGCCAGAATGTAGACGTAGGCGCCGTAGTACCCGGCTGCGCCCACGGCTGCAAACACGGCACCCCAGCCGGCGCGGCGCAAAGCCAGGGACTTGTTTTGGCGGTAAAAGTCGTCGGAAAGGGTGCGAAACCGGTCGATGAGGAAGCCGGAGAGCCCAAAAATCTTCACCTCCTTGGCCGTTTCGTCGGAGGCGCCGGTTTGGCGGAGGTAGTCCAGCTCGCGGCGCTCGGGCGTCCAGGAGTGCGAGAGGGAGTAGCTGCGCTCGTTGAAGTGCGACTCGCCGAGGAAAGCGGGTACCACGGCCAGCAGCAGCAGCCCCAGCAGCCAGGGCTGAAACGCCACCAGCCCGGCCGCCAGCAGCACCAGCGTTACCAGGTCCTGCCCCTGGCTCAGCACCTGGCTCATCAGCACGGTGCGCGACAGGGTTTGGCGCCGGGCACGCTCCAGCTTGTCGTAGAAGGTGCTGTCTTCAAACTGGTCGAGGTCGAGCTCGGCAGCGTGCGCCATGAGGCGGATAGACGACTGGTTGGCAAACAAGTCGCCGAGCAGCGAGTCGAGCAGGGCCACGCCGCGGCCCAGGGCGTCGGCCAGCAGCACCAGCCCAAACTCCAGCGCCACCAGGGTAAACAAGGGCGCCAGGGCACGCTGCTCAGCCGGCAGGCGGGTAAGCGCCAGCACGCTGTCGAGAATAAGGCGGGCCACATAAAGCTGGGCCAGCGGCAGCCCCGCCCGTAGGAGCCGTAGCCCAATGTTGGCCAGCGACAGCGCCGGGCTGGTGCGCCAGATAAGCTGCAGGAAAGCCGGCAGGTGACGTAGCGCCGACACCCGTTCGCGCACGCTTACGGCCGGCTTGTCAGGGTCGAGCCGGCTTTTAGGTTTTTTGGCCGAGATAGATTTCAGAAAGTCAAGCATTGCCAGGGTACGCGCAAGCTTGGGGCCGGGATGAGGGAACAGCCTTTTTGGCAGCAAAGCAAAATCTGATTACTTTGTATAGCTAACGTTTGGCCGTTGCCTTGCTGCCAGGCAGCGACTGCTGCCAGCAAGGCCCACTTTCGGGCGTTCCTTGTTCACACTCTCTTCCGACAGTCTATGCGCCGCTTCCCCATTTCCCTGCTGCTGCTGCCTGCGGGCCTGGCATTTGCCCACACGGCCCAGGCCCAGGTACAGATTAGCGTAGGGCCGCAGGTAGGTGCCGTTAGCAGCTTCTCGTCTTACTACGGCTACGGCAACTACTCCAGCTCCGGCCGGGCTTACCAAACGCGCTACCTGGCGGGGTTTGAAGCGGGCTTCGCCTCGGTTCTGAGCTTTGGCCATTTCCAGCTGCAGCCCACGGTGCTTTTTGCGCAGCGCGGCTTTCGGGTGGACGACAACTATTCCAGCGCCACCTACAACGCGGTCACCAGCGAGCGCCTGCGCCTGAACTACCTGTGCACGTCGCTGCTGGCAGCTTATAGCCTGCAGGCTTCCGGCCAGGGATGGCAGGTGTTTGCGGGCCCTTACCTGGGCCTGCTGCTGGGCGGCAATTACACATTCCGCAACACGTACGCCGGCTATCGGCGCCAGACATACGTTGTTGAAGGCAAGGTACCGGTAGCCGGCAGCGAACAATACCGCGCCACCTCCAACGACCCGGCCGCCACCGACCCCTCCCTAGGCCACTCCCTCGACTCGTATTCGTCACGTTCACAGGACGTTGGATTGCAAGTGGGCGTGGGATACAGCTTCGGCAAAGCGCTGGTGCGAGCCAGCTACAGCCACGGGCTAAACAACCTGGGCGTAGGCTCGAGGATTGAAAACGGCAGCAGTGCCGGCGTGTACACCACCGAGCCGCCCAAGTACTCTACCCAGGCCGTTGTGGTATCGTTCGCCTACTTACTGCCGCTCTCAAACCGGCCCTGAAGAGCTGGGCCGACGGCCGCCCAGCTGCTCCCAACGACGAGCCTTTAACAAGTGCGGCACTGCTTCTGTGAGCCCGGGAGTGGGCTTTGTGCCGATTATTTAAGGAAGTGGCGCTGTTGGCTAGCCCGCCGCGGGGGTATTGCCGGGATTGGCGTGGCCGCGGAACAGCAGAATGTCTTTGTCGAACATGTAGATGCCGCTCTTATCGTCGCCCACCAGCTCCAGCTTGTCGTTGAGGGTGCGGGCCAGGGCCTCTTCCTCCAGCTGCTCCGACACGTACCACTGCAGGAAGTTGTGGGTGGCAAAATCCCGCTCCTGCAAAGCCAGCCCCACCAGCTCGTTGATGCTGGCCGACACGGCCATCTCGTGGCGCAGAAAGTCCTGAAACACCCGCTGCAGCGACTGAAAGGTGATTACCGGCTGGGGCAGGGCCGGCACCACGGCAAAGCCGCCGCGCTCGTTCACGTAGCGAATCAGCTTGAGCATGTGCACCCGCTCCTCGTTGCTTTGCTGGTAGAAGAAGTTGGTCACGCCGTCGAGCCCCGGCTGGATTTCGGCCCAGGAGGCCATGGCCAGGTAGGCCTGCGAGGACTCGGCTTCCATGGCAATCTGTTGGTTGAGGGCGTCTTTAATGGCGGAGGTAAGCATGGGCGGGTAAGCAAAAACGGTGGTGAGTCGATGAAGCAGCCGGGTGCTGCGCGTCATGCAAAGTAAGCAACCGGGACTTGCCAGGGCCAAAGCCCGCTACCCTTTCGCCGCTTCCTTGCCGGCCTTCGTAAGGCGCCGCCTGCCTGGGCCCACGCTCCCGCCCTCATTTGCTTGCTGATTCGCGGGCTCTTATTGCCTTCCCCGCCTTTTATGCAGCGGCCCGAAACCGTGTACAGAGCTCCAGCTGTTCAACCCCACCCCAACCCACGCCGCTTGATGCGCAGAATCCGAAGGGGGCGGGGAGACAGGTGACATGTACAAGGACAGGGCAACCGCTCTAAGCTGCGGCCTAGCCTGGCCCGCTGGGCTCCGCCGGGGACCGACGGGCGGAGCTGGCGCAGGGGGCCAGAAAAGTCAGCGGCGGCATAGCAGTAAAAAAGCCCTAACTTGCTTTGAGCTTCCAGCAACTCGCAATTTCAGAGCTCAGTTATCCACCTCCTTTTATCGCCGGCGCCTTGAAACCTTCTCTACTCCTTTTTCTTCTCCTGCCGCTTCACTCCTTCGCGCAGTTTGGCCGCACCTACATGGGCCCCACCATGCAGCAGAACCAACAGTCCCGCGACCACTTCAACCGCTCGATGAACCAGCGGACGCAGGACTTCCAGATGCGGCAGCTGCAAAAGAACCGGTCAGTGCCCGGTATGCCGCCGGCTAACGCCGAGGACAAGCTGCAGGCCCAGGCCAATCAGCAAAAGGCGGAGCAGGAAGCCAATGAGCAGCTCACGCGCCTGGCCCAGGAGCAGCAGCGCAAGCGCGAGGAACGCCCCGCCAAGAACCCGCAGCAGGCGGCCGCGCAGCTGAAGGAAGACCAGCGGCAGCTGACGCTGCTCACCGTGAAAAACTACCGCGACGTGTTCCTGCCGGGGCAGTACTCCACGGCGATGGAGGCCCGCACGCTCTCGCCCGCGTCCCGGCACAGCCTGGACCGCATCACTGCCCGGCTGATGGAGGAGGCGTGGTGGGGCAAGCAGGAAGGCAGCCAGCTCCCGGCGATAATTAAGTCGTACAGCGACAGCCTGGCTTCGCTGGCTACCGGCTTGATGGGGTTCGACCTGGCCTCGCCCCCACCGACACCCGCCCAGCTTACGGGCAGCCGCGTCGATGAACTGCTGGAGAAAGGCACCTTTAACCAGCAGACAGCCTGGCAAATCATGCAGGAAGTTGGGATGGCCGAGAAGCTCATCGCCGGGGATGGCGTGGTCAAGGCCGTCCTGGAATTTCAGGAGCTGAGCAGCGCCAATGCTTCCAACCAGGCACTTCAGAGCAACCCCAAAAAGCTGCAGAAAGAAGTGCAGGCCCGTCTCAGCCGGGTCAATTCGGAAATGCTGCGCTATGAAACGCGCATTGGCACCTTGGGCCGGCTGCCCGCCGCTCAAAAGACCATGCATAAATCTACCTCCACCTTCCTGGCAAAGAAGAGCAGCTAAGCCCGGCGCGGCCGGCAGCCTACCCGTGGGCATAGCGGAGTTGGTACCGGGGCCAGCCGGGCACACGAATTACAGCCGAAAGGCTTGCCCCCTGGTGTTTATGCCCATAGCCTGCACAGCACCCAGGTTATATCTGTATCGCCCCTGCTGGTGGAATAAGAGCCCCGCTCGTTCACGTAGCGAATCAGCTTGAGACTGGGTACCCGCTCTTCGTTGCTCTGCTGTTACGCAGCTGGCCAATGATGGCGCGGGGTGGTAACATCAGCGATGTTCTGCCGGGTCGTTCAACGACGAGACGCAAAATATTGCGTCTCTACATCCGCCTGGATTTTCGCACAGTGCACTACGTAAGTGGTATAAGGCCGTTCAGTGCGGCGGAATACACCTCTCAAGGCCCAACCTAGAGCCGTTTCAGGGTGCGGTACGTAGCGCGGACTAAAAGTCCGCGCTACTGAGCGGCGTACCCTGACGGCGAAACCGCTCAACGCTGCAGGCCTGGGCGCAGGACATGCTAACCTGTGAGGGCCGGCTGTCAGCACGCCGGGCCGGCCTTCGCGCTGGCGGGGAAACGGCGCTCACCGCTATGAATTGGAAGTACCTCGGCGGGCGGTGGGTTACCTCCCCGGCCCGGCGGGTATAGAGGGACACAGGCCGCGCTGCCTGTGCTTTTGCCTCCCCGGGCCGTCGCATCGGCCGCCCGGACCACGGTGCCGCCGCCGGGTTTTCGTCGCGAAGAAATCCCGGTTGTGGCCCGCCCCTCGCAATGGTCGCGACTTGCGGCGGGGCGCGTGATGGAGGCTGCTTTTCACCTTCCTTTTCTTTTTGTCATGAAGCTACACCACTTGCGCCCCCTGTGGGGGCTGCTGGTAGGCGCGTGCCTGTTGCCCGCCTGCCACCAACAATATTCCACCGAAAGCCTGGTGGTAACCGAAGCACCGGAGCAAGCCGCCGCGCCCGGCGAAACGCCGGCTCCTGCGGCCGCGGAGCCGCCCCGGGAAAACCGCGAGAGCTACGCCGTAATCCACGAAAACCCGTTTCTGACCGCCGCCCGAAACCCCCTCAGCACCTTCGCCATCGACGTAGACCGGGCCTCCTACGCCAACGTGCGCCGCTTCCTGACCCAGGACCGGCAGCTGCCCCCGCCCGATGCCGTGCGCCTGGAGGAGCTGGTGAACTACTTCCCCTACCAGTACCCGCAGCCGCGCAGCGGCCCGGCCTCGCTGAATGCCGAGGTGGCCGCCTGCCCCTGGAACCCGGCCCACCAGCTGGTGCTGGTGGGCGTGCAGGGCAAGCAGGTGGCGGCCGAGAGCCTGCCGCCGGCCAACCTGGTGTTTCTCATCGACGTGTCGGGCTCCATGGACGAGCCCCAGAAGCTGCCCCTGCTGAAGGAGTCGCTGCGCCTGCTGGTGCGCGAGGCCCTGCGGCCCCAGGACTACGTGGCCATCGTGGTGTATGCCGGGGCGGCCGGCGTGGTGCTGCCCCCCACCTCCGGGGCCGAGCCCAAAACCATTCTGCACGCTCTTGACCAGCTGCAGGCCGGCGGCTCCACGGCCGGAGGCGCCGGCCTGCGCCTGGCCTATGAGCTGGCGCGGCAGCACCGGCGGCCGGGCAGCAACAACCGCATTATCCTGGCCACCGACGGCGACTTCAACGTGGGCGAGCAGAGCGATGCCGACATGGAGCGGCTCATCACCCGGGAGCGGGAATCGGGCGTGTTTCTCTCGGTGCTGGGCTTCGGCGCGGGCAACCTGCAGGACAGCAAGATGGAGCTGCTGGCCGACCAGGGCAACGGCAACTACGCCTACATCGACCAGCTGCAGGAGGCCCGTCGGGTGCTGGTGCAGCAGTTTGGCGGCACGCTGTTTACCCTGGCCCGCGACGTGAAGGTGCAGGTGGAGTTCAACCCGGCCCTGGTGCGCGAGTACCGCCTGCTGGGCTACGAAAACCGCCTGCTGGCCGCCGAAGACTTCAACGACGACCGCAAAGACGCCGGCGAGCTCGGCGCGGGCCAGCAGGTCACGGCCCTCTACGAGGTGGTGCCAGCCGGGGCGCCCCCCACGGGCAACACCTCCGTCGATGCCCTGAAGTACCAGACCACCGCGCCCACCCGCACGGCCAACACCGGCGCGGAGCTGCTCACCGTGAAGCTGCGCTACCAGGAGCCCGCCGGCGGCCCCAGCCAGCTGCTGAGCCTGCCCGTGCGCGGCGTCCGCCTGGGCGAGCCCATCGCCGGGGCTTCGGACAACCTGCGCTGGGCCGCCGCCGTGGCGCAGTTCGGCCTGCTGCTGCGGCGCTCCCGCTATGCCGGCACGGCCACCTGGGCCAGCACCGCCACCCTGGCCCGCCACACCCAAGCCCCCGACGCCGACGGTTCCCGCCGCGAGTTCCAGCAGCTGGTGCAGGAGGCGGCCATGCTGGCAGGTGGGCGGGAGGGCGGCCCCTCCCCTACTGGCGTCCTTACGGGACCGGAGAGGTAACCCAATAACCCACAGCCCTACTGGTGCGGCCACCGCCCTGCTCAAGCGCAACCGCCACGCCTCCGGCCCCGACCGCTTCCTGCCCCACGTGGACGCGGAGCAGGTGAGCAGTCAGATGGCCACACACCGGGCTATGCTACCGGCGTAAGGGGCATAGGTTAATGTTGAAAAGTCCCGACTGCTCACGCACTCGGGACTTTTTTGCTGTCTGATAATAGGACTTAAGGGCCTTCTGTTTCAGGTGCTAAGCGGTAGCTGGTGCTGCGCCCCCCGGCGCCCTCGTGCTCCAGCACGCCCTTTGCCACCAGGTCGGCCATGTCGCGCCCGGCTGTATCCTGCGAACAGTGCGCGATGCGCGCCCATTTCGACGAGGTGAGCTTGCCCTCGAAGCCGTCGAGCAGGCGGGTGAGCAGCTGCCGCTGCCGCTCAGAAAAAGGCGTCAGCCGGTGGCGCTCCCAGAAGCGGGCCTTGGCCAGTACCTGCGCCAGGGTGTGCTCGGCCGCCTGCAGGGCCCGCCCCAGGCACTGCAGGAACCACTCCAGCCAGGGCGTCACGTCCAAGGGGCCGCGCTGACTGGTTTCGAGTAGGTCGTAGTAGGCCTGGCGCTCGGCCTGGATTTGTGCGGACAGGCTGTAGCAGCGCTGGCCGCTGCCGTCGGCCCGGGTCAACTGCAGGTCGGCGATGGCGCGGGCGATGCGCCCGTTGCCGTCGTCGAAGGGGTGAATCGTCACGAACCAGAAGTGGGCCAGTCCGGCCTTCAGCACCGGGTCCAGGCCCTGGTCGGCGTTGAACCAGGCCAGGAACTGCTGCATCTGCGCGTCCAGGGCCTCGGCCGGGGGCGCTTCGTAGTACACCCGCTCGCGGCCTAGTGGCCCCGATACCACCTGCATGGGCCCTGTACGCCAAGCACCGACTTCTACCGGGTAGAGGCCGCTGTAGCCGGTAGGAAACAAGGCGCGGTGCCAGCCAAACAGGCGCGTGTCCGTCAGCGGGGCCGCGGCCTGTTGGGTGGCGTCGAGCAGCATGGCCACAACTCCTTCCACCCGTCGGTCGGCTGCTGGCAGCGCGGCCCGGTCCAGGCCCAGGCGCCAGGCGATGGAGGAGCGCACCGAGGCCGGCGGCAGCAGCTCACCTTCAATTTCGCTCGACTTGAGTACGTCGAGCGTAAGCGTACGCAGCGTGGCTTCGGCCCGCAGGTCTACGCCCACGGCCTCGAGCTGCCCCAGCAAGTGCCCTTGCCGGTAGCGTACGCTCCCAAGCAGCGCTTCCAAAGCGGCATGGTCCCACCGAAAGGCCGGCCAGTCTGGATGTTGATGAATGTACGACCCTATTCTCCGCATAATTTGCGGTGAATATACCCCTTATTCTCCGCATGCCTGAGTCCGGGTAAACTCCCAGATTGCCTCCAAAGACATTCTGCTGGCTACCCCCGGCCTCGATGCCGAGCTGCTCAAGCGCAACCGCCACGCCTCCGGCCCCGACCGCTTCCTGCCCCACGTGGCCGCGGAGCAGGTGAGCAGCCAGATGGCCACACTCACCGCCGCTTTACTTTGAACTGAATGCGTTCAAGGACTGACCCTTTGGGTGAACTTACCTCATCCGCCAACTTTCTGAAATGCCCCTGCCGTGAACGACGCCACTGCTTTTGCAATCAGGAGAAATACAACAGTAAGCGTACCGTAGATAACAGCAAGCGTCCACTTGCGGCTAGCGAGCGAATACAGGAAGAAACAAGCGTTAATTGCGGGCACTAATAGCGCCGCAACCAGAAAATAGAAAATCCTGTCAATTGGGTGGTCGTTCCCTGCGTTTGTGGCTCCCAGCAAGAGGGGAAGCAGGGTGCACCCCACCAGCACCAAAAGGGCTGTATTGACAGCTAATGGTTGGTTATAGGAAGAGTTGACCAGCGACGGTATCATGCAGAGGGAAGAAGTAGGCCCAACAAGCTAAAACCAACGACTGGCTAAGAAAACAGCCCGTTTTTCGGCTCCCCGGTGCGGCAGCAAAGGTCGGAAGAAAACCAGCCCCCTCTAGCAGGCAAACCGCTTACTGTTCCTGCCGTGCGTGGTAGTAAGCAGATAGTTGTCCGGGAAGGCATCGCGCCGCCTCTCTTCCTCGGTAAGGGCTGTGCTCGTAACGTAGAAGCTGTAGACGCCTCGGCGTTCCTTGTCGGGCTGCCAACCCGTGATGCTTTTGTAGCACCTCTGTCCGGAGGACAAGGGAACCAGCCCCGCCGGGGAACGGTAGTAAAAGCGTTGGACCTGTATCCGGCCCCAGGAGCCCGCCGTCTGCCGGTGGTTGCGGATTGTAACCCAATAGGGCGAAGTTGCAATAAAGCAAAGGACTTGACTAATCAAGCGGTTATCGTTTGAGTAATCAAATGCGTGCTGACTGGTCAAACACCAGACGATGACCAGGAAGCCCGTAAGCAGGTGGGCAAAAGCCTGGCGGTAAAGGCCAGAAGCAACCCGATGCGTTAACGTGCCTCTTCGCGCACCTTTTGCTCAATGGCATTTATCAGCTGCAACACCTCGTCGGTAATGGGGGTGATGGTGCTCAAACCGCGCAGCGCCTGCTCCGACTGCCCGGCCTGGTGGAGGTCCATCAGCTGGTTAGCAACCTGATGCACTCGGCGGTGCACCTGATCGAGCTGCTGCGTTTCCGGCAGGTGGCCAAACTGGGGCAGCGCGACCGTGTTAATCCACTGACCCAAGGCACACACGTCGGCATCGCGCACGGGCGCTTCGTCGGTGCCGCCGCCGTACAGGAAGGAGCGCAACTTGGCTTTGAAGAGGATGTGCTTAAGCCGTGCGGCATCAAGTTCCCGCTTGAAGTTGTCACTCATAGGTATTAAATCCACAACCCCCGCGTGTGCAATGCGCCCGAAATCAGGCAGCTACCTCACCGAACCTTCAGCGGCTTCCAACTCGCCCGAGGAACCGAAAAAGAAGCTGCTGCAAGACCATGCCGAGTTTTTCTTCTTACAAAAATAGTGGAAAGTTTTACAGTTACTGCTGTTGCCCCCGTTAGACATTGGGCGCGTAAACAAGGCTGCGGACATCCGGATTCCGCTAGTCTCGGCAGCAGGCAACCGTTCCACGTACTGGCCGACCCGGAAACAAAGCCGGCTTCTTTCGTGAGGTCACAACACCCCTCGTTTGGGTGAAAGAGCTGTTCCACGCCGCGGCCCGGTTTCAGCGGCGGTGCAGGTAGATTTTGCGCCCGTCGCGGGTCGTGTCCGCCAACGAGGCCTGAATAACGCTCAAATCTTCCGCCTGCACCTCTCCTTCATCAGCGTCGTCGAAGAGGAAGAGGTGCTCTACCCCGTCAACCACGGCATGCCCGGCCACGACCAGCAGCCCCGCATGGAGGCCCTCGGTGCCACGGCCTTTGAAAAAGCCCGCGCCGTGGTTTACCACGACCTGGCCCTGGAAACCAGCACCACCCTACCCCCGGACGCGCGTCGTTCGGCTCACGCCCGCTCCGCTACCAGCCGGTACAGGTCTTGGGCATTTTCAAAAGCGGCGCCCATGGTATTGTTGAAGTAGGCATACACGTCTTTCCCCTCTTGGAGGTAGTCGTGTATCTGCTCGGCCTGGTCGTGCAGAAAGTCGCGCTCGTAGGACTCCCGGTAGTTTCCCTTCGGGCCATGGAAGCGCATATAAACAAAGTCTGCCCCCTCGTTGAGCTGGGCGTTTCGGGCGGGACCTTTGTCGTGCAGCACGAGGCTGGCGCCGTGGTGGTCCAGCATATCAAACGCATCATCGTCATACCAGCTGGGGTGGCGAAACTCCACCGCCTTGCGCCACTCGTGGGCGGGGTCTGCCGCTGCCAGCGCCTGCAATAACGCACTGACCGCCCTTAGCTGACGAATGGTGTTGCTGGGCGGGAACTGAATGAGCAGGCATCCCTTTTTGGGGCCCAACTCCCGTGCTGCATCTAGAAAGCGGGCAATGCCGGAGAGGTCCTCGGCCAGCGTCTTGGTGTGCGTTATATCGCGCCACAGCTTGATGGTAAAGTCAAAGGCAGGGCCGGTTTCCGCGGCCCAGGCCGCAAACGTTTTGGGCTGGGGGATGCGGTAGAAGGTGCTGTTTATCTCCACCGAGTTAAACAGGGTGGCATAGTAGGTGAGGCGGCTCGTCGCCTGGTAGGCCGCCGGAAAGGTGGCCTTGGGGCCGGGCACAACGATGCCGCTGGTGCCGGTGCGCAGGGTGCCAAGGAGGGCAGGCATGGAAGGAATTATACGGGAGTTTCGTGGTCTAACGTGCCACGCTGCCCCGGCGTTTTACTCCATGTCATCTACGGGTTGCTCGTCACCTGCACGGTTCGATAAGCAGCGCCGGGCTACCCGGCGCGGAATAACGTTCCGGCATTACCGCTTAGCTTCGGGGCTGCTGGGTTCCGCCAGCTGCTCTTGCTCCTTCCGAATGTCTTCTGCTGCCCTTCGTCGCATCCCCGGTTCCTTAGGCATGCCCCTTGTGGGCGACACGCTCGGGTTCCTGACCCGCCCCGTCGATTTGTTCAACAAGAAACAGCGTCGGTACGGCAACGTGTTCAAGGCGCGGCTGTTTGGGCGCACGGGCGTGTACCTGCTCGGGGCCGAGGCCAACAAGTTCGTGCTGGTGGAACAAGCCCGCTCCTGCTCCAGCCAGGAGGGCTGGCGCTTTCCCATCGGCGAGCTGTTCCACGGGGGCCTGATGCTGCGCGACGGCGAGGAGCACAAACAACACCGGGGCATTCTGCAGGCGGCGTTCAAAAAGGAGCCGATGCGGCAGTACCTGGAGGTGATGGCGCCCATTGTGGACCGCCGGCTGGCGGCCTGGGGCGAGCAAACCCCGCTGCGGGTATTTCCGGCCGTGAAGGCGCTTACCCTGGAGCTGGCCGGCAAGGTGTTCTTCGACCTGGATTTCTCGCAGGACCTGGCCAGTCTCAGCCAAGCCATGGCCGACCTGGTTGCCGCGGCGACCACGCTCGTCCCGTTCAACCTGCCGTTTACCCAGTACCGGCGGGGCATGAAGGGCCGGCAGCTGTTGCAGGAATACTTCGGCCGCGTGTTGCACGAGCGCCGCCAGGCCCCGGCCACCGACATGCTCAGCCACCTGAGCCAGGCCGAAGACGCCGACGGCCGCCGCCTCACCGACGCCGAAATCGTGGACCACCTGATTTTCTTCCTCATGGCGGCCCACGATACCACGGCCAGCACCCTCACCAGCATGGTGTACGAGCTGGCCGCTCACCCCGAATGGCAGGACAAGGTGCGCGCCGAAAGCCAGGCCGTGTGCCCCGGCCCCGCGGGGCTGGAGCCGACGCATCTGCCGCAGCTGGAGCAGCTGGGCTACGTGATGGACGAGTCGCTGCGCCTGCACCCGCCCCTGATTCTCATTCCGCGCTACACCACGCAGGAATTGGTGTACGAAGGCTATACCATTCCGGCGCACACCCACGTCAGCGTGCTGCTCTACCACAACCACCGCACGCCCACTCACTGGTCCGCACCCGACCAGTTTGACCCGCTGCGGTTTGCAGCCGGGCGCGCCGAGCACCGGAAGTGTCCGTTCGGGTACGCGCCCTTTGGCGCGGGGCAGCACTTTTGCCTGGGCTTCGCGTTCGCCGAGATGCAGGTCAAGCTCGTTATGCACCACCTGCTGCGTCGGTTCCGCTGGCAGCTGCCCGCCGGCTACCAGGTTGAGTTTGCCAGTATTCCCATTCAGCACCCCAAAGATGGCTTGCCGATAGTGCTGGAAACAGTGTAGCAGCTGCGGCGGCCCCCCTCGACCCGTGACCAGGCACTGCAACTCATTCCCAGCAAGGCTTTGGGGACCTACAGCTCGGTGAACAAACCAGAAGCCGCCTGCCTATCCGCCTTGTTTGTAAAATACCTGCGCGTAGTGGCCCTGTTGCCGGATTCGGTTAAGGTTAAAAAAGGTTTTAATTTTCTGGTCACCAATGACAACTTCCTTTTTACCAAGGCAGCTTGGCCAATGGTGGAGTAGTAACCTCGCTCCTTTCCAGCGTAAGTAGCGAGGTCAAAAGCGGTAAGCTGCCGTTGCGAAGGGAAGTAATGGAAAAGCTTACGGAAGCCATCGACTACAACATAAGGTGGATGAACCCTTGATGATAGTTCAAAAGGCTCCTTAAACTGAATGGGCTCAAGTTTAGGTCAGCACCGTTTCAATAAAGGCAGCGCTCTGTGCTTACCAAGGCCCCAGGGAACCTACTTTTGGCCCGATGACAACACAACGGCTGCGCGGCGTTTGGCTTGGGAGTGTGCTGGTGCTGGTCAGTGCCTGTGGCAACCTATCCCTGCTGGACACGCCCGCCCGCACCCTGTGGGTACGCCCTATACCGGCAAAAGGCTATCAGGTTCGGGTGGTGTATCGCCCGTCCAACGCGACCGTTCAGGCAGCCATTCAAGTCGTCCAACAACCGGCAAAGCAACCGGAGCGCGTGTTGGGCGATTACGAGCGCTACAATTGCCTCGATACGTGCTGGCTGACCAACAACTCGCGCTTAACCCTGGTGCTGCGCGACACGGTAAGCCAGCTCGGAAATCACCCCGATACCATTATCGTTGCCTTACCCTAAACGCTCTTTACTATAAACAGGCTTAAGTTTAGGGCACCACCGTTTTGCTAAACCTTTAATTATAGTCCGCTCGCGTGGCTTTGTACCTTTCCCGTCTCGAATTACAAGCCCGGCTTCACCTTGGCAAGGAAGCCGAACAATGGCTAGGCCACACTGAGGCAGATGGCTACACGGCCATCCAGTGGCTCTACTTAGCCCAAGAAGACCGGCACCGGTATAGCGTTACCTACATGGAGTCATTCGATGAAGGCGATGAGGAGTGGCAGCAGGTGCCCGAGTTTTCGCTGTTGGACCCCGACGCCGAGGAAAGTATAGCTTTTGATTCGGTCGAGGAAGCCGTCGCGTATGCGGTCCAGACCTACGGCGCTTCGCCGGACCGATTTGTCCCGGGCGGCATGCTAACCGAGGAATACGCACGGTACTGGCAAAGCAAAAACGCACCTGCCAAGTAAATGCTCCTTTTACCAAACGGGGCTAAGTTTAGGGCAGCACTGTTAATCTGAACGACTCTGATTCCAGTAGGGCACGAACCTTATTTGCTCTCGCTCACCGCAGGGCGCTTCGAAGGGGTTCCAAAAACGCGGTTTCGACGGTACGAATGGCAGCAGCTAATTGGGCTTTCTCCGCCGGCGTTCTTTTCTGCCCGCCGTTGAATGGGGTGCCGCCTGTTTTGACAAAATCCACGCTTAGGTGGGACGTCCCCGGCCGGCCGTTCCAGCCGGTTGAATCGCCCCGGAAACGGATACTGAAGCAGATGTCTTGCGTCACCAAGTACAATAGTCGGTGGGCTCCTGCGTCGTAGCCGGTGCCGTCCCGCAGCCGTCGCAGGTTGCCCGTGGCAGTAGCTAGGCTGTCGGCAGCCCGCAAGGCACGGGCTTGGCCAGCCTGCAACGTATACGCTGCCAACGAGGGTCTGCCCCCCACAAAAGTGAACAGAATACACGAAGTGCAACCAAGAAAGACGAGCAGCGCATAAGCTATTCTAAACATCACCGCTGTTATCGGAAGAGAGGCATAAGCACAAAGCAATGCCTAATGTACCGCTCCCTACCATAAACTGCCAGCGGCTGGCCAGCCCCAAATGCCAGCGGGCCGCTGCAAGACTAGGGAGTTCAAGAAACTCGTCTACGAATCAAAGTTTACGAAACTGGAGGAGTTGATGCGTTTCGTAAACCCACACTAGAATTAATTAAACTACTCCAGTCCGCCCAAAACCTGGGCTTTTATGGGCACAAAAAAGTCCCTCGGCCTCCTGGCGCGAGTTTAGTTGCGTTAAGCTCACACTGGAAACCCATTCCACTCCGCAGCCACCCCACCATAATTCCCGACCTTTGCGGCACTCATGCCCGCTACTTCCTCCCGCCCCTATGGCCTTGGCTTCTGGCTGATGTGCCTGTCGTCCTTCCTGTTTTTCCTTTCTTTTAATCTTCTTCTACCTGAGCTGCCCGACCACCTGACCCACTTAGGCGGTGGCAATTACAAAGGCTACATCATCGCGCTGTTCACGCTCACGGCCGGCTTGTCGCGCCCTTTCAGCGGCAAGCTGTCCGATACCGTGGGGCGCATTCCGGTGATGATATTCGGCTCGCTGGTGTGCTTTCTCTGCGGCTTTGCCTACCCGTTTGCCCAGACGGTGGTAGCGTTTCTGGGGCTGCGCCTGCTGCACGGCTTCAGCACCGGCTTCAAGCCCACGGGCACGGCGGCCTACATCGCCGACATCGTGCCCGACGAGCGGCGCGGCGAAGCCATGGGCCTGGTGGGCCTGACGGGCACGCTGGGCATGGCCGTAGGCCCCATGCTGGGCACCTGGATTGGCGAGCATTTCTCCATCAACGCCCTGTTTTACACTTCCTCGGGCGTGGCCCTGCTGTCGGTGCTGGTGCAGGGCACCCTTACCGAAACCCTGGCCCCGGCCCAGCGGCAGAAGTTCCGGCCGGGCCTGCTGCGCCTGCACCGCGACGAGCTGATAGAGCCCCGTGTGCTGGTGCCGGCCCTGGTGATGGTGCTGGCCCTGTTTCCCTTTGGCGCCGTGCTCACGGTGGTGCCCGACCAGAGCAAGCTGCTGGGCTTGTCGAGCAAAGGCCTGTTCTACACCAGCTACACCATTGCCGCCCTGGCCATCCGGCTGGCCGCCGGGCGGGCTTCCGACCGCTACGGGCGGGTGCGGGTGCTGCGCTGGTCGGTGGCCGTGGTGGCGTTGTCGCTGGCACTGCTGGCGGGCTGGACCACCCCCACGGGCTTCCTCGTGGCGGCCGTGCTGTTTGGCCTGGGCACGGGGCTGGTGTCGCCCACCCTGCTGGCCTGGGGCGTCGACCTCAGCGACCCCGCCTACCGGGGGCGGGCCATGGCCACGCTCTATATTGCCCTGGAAGTGGGCATCGGGCTGGGCGCCCTGGCCGCCGGCTGGATTTACGTCAACAAAGCCGAGCGCCTGCCCTGGGTGCACGGGCTGAGCTTGCTGATGACACTGGCCGCCCTGGTGTATCTGCTCACGCTGTCGACCAAGCCGGCCCCGGCCCCGGCGGTAGAGCCGGAGCCGGTGGCCGCCGAAGACCTGGTGTAGCGTCCCGCCTTTCTTTTCCTTTCTACCCGCTGCTGCCCTATATGAACTACCTGTACATCCTTGCCACTCTCCTGCTGCTGACCCTGGGCGGGCAGGCCCAGGCCCAGCCCGAGCCCCTAGCCTTTGGCCAGCTGGATGCCCGCCTGCTGTCGGCGGCACCATTTACGGGCGATAGCGCCGCCGAAGCCGTCATCCTCTGCGACTACGGCATGGCCAGCATCGTGGGCGAAGGCGCCCGCACCCAGGTTAAATTCGACCGGGTGACGCGCATCAAGATTCTGAAAAAAGCCGGGTTCGACTGGGGCAAGGTGGAAGTGCTGCTGCGCCACGAGCAGGCCGACCACGCCGAGCGCCTTACCAACCTGCAGGGGTTCACCTACAACCTCGTCGGCGGGCAGGTGCAGCGCCAGGCCCTGCCCGAGAGCAGCGTCTTCACCGACCGGGTTTCGGCGCTGTACTCCCTGCACAAGTTTGCCCTGCCCAACGTGCGCGAGGGCTCGGTTATCGAGTACCGCTACACCCTCTTGTCCGACTACGTGTTCAGCTTTCGCGGCTGGCAGTTTCAGCACAGCATTCCGGTGCGCTGGAGCGAGTACCGGGCGGCCATGCCCCACCAGTTTGTGTACAAGATACTGCTGCAAAGCAAGTACCCGCTGGCCCTGGAAGAGAAGGCCGGCGAGCACAGCCTCACGCCCCGCTTCCGCTGGGCCATGCGCGACGTGCCGGCGCTGCGTACCGAGCCCTACATGACCACCGCGGCCGACTACGTGGATGGACTGACCTTCGAGCTGGCCAACTACGACGGCCAGGATGTGAGCCGCTCCTGGGAGCAGATTGACTACTTCATCACCCACGACCCCGAGCTGGGGCAGCAGCTCGACGCCGCAGGCTTTCTCAAAGCCGACCTGGCCCGGCTGCCGGCCCCGGCGGCGGGCAATGAGCTGCAGCGCCTGGCGGCGGTGCGCGCCCTGGTGGGCAGGGCCGTGCGCTGCACCGGCGAGCTGCGCCTGCAGGCTTCGGCCCCTTTGCGAAAAATCTACCTCGAAACCCACCAGGGCAACGTGGCCGACGTCAACTTTCTGCTGGTGGCGGCGCTGCGCGCGGCGGGCTTCCAGGCCAGCCCCGTGCTGCTCAGCACCCGCAGCCACGGCCGCATCCGGGCCAGCCTGCCCCTGCTCAGCCAGTTCAACTACGTGGCGGCCCACGTGGCTTTGCCTGATGGGCAGGAGCTGGTGCTGGACGCCACCGACCCGCGGCTTCCCTACGACATGCTGCCCGAGCGCTGCCTCAACCAGCAGGGCCGCCTGATTGGGGACAAGGCCGGCACTTCGCGCTGGATTGAGCTGCGCCCCCGCCACCGCCACACCCACCTGCAGCGGGTGGAGCTGCAGCTCAGCGCCGACGGCACCCTGCGGGGCCAGGTACACGAGGAGTTTGCCGGCTATGCCGGCGCCGAGGCCCGCCGCGAGCTGCGCGAGCAGGGCGAGCGCAGCTACTCCCAGCAGCAGGCCCGGCAGCACGCGGGCTGGCTGTATGAAGGCCTGAAGGTGAGTAATGCCGACAGCGCTGCCCTGCCCCTGGCCCTGAGCTACCGCCTGACGCTGCCCAGCACCGGCAAGCAGGCCCTGGACCTGATTTACCTCAGCCCCCTGCGGGACTTCGGCATCCCTTCCAACCCGTTCCGGGCCGAAACCCGCGCCTTTCCGGTCGACTTCGGCATGGCCCGCGAAGAGATGCTGGTCATCAGTCTGAGCCTGCCGCCGGGCTATGCCCTGGCCGAGCTGCCCCGCTCCAAAGCCGTGGACCTGCCCGACAACGGCGGGCGCTTTGTGTGCAGCACTACGCAGTCGGGCTCCACTGTGCAGCTCAGCAGCCGCCTCACCCTGCGCAAGCCCCAGTACAGCCCGGCCGAGTACGGGCAGCTGCGCGAGCTGTACCGCCTGCTGCTGGAAAAGCAGGCAGAGAAGCTGATTGTAAAGAAAGGCTAGCCTGCTAATGCCGTTTTCAGGTAGGTGCAGGGCGTCAGGCTCCCTCCCTTTTGGGGAGGGGCCAGGGGTGGGGTGGCACGGCAGGAACCCGTACAAAAGCCTGAAATCTGCGGCAGAGTGAGGGCTGCCCGCGCCCCGGCTTAGCGGCCCAGGCCAAAGGCCACGCCCACCGATACTTCCACGCCACCCGGCGCAATGGCATCGACCAGGTCGCGGTTGCTTTGCTGCGTGGGGGCATAGCCCGGCGCGTACACCACGGGGTTGCCGGTGAGGCGGGCGCCGTAGCCCAGAGCACCTATCATGGCGAAGCGCAGGGTGGGCTGCCAGCGCACGCCACCGCGCAGGTGCAGCTGGTTGGAAGGCTTGAAGCTAAGGCGCGTGCGCTCCTGCTGCATGGTGTTTTCGTTCAACGTCAGGTCGAACTCGGCAATGCCCGTGGTATGGGTCAGGTTGAGGCCGACGAAGGGCGACAGCTTGCGCTGGGGCATAAAATAGTAGCGGGTGCCCACCCCCGCCTTGAAGCCCACGCCCAGTCCCAGGCCGGCGTTGAGGTCGAGGTTGGGGGTCACCATGTAGCTGAAGTCGGCCCCGAAGCCATAGGGGGCGCCCCAGCCCACATTCAGGCCAATCGACGACTTGGGGTAGTGACGCTCGGGCGCGGGGGTAGCTGTTACCTGGGCCTGAGTTGAAGCTGCCAGCAGCGACAGGCCGAGGGCCGCGCTAAAGGTTTTTAAAGTAAGCATGAAGAAAAATGGGGTTATTGAATAGAAGAATGGGCTATGAATGAAGCTAGTACCGGTGCTGCACAATGGTCAAAATGGACGCGGCAAAGGTAGACCGGGCGGCAGCACGTGCTGCCGCGGGCTCAGGCTTTCGCCGGTTTTGCCTGCCGGCTCCGGTACCGCCGCCGCCCGGGCTGGCCGCCCTGCTGGCCTCCATGACGAAAGCACTACTTGCGGAAGTTGCCTTGCTTTAGAAAAGAGCTATATTTTTCATAATTTTAGCTTTTTAAGCACCATCCCGTTCATTAATTTTAAGCTATTCGATGCTTGCCTCTCTACCTTCACTCCGGCTTATCTGGTTGATAGCTGGCTTATTGACTGCCTTGGCCGCCCAGGCTCAGAACGAGCCGGCCAAGTTTGGCAAGCTCGACGCCAAGGACCTCACCCCCGCCCCCTTCCTGGCCGACAGCGCCGCCGAAGCAGTTATGTTGTCTGATTATGGCACGGCGCGCGTCGATGTGGCCGCCAACCAGAAGCTGCAGCTGGTATTTGAGCGCACCACTCGCATCAAAATCCTGAAAAAGTCCGGCTTCGATTGGGCCACTGTGGAAGTACCGCTGGCCAATGCCAGTGAAAAGATGTCGAGCCTGCGGGGCTTCACCTATAATCTGGTGAATGGCCAGGTGGTGAAGGATAAGCTGGAAAGCGACGGCAAGTACTTCGATGACGTGAACAAGCGCATCCGGATTCGCAAGTTTACCATGCCCAATGTGCGGGAAGGCTCGGTTATTGAGTTCTCGTACTCGGTGGTGTCGGAAAACTTCTTCAACCTGCCCGACTGGCAGTTTCAGCACACCATTCCGGTGCGCTGGAGCGAATACCGGGCCTCCTACCCCGAATACTTCGACTACCGGACGCTGATGCAAGGCTACCTGCCGCTTTCCCTGCGGGAGCAAAGCGAAGGCAGCACCTTTTTCGGCAACCAGGCGGTACGAACCTGGCAGTACCGCTGGGCCATGAAAAACGTGCCGGCGTTTGTGCCCGAGCCCTTCATTACCACGGCGCGCGACTTTGTGGCCCGGCTGGACTTTGAGCTGGCGGGCGTGCGGTTTCCCAACGGCCTGGGCAATGGCATTACCTTCGACTGGGCCCGTTTCGACCGGGAGCTGCTTCAGGACGATGATTTTGGCCAACAGCTCGACCGGGGTGGCTTCCTCAAAGAAGCCCTGGCCAAGCTGCCCGCCACTACCCGCCTCGAAGACAAGGTAGCCGCCATCCGGACCATGGTGCAGCAGGCGGTGAAGTACAACGAGTACGAAAGCATCTACACCACGGCGCCCCTGAAGCGCACCTTTACCGAAGTGCGCCAGGGCAATGCGGCCGACATCAACCTGCTGCTGATTGCCGCGCTGCGGGCGGCGCAGATTGAGGCCAACCCGGTGCTGCTCAGCACCCGCGACCACGGCCGCCTGAACGAGGCCCTGCCCCTGCTCTCGCGCTTCAACTACGTAGTAGCCCACGTGGCGCTGGCCGACGGCAAAGACTTGTTTGTGGATGCCACCGACCCCCTGCTGCCCAGCGGCGCCCTGCCCGAGCGCTGCCTGAGCTACACCGGCCGCCTGCTGCTGAAAAGCCCCGGGCAGTCGCGCTGGATTGAAATCAAGCCCAGCCAGCGGCGGGTGCACTACCAGCAGGCCCGCCTTACCCTGAGCGCCGACGGCAGCATGAGCGGCACGGTACGCGAGGAGTTTGGCGGCTATACCGGAGCCAAGGTGCGGGCCGAGCTGCAGAAGCTGGGCGACGGCAAGTACCGCAGCCAGTTTGCCGGGCAGCACAGCAGCTGGACGCTGCCCAAGTTCACGGTGCTGGCCCGCGAAGAGCTGGCCAAGCCCCTGGCCCTTGAGTATGAGTTCAGCCAGGCCGGGGGCGATGCCGCGGGCGGCAGCTTCTACCTCAGCCTGCTCGATGGGTTTGGCAGCGACGAAAACCCGTTTCGCCTTGACACCCGCACCTACCCCGTCGACTTCGGCACCACCCAGGAAGAAACCATCATGATGACCCTGACCCTGCCGGCCGGCTACGAGCTGAGCGAGTCACCCAAAGCCGCCGTGGTGGACTTGCCCGAAGATGGCGGACGCTTTATGTACTCGGTGACGGGCACCGAGGGCACCGTGCAGCTTACCAGCCGCATGTACCTGCGCAAGCCCATGTACGCCGCGGCCGAATACGAGCACCTGCGCGAGTTCTACCGCCTGATGCTGGCCAAGCAGGCCGAAAAGCTGGTCATCCGCAAAAAAGCCTAACCTACTACGCTGCCCTCATGAAAACCCTTCTACCCCTGCTGGCGCTGCTGTCTCTTAGCGGCGCTGCGCCGCGCCGGGCCACGGCCCCGGAGCCCAAGTACCCAGTATCCGCCATCCCGGCCAGCCTGCGCGAAGGCGCCCACGCCGTGGTACGGGCGCACGACGAGGCCGTGGTCGTTAAATCGGCCAGCCGGCTGGTGCACACCGTGCACCGGGTTATTACCGTGCTCGACAACGCCGGCGACGACTTTGGCGGCCTGGGCGTGGGCTACGATGCCCTCAACAGCCTGTCTTACCTGCGCGGCGCCGTGTACGATGCCAATGGCCGCCTGCTGCACCAGCTGCGCCCGGCTGAAATCCGCGACCAGGGCGTGGGCAGCCAGGGCAGCAACTTTATGAGCGACGTGCGCGTGCGCTACGCCGACCTGCGCCAGCCCCAGACGCCCTACACAGTGGAGATGGACTACGAAATCGTGTCCGACAACACCTTGTTCTACCCCGACTGGCAGCCGCAGAAATCCGAAGGCCTGGCCGTGGAGTCAGCTAGGCTGCGGGTAACCATGCCGCCCACCATGCCCCTGCGCTACCAGGAGCGGCAGCTGCCGGCCGGCGTGAAGGTGCAGCGCAGCGTAGCCGGCACCCAGGAAGTGTACCAGTGGGAGCTGAGCAACCTGCCCGCCCTGGAGGAAGAAGAAGCCGCGCCGCCGCTGGAAGAGCTGGCCCCGGCCGTGGTGCTGGCCCCCGGCGCCTTCGAGGTGCAGGGTTACCGCGGCACCGCCGACAGCTGGCAGAGCCTGGGGAAGTGGAACTACGAGCTGAATGCCGGGCGCGACGTGCTGCCGCCCGCCACGCAGGCCAAGGTGGCCGCCCTGGTGAAAGATGCCCCCGACGAGCGCAGCCGGGTGCAGCGGGTGTACGAGCTGCTGCAAAGCAGCACCCGCTACATCTCGGTGCAGCTGGGCCTGGGCGGCTGGCAGACGTTTCCGGCAACGGCCGTGGCCGGCAGCGGCTACGGCGACTGCAAAGCCCTGAGCAACTACACCAAGGCCATGCTGGCGGCGGCCGGCGTGCCGGCCTACGTGGCCCTGGTAGGCGCGGGCGACGAGGAGGCCGATGTGCGCCCCGACTTCCCCAGCGCCCAGTTCAACCACGTTATTGTGTGCGTGCCCCTGACCAAGGGCGCCCGCCCCGACACGCTGTGGCTGGAATGCACCAGCCAGACCGAAGCCTTTGGCTACATGGGCAGCTTCACCGGCAACCGCCACGCCCTGCTGCTGACGCCCACCGGCGGCCAGCTGGTGGCCACGCCCCGCTACGGGGCCCAGGAAAACCGCCTGGAGCGGCGCATCGACGTGTTTCTGGATGCCCTGGGCGGCGCTACCGCCACGGCCCGCACCCTGCGCACCGGCCAGGAGCAGGACCACTACGCCCAGCTGCTGCACGCCCTGTCGCCGGCCGAGCAGAAGAAGTACGTAACCGAGCGCCTGAAGCTGCCCACCTTCACGCTCACCAAGTTTAACCTGGCCGCCACCACGGCCGGCGCCCACCTGCCCGCCGTAGTGGAAACCCTGGGCCTGAGCCTGCCCGGCTTTGCCCCGCCGGCCGGCAAGCGCGTGTTTGTAAACCCCAACCTGCTGAGCCGCCTGCCGGCCCTGCCCGCACTCGCCGGCGAGCGGCAGGCCGACGTGCTGCTGCCCCGCGCCAGCCTGCATGCCGACACCGTGCGCCTGCACCTGCCCGCCAGCTTCAAGGCCGAGACGCTGCCCACCGCCGTGCAGTTCAGCTCGGCCTACGGCAACTATTCCAGCGAGTTCCGGTCTTTGCCCGACGGCACGGTACAATACATCCGCCGCGTGGAGCTGAAGCGCGGGCGCCTGCCCCGCACGGCTTACGCCGGCTATGTCGACTTCCGCCGCAAAATCAGTATTGCCGACAAAGCGCAGGTGGTACTGGTGAAAACGGAAAGCTAGAATTTCTAGAGTAGAATGTTGAATTAATACTGGTTGGGGAACGACTTCGGTAATACCATAGTTTGGGCGAAACCGTCGACAACCTTGCGCTACTGGTCTATTGTTCAGCCAGCATGGCGAGCTAAAATTATTCTTTACCGTGTTTTCGACTTTCTCGCCTTTTCCCCGCTCTCTGCAAAAATTCTTACTTTTAGAGGCCTAAACCCCACACCCACTCATTTCTCTTTTCTTCACTTATGTTTCAAACCTTACCTGTGATGCCCCGTTCGTGGCAGCGCATTGCACTGGCTGGCCTGCTTACCGTGGTAGCGCCGCTGGGAGCCATGGCGCAACAAGTACTGTGGGCCGATAACCCGCACGTACCGGCCGAAGCTTCTTCTGTAACGGCCGCGCTGCGCACTTACCGCCCCATTGAAGTGCACATGGCCGCCATGCGCGCAGCCCTGCTGCCCGCCCCGGCCGAACAAGGAGCCGGCGCCCGCAACTCCAACGTGGTGGTGTCGCTGCCTACGCCCCAGGGCGGCTCGCAGCGCTTCCGCATCACGCAGGTGCCGGTGATGGCGCCGCAGCTGGCGGCGGAGTACCCCTCCATCAAAACCTACCAGGGCCAGGGCATCGACGACCCGTCGGCCATTGCCCGCCTCGACGTGAGCCCCAACGGCTTCCACGCCATGGTAATCGGTGCCCAGGGCACGTTCTACATCGACCCCGCCCGGCGCTTCGGCGACGACGTGCACCACCTGGTATTCAGCAAAAGCGCCATGAACACGGCGGTAGTAGGCTTCCGCTGCCTGATGAGCGACGACACGGACACGCCCAACACCCCGCGGGCCACTGCGCCCGTGGTGCTGCAGCGCCAGCCCAACGGCACCCAGCTGAAAACCTACCGCCTGGCCCTGGCCTGCACCCCCGAGTACGCCAACACCTACGGCGGCACCGTGATGGGCGCCCTGGCCGGCATGGTGGCCTCGGTAAACCGCGTGAGCGGCGTGTACGAAAAGGAAATTGCCGTGCGCCTGGTGCTGGTCAACAACAACTCTTCGCTGGTATTTACCAACGGCGGCCCCAACGTGCCCAACCCCACCTACACCAACAGCAGCGGCTCGCAGATGCTGAACCAAAACCAGCAGAACATCGACCGCGTGATTGGCAACGCCAACTACGACATCGGCCACGTGTTCAGCACCGGCGGCGGCGGCATCGCCCAGAAGCCTTCGGTGTGCATCAACAGCGGCAAGGCCCGCGGCGTAACCGGCCTGCCCAACCCCCGCGGCGATGCCTTCGACATCGACTTCGTAGCCCACGAGATGGGCCACCAGTTCAACGGCAACCACACCTTCAACGCCTCGACTGCCGGCAACTGCACCGGCCCCAACGGCACCCGCGCCGAAGTAGCTGCCTACGAGCCCGGCTCGGGCACCACCATCATGGCCTATGCCGGCATCTGCTCGCCCGAAGATGTGCAGAACTACAGCGACCCTTACTTCCACTCGCACAGCTTCGACGAAATCCTGTTCCACATCAACGGCGCCGGCAACTGCGGCGTGGTAACGGCCACCAACAACAGCGTGCCCGTGCCCAACGCCGGCCCCAACCGGGTGATTCCGGCCCGCACGCCCTTCATGCTGACGGGCTCGGCTACCGACGCCGACGGCGACGCCCTGACCTACGAGTGGCAGCAGTTCGACCGCACGCCCAACCTGACCAGCATCAACAACCCCACCGGCAACGCGCCCCTCTTCCGCGCCTTTGCCCCCACCACCTCGCCCACCCGCGTTTTCCCGCGCATGAGCGACATCGTGAACAACACCGCCACCTTAGGTGAGCGCCTGCCCACCTACAGCCGCACGATGAACTTCCGCTTTATTGCCCGCGACAACCGCGTGGGCGGCGGCGGCGTCGACTACGCGGCCAACCAGGTGGAAGTAGTTGCTACCGCAGGTCCTTTCCTGGTGATGCAGCCCAACACGAGCAACATCATCTGGCAGGCCGGCGCCCCGGCCCAGGTAAGCTGGGACGTGGCCGGCACCACGGCCGCGCCCATCAGCGCTGCCAACGTGGATATCCTGCTCTCGACCGATGGCGGCTACACCTATCCCATCACCCTGCTGAGCAACACGCCCAACGACGGCGCCCAGGCCATTACGGTGCCCCTGAGCACGCCCGCCACCACCACGGCCCGGGTGATGGTGCGCGCCACGGCTAACGGCTTCTTCGACATCTCGAACCAGAACTTCGTTATCGAAGGCAACAACGGTCCGACGTTCTTCCTCGCCCCTGCTGCCACCACTACGCCCCTGAGTGCCTGCGCGGGTGCTGCGGCTACCACGTCGGTAAACGTGGGCCAGATTACGGGCTTCACCGGCGCCGTCACGCTGTCGGCCGCCAACCTGCCCGCGGGCATCACCGTGACTTACGGCAGCACGACCATACAGGCCGGCAACAACACCAACGCCACCATCTCGGCGGCTCCCGGCACGGCTGCCGGCACCTACTTCCTCACGCTGACCGGCGTAAGCGGCAGCACCACGCACAGCACCTCGCTGAGCTTCACGGTGCAGCCGGCGGCTACGGCAGCGGCCGTCGCTCAGTCGCCCAACGCCCAGGGCTCGGCCACCACGGCTTACCGCCCGCGCTTTGTGTGGACGGCCGTGCCAAACGCCGTAACCTATGAGCTGGAAGTATCGACCAGTGCCACGTTCGCGGCGGGTGCCACTGTATTTGGCGGCCCCATCACCGGCCTCACCACCAACAGCTACCAGCCCACCATGGCCCTGAGCCCCAGCACCACGTACTACTGGCGCGTGCGGGCCGTGAGCCCCTGCGCCACGGCGCCCTACTCAGCCACGCAGACGTTCCGTACGGGCGTACAGGCCTGCAATACCACGGTAGCGACCAACGTGCCCCGCACGGTCCTGGCTAACGCGGGTGCCTCGGCTACGTCTATTATTACCATCAGCAGCAGCGAGCGGGTAAGCGAGGTGCGCTTGAGCAACCTCACCATCACCCACCCCAACGTGAGCGACCTGGAGATTAAGCTCCGCAACCCCCAGAACGTAGAAGTGGTGGTGCTGGCCCCCGGCACCTGCCCGAACACGGCTAACATCAGCATCAACCTCGACGACCTGGCGGCTAACGCCATTGCCTGCCCCATCAGCACGGGCGCCACGGCCCGCCCGGCCAACCCGCTGGTAGCCCTGGCTGGCAATACCGCCGCCGGCAACTGGACGCTGACCATCACCAACATGGCCACCACCGGCACGGCCCGCCTCACGGCCTGGAGCCTGGAGCTGTGCACCCTGTCGGAGCCGCCGGCCGCGCCGGACGTGCTGCAGGTATCGAATGGCACGCGCAACAACTCGGGCACCACGGTAGAAGCCTTCTGGGCTACGTCGAACACGGCGGGCGGCACGCCCACCTACTACGAGCTGCAGCGCTCGTTCGGCACCAACCAGAACTTCGCCCTGCTCGCCACGCTGGCCATTCCCTCGCAGGCCACGACTACCGATGGCGCCTACTCCGACTTCGTGACGGTGAGCGGCCGCTACTTCTACCGCGTGCGGGCCTGCAACTCGGCCGGCTGCTCTGCCTGGACCAACGAGGCCAACGCCCTTGGCACCCAGAAGAGCACCGAGCAGATGGGCATTGCGGTGTACCCCAACCCCAGCACCGGCCTGTTCAACGTGAGCATCGACAACGCCCAGCGCGGTGCCGTGGCCATCTCGGTAACCGACGCCCTGGGCCGTACGGTAGCCAGCACTCAGCTCAGCAAAAACGGTGCGGCCCTGCAGCACAGCCTCGACCTGAGCAAGCTTGCTCCCGGCGTGTACCAGCTGCACATTGCCCTGCCCGAGGGCACGGCCGTGCAGCGCCTGCTGAAGCAGTAACAGCAACTGCCTAACTAAAAAAGGCGGCTCCCTGGTTGGGGAGCCGCCTTTTTTATTGTTCACCCGTGTACCGCCCGCCACCAGGCAGGGCGGATGCACCCAGACGGGAGCAGGCGGCTCCTGAACCGATAACAGCTGCGCTCCTCCCTTGGGAACACCTGACTAGCCGCGACGCGAGCCAGACCCGTTCCCAGGAGTACTGTTTGAGCTGTAATACCCAACATTACCTTTTCAAATGTTAGAGGGAACCAGACGTGCTGAAAAGTCAGGGCTTACACACCTTGTTATTACAGCACCTGTTTCCCGCAGTGTTCGCAGTGTTCATTCAAATTGAATGAACAACACTGCGAGCAATGCGCATTTTTGAATGAGTCCACTGCGGGAATATAGAAGAAGCGATGTTGCGCATATCCTATAAGTAACTGGCAAAACCAAAAAGGTATAAGGCGTAGCCCCGGCAACCTCACCCCTGGCCCAGGTTCGCTTCATGCGCGAAGCCGGCAGAGTGGGGTGCCCATTCCGACACTCACATCTGGCTCCCCCTCTCCGCCAGACTCTGTGCATCAAGCAGGCTCGAGGTCGGGGCTGCGGTTGCCGGGGCTGGATGCACCACTACTTTTGGCCGCTTTCTTAGCACTAGCTTACCTGATTAGCTTGCAGACCCGCAACAAAAAACTCCCCGCCCCATTGCCCGTTTGGGCGCTGAGGCGGGGAGCTCTATGTAACAGGCTATGCCTGTATCAGGCTTAGCGGAGCTTCACCAGGCGCTGGGTCTGGGTACCGGTTGCACTCTGCACTTTTACCAGGTACACGCCAGCGGGCAGGCCGTTGATGTCCAGCTCGTGGGTCTGGCCGGCGGGCAGCGCCAGGGTGCGCACCTGCTTGCCAGCCAGGCCAAATATCTGTACCTGGCACATACCATCCGGCAGCTGGGCCAGGCTCAGCGTTACGGTAGAAGTAGCCGGATTGGGGTAAAGCAGCACCTTCGCTGCTGCCAGCTCACCAGGCAGCGCTACTGAGCGTACCGGCGATACCGAGGTCTGGCCATCGGTATCCACCTGCTGCAGGCGGTAGTACACGTTGGCGCTGCCCAGACGGGCAATGCTCGGGTCGGTGAAGGTGTAGGCCTTGGGCTGGTTGCTGGTGCCCTGACCGGCCACCTGGCCCACGGCCACAAACTCCTGCCCGTTGAGGGAGCGCTCCACCCGGAAATGGTCGTTGTTCTTTTCCGAAGCCGTATTCCAGGTCAGTACGGCGGCGCCGTTCTTGAGCGTGGCGTCAAAGGCTGTCAGTACCACGGGCAGCGGGCCCGTGTAGTTCACGGTGCGGTTGCCTACCACTTGGGTACAACCCGTGGTGGGGTTGGTGCCAATCACAGCAAAAGTGGTGCTGTTGGAGGTAGTGGAGATAGGGCCAGTGGGCAGCTCCACGGTGGTACCCGTACCCGGCTTGGCCGGCCCTATGTTCACGTTCGGTGTCACGTTGGTTTGTACAAGCTGGTAGTTCACCCCAAATTGTGAAGCATCTACCAGGATGTTGGTACCATAGTATGCGGCGCGGTACTCCGTAATGGTGGGGTTAAGCGCATTGATGGTACGGGTAAGCGGCAGCGGGTTCACCGTCAGGTTCGCGGTGCCTGCCGTAGCCGAGCACTCAATTGCGCCCAGGGAGAAGGCATTTATGCGCAGCGGATAGCTGCCGGCCGTCGTGTACACGGCGTTCGTGGTAAAGCTCAGGCTGCTGGTGCCCGTGCCGATGCCCAGCTTCGACGAGGCCAGGTTGGCGCCGGTGGTGGCGTTCTGCAGGGTGTAGATTACACCAGGCTCCACGTTGGCCACGGTGATGGTGGCCGTGTTGCCGGCGCAGATGGCGCTGGTGCTCAGCGTCCGGTTCTGGAACGTGACGCAGCCTACAGGTACCTGGTTAGAGAAAATGCTCTCGGTCCGGCTGGGGGCGGTGGCCGTGGCCGTCAGGATGCCGCCGGCATAGAGAGCGGGGTAAGGCGTGCTGCTCAGCCCGCTCAGCGTCCAGCTGATGGGCGTGGTGCTCGACGTAGTGGTGGTGGTCACGGTCAGGGGCGTTACCCCGTCGGCCGCCGTGAGGGGCGAGCCGTCGATGTACACCGTAATAACCGTGCCGATGGGCGTGTTCACCGGCACCGTCCCGGTAACGGAGGTATTGCCTTCCGTGTAGGCATTCGTAATGGTGGGCACAAAGCTGGTGCGCGGCGCCACGTTTACCACGTTGGAAGGGGCGCTGGCACTGTAGTCGACCGGCGTCACGGTGGCCCGCACGCTGCTGTTGCTGGCCAGAGCCGGCACGCTCAGCGTCCAGCTGCCATCGGCCAGCACGGTAGCGGTGGCGCTAAGCGTAGTGGCCGTTCCAGTGGCATTCAGCCCGGTGAAGATGGTGACGGTAATAACCGAGCCGGGGGCTTCTACCGAAGTGCCGGTCACGGTGGTAGCGCCCGGGTACAGCGGGTCGTTCACGATGGGCGGCACCACGGTGCGGTTGTTCACTACGGTCCGCGTAACGGCGGCCGACATGCAGGAGCTGCTGCCACCGCTCGATACGCTGGCCTGGAAGCTCAGCACCCGGCCCAGGGTGAGCGTGGGCAGGCTGGCGCCCGAGAAGGTAAAGGAAGTACCCACGGCGGCCACCTGGCTGAAGGGGCTGCCATCGACCGAGAGCAGCACCGTGGCGCCGCTCACCGTAGCACCGGTGATGCTGGTGGTGGTGGTCGTGATGGGGGACGTGCTTACCGTGGGCACGGGTGCCGTGGTGGTGGTGCCGGCGCACACCTGCGTGCCCGCCGATTCGCAGGTGCCACCCGGTACGACCACCGACACCATGTAAACGCCGCCGAAGGCGTTCTGCTGGCCTGAGTTACACTGCCCGATGTTGCCGCCCGGGCTGGTGAACTGGTAGTAGCTGCTACCAGCGGGAGCAGTAGTGCCGTTCGGGGCCGGGTGAATGGCCTGCACGGGGTTGAACATCACGTTGGAAGTGGGGTCCTGGGGAGAGCCGGCCAGGGCGCCGGCGCCGTTACGGGCCGGTACCAGGGTGCCGTTGGGGAAGCGTAGGTACACGTAGGAGTTGGTGGGCGCGAAGCCCCCGATGTTCTTGTCCGTAAAGCAGATGGGAGCTGCTGGTGCCGGGGTAGAGCAAGCGCTCTGGCCGGCAATAGACGCCTGGCAGGCCGTAGAAGTGGCCGACAGCGACTTGCCCGTGGCCAGGGCCGTGGCCGTAATCAGGGCGCCGGACGGCATGGCCGCCACGGTCAGCGACCAGGTGCCGCCGCTTTGTACCGTGGTGGTGGGCGACTGCGCCACCCCGTTGACAAACACCGTGATGACGGTGCCCACGGACTCGGTAGAGGAGCCGCTGACGGTGGTGGCCCCGCGCAGCACCGGGCAGTTCACGGTCGGCGTCGCGGTGCGGGCCGGAATGGTGGTACCGGGGGGCAGGGAGCCACCCGAGGTGGGGGTAGTGCCGCCAATCAGGTTGATAAAGCCGGTATCGGAGTTGGGCACGTTGTCCAGGCCGCTGATATCGGAGATGTTCTGGTACTTGGTTACGCTGTGGGGAGCAATGATGGTGTTGGCCACCATGCGCAGCGGGGTGCTGAGCGAAAAGGGTGTGGCCGTGCCGCTGGTACCGAAGTAGGTGCGCGAGCCAAACTCCGCCTGAATGACGGACAGGGGGATGTAGAAGTCGTAGAACACATCCAGGGTGCCATCGTTGTTGGTAAAGGCAATGGCTTTTTGGGCGTAGCTGTTGTAGGGCAGCTCCACCATGCTGCCGTCGGGGCCGCCGCCGGGCACCAGGCCGGGGTCGGAGGGGTTGGCCGTGCCGTCGATGTTGTAGAGGCGCACGCCGAAGTTACTGGCCAGCAGCACTTCCATCTCAAAGCCGGGGTTGCCCACCACCGCGTTGGGGTCGGCATCGGGCCCACTGAAGCCAAACTTGCCGTCGGTATCGATGGCAATGCTGTAGCCTTTGGAGTTGGGCGCCGCGCCGCCCAGGCGGAAGCGGAACATGAAGTTGTTGTTGGCGTCGACGTAAAAGCCTACCGAGTGGCCACCGTTGGGGAAGGCATAGTCGGCGAAGTCGGTGAACTTGAAGTTGGGACCCACGCGCAGGTCCGACATCGGCTCGCGGGGCGAGATAACCTGCGGCAGGTAGCGGTAAGGCAGTTCGCTGGCCGTACCCAGGTCAGTAGTTGAAAAGCCGGCTGAAGAAGCCGAAACGTAGCCGTCGCCGTTGGGGTCCAGCACCGCCGCCCCGGGCGTGCCCGCCGTGGCCGCCTTGAAAATAAGGCCAGACGTAGGCGTCTGTGCCTGCGCTACAAACAGGTTGAAGCCACTTAGCAGCAATACCAGGCACAGGATATTCAACAGCTTACATTGTCGGGATGATGGGGTAAAAACAGTCATAACTGCAGAGAATAAAGATGAGAGAGAGTAGAAACAAGCACAAATTTCCCGATTTTCCACAGCCCAGACTAAGGCGAATCGGCGAGTCAGGGTTTTCCGACGGTGAAACCGGTATTTCGACCCATGAGCCAGGCGGTCTTCCAGTCCGGCTATTCCCATTTTTTCGGCTGGCCGCTGGCCATTGCCCAAAGCAGGGTAAGCATCGCTAGCTTTGCAGGGATGGCTTCATCTCACCCAAGTTGAACACCTTAGATATGCGCTCCCTTCTGCTTGCCCTTTTGCTCACCACTGGGCTGCTGGCTGAGACGGCCTGGGCGCAGGTGCCGGCCTCCGCTCCGGCTACCGACAGCCTGCGGCGCCTGCTGGCCACCGCCCCGGCCGACACCAACCGGCTCAACATTCTGCTGCAGCTTTGCTCGCAGGCCCCACCGGAAATGGACGTGCAGCCTTACGCCCGCGAAGGACTGCAGCTGGCCCAGCGCCTGCGCAGCCGCGAAAAGGAGCTCACCTTCCTCTCGGTGCTCAACCTGGCCAACTACCGGCGGCAGGACTATCCCGCCGCCGCGCGCTATGCGCAGGAGCTTATGCGCAAGGCCCTGCAGCCTCCGGCCGAGCCCCTGTTTGCGGCGCAGGCCCTCACCAACCTGGGCAACATCGCCGGGGCCGAAGGGAACTACGCCGAAGCCCGGCGTTACTTCTGGCAGGGCGTGCGCCTGGCCGAGTCGGCGCCGCCCACGCCCCGCCGCCTGCGCATCCTGGCCTATGGCTACTCCAACCTCACAGGCGGCTACTCATTTCAGCTGCAGGAATCCAGCACCCGGCCCGATTCGCTTATTGAGCGCATGCGCTACTGCATCCGCCAGAACATCCGCCTGGCCAAGGAGCTGCGCGCCACCGGTGACGAACGGTCTTACCGGGGCCACCTGGCCAATGCCTGGGATGCCCTGGCCGACCTGGCCGACCTCAACCACCGCCTCGACTCGGCGCTTTACTACAAGCGCTTGGCCCTGAAAAGCTTCCGTGAGCTAGGCGACGCCCGTCTGGTGATGACCCGGCAGCAGCACCTGGCCAACCTGGAGCTGAGCGCCGGCAACGCCGCCACGGCCGCCGCCCTGGCCCGGGAGTCGAAGCAAGCGGCCCACGCCATGGGCAGCCCCGTGGATGAGGCCTATGCCGCCGAAACCCTGGCCCAGGCCCTCGACGCCCAGGGCCGCAGCCACGAAGCCTTCCAGACACTGCGCCGCTCCTACGCCCTGCGCGATACCGCGCTGGGCGCCGAAAAGCGGGCGGCCCTGGCCCAGCTGCAGGTCAGCTTCGAAACCGAGCGCAAGGAAGCCCGCATCCGCGAGCTTACCCAGCAGCAAAAGCTGCGTCAGGTTGAGGCCGAGCGCCAGCAGCAGCGCCTCTGGACGCTGGCCGCCGTGCTGGGCGTGGTGGGCCTGGCTCTGGCCGTGGCCGGGGTGCTGTACTGGCGCCTGCGCCGCAGCCGGGCCCAGCTGGCGGCCCTGGCCGCTTCCAAGGACCGCCTCTACGCCCTGGTGGCGCACGACCTGCGCGGCCCCGTGCAGGCCCTCGACGGCCTGGGCAACATGATAGCCTACTACCTGCGCCGGGCCGACCTGGCCGCGCTCACCCAGCTGCCGCCGCTGGTGTCGCAGGCCGTCACCAGCGTGAATCAGCTGCTCGACAACCTGCTGCACTGGGCCGCCAGCCAGACCGGCGAGCTCAGCTTTCAGCCCTCGCCCCAGCCCCTGGCCCTGCTATTGAACGAGTGCGCCTCGCTGTGGAGCACCACGGCCCTGGCCAACCAGGTGGAGCTGCGCGTGGCCCCCGTGGCCGAAGACGCCACCCTCTGGGCCGACCCGCAGATGCTGCGCACCGTGCTGCGCAACCTCGTCGGCAACGCCTTAAAGTTTACGCCTACCGGCGGCACGGTGCTGCTCGCCGCCGAGCCCGCCGGGGATGACGGCCAGTACCTGCGCATTACCGACTCCGGCCCCGGCATCAGCCCCGACGACATTGCCACGCTGCTGGGCCCTGAAAATGGCAAAAAGCGACTGCGGCGCCCCGGCGTGCGCGGCGAACAGGGCACCGGGCTGGGCCTGCGCCTATGCCAGCTGTTTATGCGCCGGCACGGCGGCAAGCTGGAGCTGCTCAGCCAGCCGGGCTCGGGCACCACGGCCCAGCTGTGGTTTCCGGCCCCGCGCTAACAAAGGCCCGGTCTTGGTTGTTAGCCGTTAATTTATTTCTTTGCTTAACGGCAGCCACCCTGTTGCTTTTCCTTATGTCTACTGCCCTGCCTTCGCCACCTCCTTCCCAAGCCGATGCCTCCCAGGCCCTGCGGGTGCTGGTGGTAGAAGACGAGCCGCTCTATGCCCTGCAGCTGCGCATCTGCCTCGATGAGCTGGGCTATCTGGCCCTGGGCCCGGCCTCGGATGCTTCCCAGGCCCTGGCCCTGTTTACCAGCTCCTCCCCCGACCTGGTGCTGCTCGACATCGGCCTGCACGGCGAGGTAGACGGCATCAGCCTGGCCGGCTTGTTGCGGGCCCAGCGGCCCGACCTGCCCATTCTCTTCATCACGGCCTTTTCGGACCGCGCCACCTTTGAGCGCGCCAAGGCCCTGGGGCCACTCGCCTACGTCAACAAGCCCTTCACGGTAACTGCCGTGCAGTACGCCATCGAGCTGGCCGTGCAGCAGATGGGGGCCGGCACCAGCAGCGCCGCCAGCGAGGCCGGCAGCCGCGCCGACTGGACCGCCGCCCGCCCGCCCGTGGCCAAAGCCGCCTGGCCGGAAGATGTGCTGGTGCGCGATGCCTTCTTCGTCAAAAACCGCGACCGCCTGCTCAAGATTGAGCGAGCCAACGTGCAAACCATCGAGGCCTCCGGCGACTACTCCCTGCTGCGCACCGTCAACGCCGGGCAGTTTCTGCTCAGCCTCTCCCTCACCCGCCTGGAGGAAAAGCTGCTCGGCACCAGCTTCCTGCGCGTACACCGCTCCTGGCTGGTGAACATGGACCTGGTGGATGAGGTGCTGCTGCACGAAAACGCCATCCGCCTGGGCACCCTGCACGTGCCCGTGAGCACCGCCTTCCGCCCCGAGCTGCTGCGCCGCCTGCCCCTGCTGAGCTAGGCTGCTCCTGCCTTAATTCAACTTATTTTCCCTTGAAGTCGCTGCTCATTTAAGCAAGCGAGGGCGTGCTACAACGGCGGCTCTCATTAGCGGTTGAGGGCAAAGAACCTGCCGTGGTCGTATTTAAAATAAACGCCATTGCACCGCACGTAGTGAGGGGGTGTGCCGCCAAGCGGCACGGCGTGCTGCGGGCGGACCAGTACCCCGAATTTTACGCGGACCACCAGCGTATCCCCGGATGCATTACTGGAAAGTACCCGCGTTTGGTACGCCGAACTCAGCGAGGAAATCCGGAGTTCGCCCGGGGTAGAGCTGCATGTCAAAATCAGTCCCCGGACGGCTGCGTTTGTCCAACCCCACGCAACCGGGCAGCACCAACAGCATAAGAACGGGCAGGAGTTTTCGCGGAGCAACGGAATTGGACATGTGCGAAGGTATTAGGTTCAGCGAAACGGTCGTGCCTTAAACTTAAGCCCGTTCAAAGTAAAGAGCGTAACTATGTGCTTTCACGCTCTTGCTATGAAAGGTTTGTTTGCACTGGGTCTGGGGCTGTTGTCCGTGTGCTTGCTGAGCGGTTGCCTAGCAGTTCGGGAAACCAAGCGGTGGGACTTTGTGCAGCTCAATGAACGGGGCACGCGACCCTTCATCGATATTACAGTGGAGCGCCCCGGATTTTATATGCCCGTGCCGCCGGTGCTTTGGGAGGTCCGCACGGACAAGCACTACCGCCTTCGCCTGGATATCAACACCGGAAAAGACGTAAGGTATGACCGGCTGGACTCAGTGGCTTACCGTCTATGGGGAGCTGCTCCGCAGGTGCTGGCGGCCGGAACCTTTCCCGTGGCCAACGGGGCGTTTGGCCGCCCCCGTCACCTCCTCGCCGCAGAGTTTCCCAACGTTCACCTTGTCCGGGGCCAGAGCCCGGCACGGATTCTCCTGCCCCATTCCAAGCAGGCCCTGAAAGGGACATTTATGTTTTATTTAACCGATACCGCTCGCAGTGCTCAGGTCATTCGTTTGGATTCGGTCACGATGCGCTACCGCAAGCGGCGATTTGGCAGTTTTCTGTGAAAACACGCTGTCTAAGACAGGCTAAAGGTGTACAGTCAAACGGTCACAAGGTAAACGCGGCAATTCAGTTTAAGGAAAATCTTATCGGGCTGTTAGCTATGGGAAAGGCCTGTGCGGTGTAAGTCTTAGGGGCTTCCCTAGAACTACCCCACATCACCCCTTCCTTAAAACTTATACCGCATCTGGGCCTTCACCTCGCTGCGGAGGGAGCCGGTGATTTCTTCCAGCCCCGAGCCGATTACATTCTGGTGGCGGTAGCGGGTTTCGGCGTAGCGCAGCCAGAGCGTGAGGTGGCGGCCCAGGCGCACTTCGGCAATGGCGTAGGCGCGGGTGCCCTGCCCGTACAGGGCCGGCACCGATACGGCCAGCAGAATATCCTGCTCGTACACGTACTGCCGGCTGTCGTAGTCGTCGGCGTCGAACAAGGCATAGCGGCCGGTCAGCTTCAGGTAGCGGCTGAGCTGGTAGCTCACGTCCTGGGCCAGCACGTAGCCGCGCCGCCAGGGCTGGGGCTCGTCGTCGCGCAGCTGGCTGGCCTGCACGCGGGTGCGCAGCTCCAGCTGGGGCGTGGGGTTGGTGTTGTAGTACACCAGCAGGCTGCGGCGCTGCTGCGGCGTGGGCAGCGGCATGGGCCGCACGCTGCCGTTGGGGTCGCGGAAGTCGCGGTCTTTGGTACGCTGGCGCAGCTGCACGTACAGGATGCTGCCTCGGTTAGGCGTGAAGCTCAGGCGCAGCAGGGCGTCGTGGCCGGCGCTGGGTGCCCCCACGCGGTAGCGCAGCCAGGGAAAGCGAAACTGGTCGTAGTAAGCCGCCACTTCCCAGCGCGGCACGGGGCGCACCTTCAGGCCCAGGTACACCCCGGTTTCGTTGATGCTGCGCGTGTTTTCGGCAAAGGCATTGCCGTAGATGCTGTGAAAGTCGGCGTCGTAGTGCCGCATCAGCACGGCGGCGTCGACGGTGGGGCCCAGGCTGGCCAGCACTCCATTCACCGTGCCCAGGCCGCCGCTGCTGCTGCGGGCCGTTTCGCCAAACAGCAGCAGGTTGCGCCACACGTAGCTGTAGTGCAGGCCCAGCGCCAGGTTGTCGCGCCCGCTGAACTCAAAGCGGTTGTAGGGCTCGGGGCGCTTGAGCAGCGGCGTATCGAAGTGGGTGGCCAGGCCCGTGAAGCCCAGGGCCAGGTTGCCGCTGCGGCTGGTGTAGCCCAGGTTGCCGCCAGCCACGGTTTCCTGCAGCTGCTGGCGGTTGGCCAGCTCCGACGGCGTGCGGTGGAAGCCGGTGAGCTGCAGGCCCGTGAAAAACTCGTCGAACTGCGCCAGCGAGTCCTGGGT
Organism: Hymenobacter saemangeumensis; assembly: GCF_039541835.1. Lineage (NCBI taxonomy): Bacteria > Pseudomonadati > Bacteroidota > Cytophagia > Cytophagales > Hymenobacteraceae > Hymenobacter > Hymenobacter saemangeumensis. The sequence goes on along the minus strand of NZ_BAABGZ010000016.1, from coordinate 39,599 downwards.
TTGCTGCAGGTTGGCATCTACCTTTTTGTAGGACACAAAGGCCGTGGCCTGCACCCGGGGCGTCAGCTGGTAGGTAGCCGCGCCGCCCCGGAAAAAGGAATTTTCCAGCAGCGAAGAGTAGGCCCGCACGCCCACCGAGCTGCGGCGCAGGGTGGTAATGGTTTCGGCGCCCTTGCCCACGCCCAGGCCCGACGACAGCAGCAGCCCCTGCCCAAACTGCAGCTGGTAGTCGCCCAGGGCCAGGGTCTTCAGCTTGCCCCGTTCGTAGAGCACGAAGTGGGCCGACACGTAGTCGGCCCCGTACTGTCCGTTCGACGGCCGCCAGCGCAGCTCTTCCCCGGCGTCTTTTTCGGCCACCAAGCCCAGGCTGAAGTCCTTGGTATGACTGACGCGGTAGCGCAGCACCATTTTGTCGGGCGAGCCCAGGTAGCGCGTGGTAAGCCTGCCCTGGTAGAGGGTGGGCGGCGTGTAGCCCTTGCGCTGCTGCAGCACCCGCTCGTAGCGCAGGTAAAAGGCATTGTTTTCCTCGTGGGCAATGCGCTGCCAGAGGCCGCCGCGCGTGGCGTTGGGGTCGGTGGTGATGACGGCCACGAAGGGCAGCACCCGGTGGATAAGGCGCAGGTCGAAGCCTTCGATGCTTTGCAGCTCGTACACGCTCAGCAGGTCGCCGTGGGCTTCGCGGTGCCGCAGCAGCTGGCTTATCTGGTTTTCGGACAGCAGCAGCAGCGAGCGCAGCTCCTCACGGGTAGCGGTGTTCAGGTTCACCGGCGTCTGGTAGTACTGCAGCAGGGTTTCGTACAGGTCCTCGTACGGCACCTGGTCCGACTCAATCTCGGCAAACAGCTCCTGGGTGAGGCGGTCCAGGTCGGGCGGGCGGCGCACGTAGTCCTGGGCATGAGCACAGGGAGCAGTTAACAGGGAGCAGTTAACCGTTAAAAAAAGCAGGCTCCACAGGCTGCGCTTGAAAGCGGGGCTAACCTTAGCCTGCCTGCTTACTCCTTTTGTAATCCGGAACAGGGACTTGCTCATTGCTAACCGCTCACTGTTCACTGTTCACTGTTCACTTTACCCCAGGTCTTCACCACGCTCAGGTGGTGGCTGAAGCCCAGGGCCTGCTGATACGCGGCGGCATAGTCCAGCTGAAAGCTGCTGGCCGTGAGCCCCAGCCCGGCCGTTACTTGCTCGGTAAGGGAAGCCAGGCCGATGCGGGCAGCCAGCAGGGCCACGGGCCGGTACTCCAGGCCCGCCTTGAAGTTGGCGTCGCGCTCCACGTCCTTTTCGGTTTCGGCCAGCAGCAGCACCTGGGTGGTGGGTCGGTACGCCAGCCCGGCCTTCAGCACAGTGGGCACCCGCTCGTTCTGGTAAGAAGCCAGCCGGGCCTGGTTGAGGTTGTAGAGAGCGGCGCCGAAGGCCAGGCGGCCGGGCACGACCTCCACGTGGCCGCCCAGTGAGCCCAGCACCACCCGCCGGCTGCCCAGGCCTTCAATGCTCACCTGCAGCACATCGAGGCGCCCGCCCAGGCTGATAAGCCCCAGGCGGTAGCCGTAGCCGGCGCCCAGACGGGTTTCGTTGTACAGGCGCCCGCCGAAACGCTGGGCTTCCAGGCCCACCACACCGTTCTTGGCCCGGCCGGGCTGCGTAGCCGTGGCGCCGGGCACTATGGGCCCTACTGGCAGGGCCACGGCCAACGCCGCTACGTTCAGGGCGGGGCTGAGGTAGCGGTTTTCGGCGTAGAAGCCCACGGTGAGCGCATTCACCTCGCCCAGGCCTGCAACGTTGTTGCCCATGGCCCATACCTCCCCGCTCAGCGCTACCGAGGCATTGCTGAGCGCCGCCGCCCGCGCCCCGCGCACGCCGGGCCCGTTGCCCTGGGCGCGGGCGGGGTCGACAAGGCCAACAACAGCAAAAAGCAGTAAGGGTAGATATGCTTGCATAGCCGGAAGGTAGGCAGTATGAAATATTCCATTGCTACCAGCGTCGAAATTATTTGTCGCTCCCGGTAGTTGCTTTGCTTTGTTGTATTCGTTTCTGCATGCCCCGCTCGTTCACTTTGCCACCCCAGGCAGCCTCCATTACCTTCAACAACCAGCGCATCGACTACACCCTGCTGTTTCGCTCGCGCCGCACCATCGGCTTTGCCGTGCGGCCCGATGGCAGTGTGCGCGTAACCGCACCCGCGGGCACCTCGGCCGAGTGGGTAGCCAGCCAGGTACTTAAGAAAGCCGCCTGGATTTTAAAGCACCAGGCCAGCTTCCGGATGCGCCCGCCCGCCGCACCCGCCCGGCAGTACGAAGCCGGCGCTACGCACTTCTTCCTGGGGGAGCCCTACACGCTGCGGCTGCTCAGCGGCCAGCGCCCGCATGTGCAACCCATGGGACCCGACCTGCTTATCACCACGCCCGAGCCGCCCACGGCGGCAGCACTGGAAGACCTGCTGCACGCCTTCTATGCGCGGCAGGGGGCTACGCTTTTCGCCGCGTCCTTTGCCCGCATCTGGCCGCGCTTTGCCGAGTTCAACCTGCCCCTGCCGGCGCTTTTCGTGCGCCGCATGCGCACCCGCTGGGGCAGCTGCACCCCCAGCCGCAACTGCATCCGCCTCAGTACCGACCTGGTGCGGGCGTCGGAAGCCTGTATCGACTACGTAATGCTGCACGAGTGCTGCCACCTGCTGGTACCCGACCACTCGGCGGCTTTCTATGAGCTGCAAACGCGGCTGATGCCGGATTGGGAGCGGTGGAAGCGGGAGTTGAATGGGCTGCCGCGCTAAGGCGCAAACATTACTTGCCTGCGGCGTCGAGGTATTCACCTAGTTATAAACAAATAAAGCAAAAAGCCCCGCCGCGGAATGCGGCGGGGCTTTTTGCTTTATTGAGTTCGTCTGGCTCCCCTCTCCCGGAGGGGAGGGGCCGGGGCAGGGGTTAGCGCGAAGCCGCGCCGTCCTTGCTTTTCACCTTTACTTTGCCCTGGCTGGTTTTGAGCTTCACCTTGCCGCCCAGCTCCGCGTTGGCGCTGGCCGTGGCGCCCACGCCGGGATTGGGGCCGTTGTTGACCACCTGCATTTCCTTTACCAGGTGGGGGGCGCCGCCCAGCTTGTCGATGCACCAGAGCACGTAGCGGATGTCCACGCAGATGGTGCGCTTCAGGTCGGCGTCGTACACCAGGTCGCCGGTCATGGCTTCCCAGTTGCCGTCGAAGGCCAGGCCCAGCAGCTCGCCGCGGCCGTTGATGACGGGCGAGCCGGAGTTGCCACCGGTGATGTCGTTGGTGGTGAGGAAGGCCACCGGCAGCTGCCCGGTGCGCTTGTCGGCGTAGGAACCGAAGTCCTTGGCCTTAATCAGGTCGAGGGCTTTCTGGGGCACCTCAAACTCGGGGTTGCTGGGGTCTTCCTTTTCCAGGATGCCCTGGGCCGTGGTCATCAGGTCGTAGTGTACCGCGTCGCGGCCATCGTAAGCCTTCACCGAGCCGTAGCTCAGGCGGATGGTGGAGTTGGCATCGGGTGAGTACACCTTGTTGCCGTTCATGCCGCGGATGCCGGCCACGTAGGCGCGGTTGGCCTGGGCCAGCTTGGCCTGCTCGGCCTGGTTCTTGGACAGGATGTTGGTTTGGTAGTTGGTGTACAGGCTGTGGGCCGTGGCAAAGCCGGGGTCGGCTTCGAGCTTGGCGGCCGTGGGGTTGGCCAGGAAGTCTTCTACGGCCGCTTTTGAGGTCAGGAAGCTCTTCCCAAACACGTTGTCGGCGTAGCGGGCCCAGGAGCCGCTGTACTGGCTGTCCACGGTGCGGAACACCTCGGCCTGCTGGGCCTTGGGCACGTCGGTGGCGTACATCTGCATGAGGGCGGCAAACACCTTTTTGTCGGTGGCCACGTCGTAGTCTTTGAAGTAGGTGGCGGCGTAGGCTTTCAGGCCATCGGCGGCTTTCTTCACGGCGGCGGGGTCGGCCTTGGGGTCTTTCAGCAGGGCGTAGAGCGGCTCGAAGCGCACAGCGAAGGCATTGATTTCGGTGCCCAGCCCGGCTTCGGAGTAGTACACGGTGCTCAGGTTGTTTTCGCGCAGGTTCTGGTAGGCCGTGTTAATGGTGTTCAGGGCGCTGCCGTACTGCTGCTGGCGGGTGGCATCCTGGCCAATCCAGGTGGCGAGGCGGGCTTCCTCGGCCTTCTTAGTGTCGATGGTCTTCAGGCGCTTCATGCCTTCGCTCTGGCCGATGAAGTACTTCCAGTAGTTGGCAATACGGGCGTGCTTGCTGGCGTACTTGATGCGCAGGTCGGCGCTCTGGTTCATGCTTTCCTTCCACAGCTTCAGGCGAGTGTCGCGCAGCTTAATGGAGCTGGGGTGGGTCTGGTCCAGCATCATCTGCAGGCCGGCCGCGGGCAGGAAGCGCTGGGTACGGCCGGGGAAGCCGAAAATCATGGCGAAGTCGCCCTCGCGCACGCCGCTCATGCTCACGGGCAGGAACTTCTTGGGGCTGTAGGGCTTGTTGTCGGCCGAGTAGCCGGCGGTGGGCTGGTTGTTCTTGTCGGCATACACCCGGAACACCGAGAAGTCGCCGGTGTGGCGGGGCCACATCCAGTTGTCGGTGTCGCCGCCGAACTTGCCCACGCTCTCGGGCGGGGTGCCCACCAGGCGCACGTCGCCGAAGCGCTGGTACACGAACAGGTAAAACTCGTTGCCGCCGAAGAAGTCGCGCACGTAGGCCACGTACTTACCGCCTTCGGTTGCGGCTTCGCCCAGCGTCTTCTGGTGCTCGGCAATGAGCTTGGCGCGGTCGGCCTCGGCCATGCCGGGCGTCACGCCTTCCAGCACCTTGCTGGTCATGTCGTCCATGCGCACCAGCACGTCCATGGTCAGGCCCATGTTGGGCAGCTCCTGGGCAGGCGTGGGGGCGTAGAAGCCATTTTTCAGCAGGTCGTTCTGCGGGGTGCTGTGGCTCTGAATCTGGCCGTAGCCGCAGTGGTGGTTGGTGAGCAGCAGGCCCTGGCTGCTCACGAACTCGGCCGTGCAGCCGCCGCCGAACTGGCCCACGGCGTCCTTCAGGCTGGAGTTGTTTACGGAGTAGATTTCTTCGGCCGTCAGCTTGAGGCCTTTTTTTTGCATGTCGACGTAGTTCAGCCGCTTGATGAACATCGGCAGCCACATGCCTTCGTCGGCACTAGCACTGAGGGAGGGCAGCACGAGCAGCAGCCACAGCCAGGATTTTTTCAGCATGAATAAGAAATGGAGAGTGGGAATTTGAAAAACAGCAAGCGGGAAACCCGGAAACTAAGTTCCAAAGGTAAGGCTGAAGTTACGCCTGTGTTTCGCCCTGGCAGTTCGGCCGGCCCAGGACCGCGCCCGGGTCCTACCTTCGCTTCATGTCCCGCCTGTTCCGCGCTTTCTTCCTGGGGTTTATTTGGGTGTACCGCCATCTCATCTCGCCGCTCACGCCGGCCAGCTGCCGCTACACGCCCACCTGCTCGGCCTATGCCGCCGAGGCCATTCAAAAGCATGGGCCCTGGCGGGGCGGGCGCCTGGCCCTGCGCCGCATCAGCCGCTGCCACCCCTGGGGCGGCCACGGCTACGACCCGGTGCCGTGAAAGAGGGCTTAGGTGTTAGGGGCTTAGGTTTTAGATGGTGGATAAAAGAATTTCAAACTGGTCTGACAGCGGCCATTCCAATACCTAACACCTAACACCTAAGACCTAAGCCCTGATAATTCGTATAGCCCCATACCCCTGCCGCCCGGCCCCGATGCCGGCGCGGCGTTTTTTTGCTGCTTTCCTACTCTGTACACCGTTATGAAACGCTCCTTCCTGCTCCTATGTACCGCCCTCACGCTGGCCAGTGCCATTTCCTGTACCGAGGCCAATGGCGACGAGGCGGCCGATGCTACCGAAAAAACCGATAAGAAGAAAAAGAAGAAAGGCAACGACGAAAGCCTCGAAAACAGCCTCATTGCGGAAGCAGTGCCCGGCCTGCGCAGCGTCGGTAGCCTAGGCGGCGTGCCCGAAAGCTCCGGCCTGGCCCCCGGCGAGCAGGCCGGCACCTACTACAGCTTCGGCGACAACGGCAACTCCCCTATCCTCTACCGCATCAACGAAACCGGCAAGGTGCTGGACGAAATCAGTATAGGCGCCAAAAACGACGACTGGGAAAGCCTCACACGCGACAACAAAGGCTACTACTACATCGGCGACTGCGGCAACAATCAGTCGGACCGCCGCAACCTGCGCTTCTTCCGCGTAAAGCCCGCTTCTCCCCAGCAGGTCGATAAAATCAGCTTTTCCTACCCCGACCAAACCGAGTTTCCGCCCAAGAAAAAGCAGCGCCACTTCGACTGCGAAGCCAGCGTGTGGCACGACGGCCAGCTGTGGCTGTTCACCAAAGACCAGCAGGAGCAATCCAGCTACGTCTACACCGTGCCCGACCAGCCCGGTACCCATACCGCCAAGCGCATCAGCACAATCAACATTCCCAGCCAGGTCACCGACGCCGCACTCAGCCCCAACGGGCAGCGCCTCATCCTGCTCGGTCGCGGCGAGCTGTTTATCCTGGACGGCAGCTCCTGGAACGACATTCTGAAGGCCTCACCCCGCCGGGTAAACCTCGCCGGCACTGGCCAGACCGAAGGCGTGGCTTTCAAGGATGAAAAGACCCTGCTGATTAGCACCGAGCAGGGCGGGCTGTACGAGTACGCGCTGCAGTAAAAACCGTTAGCTTGCCCCCATACTGACTGCCCATAAGCAGCGCTTAACCAGGCAAAAAGCTACCCCTCGCCCCAAGACCTATGATATACGTGGTCCTACAGACTTTTCTTGAAGTTGAAGTCGCTTGTCAATTAGGAAAAGAGCTGTTATTAAATAAAGTTAAGGCTCACGTCAAAGACGAAAGGTCATACTGGAGGGAGGAAGGCAATGTGTACGAAATCCAGATACTATACCATCAAAACTTAGTTATCATTTGGGACACCATCATTCAATACGAGCCACAGTATGAAGACCAAGAGCCTTTTATTTCTAATCTGAACGATTTTGTAAAAGCCCTTGAGGAGTACACTCCTCTTAAATAATCACCCAACAGTGCTAGCCCCTGGTTGGGGAACTCAGCTTAGGCCTTCTGCCTCCTCCTGCCCCAAATCCCGCGGCGCGTAGCCATACGGATTCTCCGGGTCCTTGCCGGCGCGCAGCAGCACCCAGATGCCCACCAGAATCAGCGGAATGCTCAGCATCTGCCCTTGATTGAGGGGAGCGAACACCCAGGTGCTTTCAAAAGCTTCCTGGTTTTCCTTGAGGAACTCGCCCAGAAAGCACCGGATGAAAAGCAGCACCACAAACAGCCCAAAGATGAGGCCCCGCAGCGTGCGCTCTTTGTCGTAACTCCACAGGGCGGGCTATACGAGTACGCGCTGCAATAGCTACCTGCTGCTTTGGGCAGCCAGCTGTGCCAGCACCTTGCGCCTACTTGCCTTAGGGAAGGCTTTTGTCCAGACCAGGATTACCACGTCATAGCCGCCGGAGGCAGTGCGCTCGGCTGGCGACAGGGCAATGGTATTTACAACCGGAACTTCGCCTTTCTCCGTCCAGGGCAAGATATTATTCCGGAAAAAGGCGCTTTTTGTCAGAAGCGAGGTACCCAGCGAGCCCGTGGCAAACGCCACCCGCTTGTTGGACAGGTCAACCGTTTCCTGCAATGTCACTGGCTCGTTCTGCGCACGCAGTTGCAGCAGGTATTGCTGCTGCACGTTCAGCAGCGAATCTAGGAAGGCAACCTCCTGCTGGTTGAGCGTGGGCTGGTCGTCCTGGCCCAGCTGGCGCTGTGCCATGACAGGCAGCAGCACCAGCATCAGGCTGATGGAAAGCCCGGCCTTCAGCAGCCAATGCCGGGCAGAATCGGTGGCCATTTTTCTATTTAGGAGCTGGCCTTCGCCATCATAAGAAGTAGCTGAACAGGCAAGTGTGCCCCTACTTTCGCACCGTCACCCGCGCCACAACCTTATCCTCGTCTTCCTTGCCCAAATCCCGCGGCGCGTAGCCATACGGATTCTCCGGGTCCTTGCCGGCGCGCAGCAGCACCCAGATGCCCACCAGAATCAGCGGAATGCTCAGCATCTGCCCTTGGTTGAGGGGGGCAAATACCCAGGTGCTTTCAAAAGCTTCCTGGTTTTCCTTGAGGAACTCGCCCAGGAAGCGCTGGGTGAAAAGCAGCACCACAAACAGCCCGAAGATGAGGCCCCGCGGCGTGCGCTCTTTATAACGGTTCCACAGCCCGTACAGCCCGGCAAACAGCACGGCGCAGAACAGCGCTTCGTAGAGCTGCGTGGGGTGGCGCGGCTCAAAGGGAATCATGCCCGTGGTGTGGTGAATCTTGTTGTAGTTGACGAACAGAAAGGCCCAGGATACATCGGTGGGCTTGCCGATAATCTCGGAGTTCATCAGGTTGCCCAGGCGAATCAGCCCGCCGCCTACGGCCACCACCAGCACAATGCGGTCGAGCACCCAGAGGTAGTCGAACTTGTTGTTGCGGGCAAACAGCCAGGTGGCCAACAGGATGCCGATGGTGGCGCCGTGGCTGGCCAGGCCGCCTTCCCAAATCTTCAGAATGTCGAGCGGGTGCGACAGGTAGTAGTCGGGGTCGTAGAACAGGCAGTGCCCCAGCCGGGCCCCCAGAATGGTACCCGCCAGCATGTACACGGTAATGTTGTCGACCCAGCGCGGCGACACGCCTTCCGACTTGTAGATGTGCGTCAGGATAAACGTCCCAATCACGAAGCCGGACATGAAAAACAGCCCGTACCAGCGCAGGGTCAGCGGCCCGATTTCGGCGATGATGGGGGAAACGTCCCAGGTAATAGCAGCAAGGAAAGAAGTCATGGTGCAAAGTAACGCCAACTTTCAGTTGGCGCCCCACCGGCACCGTCCTGACGGGGCGCCAGCAGAAAGCTGGCGTTACAGCGCTTCCAGCTCGGCCGCGAAGCCACCGCTCAAAATCGGAAACCGCAGCCAGGAGCGCGGGTCCACGTTGTAGTCGTCGAGGTGGAAGCCGGGGGCAAACCGCTCGCGCTTCCACTGGTTGCGGCTCCACAGGGTGTAGAAACGCTTCACGTAGGTTTTGAGCAGCTCGGGGTCGGTACCGGTTTCCTCCGTTAGCAGCGTGGCCAGCACCTGCTTGGGACTCAGCCGGTCGTAGAACGCCAGGCGCTCGATGCGGTTGAGCAGCACGTAGGGCATGAGGTCGCGCTCGTCGGTCTGCTTTTCTTCCAGCGGGCGCAGCTCGGCCGTGGGCTGCAGGTTGTTGACGTGGCGCAGGCCGGGGTAGCCCAGCTCCGTTTCGGCCCAGCGCAGCCACTTTTTCACGAAGTCCTTGTCGACGCCCGCAATGGGCGAGATGCTGCCGGCTGTGTCGCCGTCCATGGTGCAGTAGCCCACGCTGGCCTCCGAGCGGTTGGAGGTGGTGATGAGCAGGCAGTTTTTAATGTTGGCCAGCAGCCAGATGCCGGGGGCGCGCACCCGGGCCTGAATGTTCTGCAGCGCCAGGTCGTCGGTTGCCCAGCTCAGCTCCCGCCCAATGGCACCGGCAATCTTGCCCACGTAGCCGCTCACTTCGGCATCAATGTCCCAGTTATAAAACTTCGCCCCAATGGATTCGGCCAGCTCTTTGGCCGAGTTGTAGGTGTCGTCGGAAGAATTGACCGTGCCCTGGTAGGCGCAGGTAAGCAGCTGGTTTACCAGCTGCTGATTGGTGGTTAGGGCCTGGGAGCTGCTGCCTGCCGCGGCCTCACCCGTTTGCTGCACGCTGGGCCCGCCGGCGCCCATCTGCTCCACCACGTCCTTAGCGGGCTCAAAGCAGCCGCTGCGGCGCTTAAACTCTTCCACGCCCAGCTCCTCCACGCCCAGGCGCACCATCTCGGCCACGGCTACGGCGCAGAGGCAGGAGTCGGCCCCGCCGCTCAGACTGAGCACAAAGCCCTTGCTGCGCGCCTTGCGCAGGTAGTCGAACAAGGCCAGGCTCAGGGCCTGGTTCAGCTCGCGGTACTCGTCGGGGGCCGGCAGGGGCACCAGCTCTTCCGCCCGGGCCAGCGGGGTAGCAAAGTCCACGTCGATATACTCCAGGTCAACCTCCTTGAAGCTCATCAGCTGGTTGCGCAGCAGCAAATGTCCGTTGCGGGCTACCAGAATTTCGCCGTCGAACACGATGCGGCCCGACTCGTTTCCCAGCAGGTTGGCATAGAGGTAGGTGCACTCGAAGTTGCGCGAGGCATTCATCACCAGCTTGTAGCGCACGTCGGTCTTGCTCATGGCGAAGTGGCTGGCCGACGGGTTCACAATCAAATCTACCCGGCCCTTGAGGCGGGCAGCTGGCCGCATGGTGTCGGGGCGCCAGGCATCTTCGCAAATCTCGAAGCCAAAGCGCACGCCCTGGTGCTCAAACACCAGGTCGCCCAATTGCCACTCCTCCCCTTCCCACTGCACGGTGGTGGTTTCGCCCGCCATCCACGACACGAAAAAGCGCGGCTCGTAATGCACGCCGTCCAGGGCCAGGTACTGCTTGGCTGCAAAGCCCAGAATCTCGCCGTCGCGCAGCACAGCGGCCGTGTTGTAGGTAGCGCCGTTCAGGCGCACGGGTAGCCCCACGGCCACGCAGATGCCTTCCGTCCAGGGCCGCACTTTCTGCAGCTGGGCCAGGGCCATCTGCGGCATCCACTCGCTCAGAAACAAGTCCTCGCAGCCGTAGCCGGTCAGGCAGAGCTCCGGCAGGCAAAGCAGCTGCACACCGGCTGCCTTGGCCTGCTCAATGGCCGTCCGAATGTTGTAGAGGTTGTTGTCCCAGTCAATGGGAATCTGGTTGAGGGCGGCTCCGGCGATGCGCATGGTGCAAGGGAATGGTTGCTGGTTTCTTCAGAATCCTTGCCTGAAGAAGCCCAAAGGGAAAGTATTGTTAGTATAATGCTCGCGAATTAAACGGGAAAAGGCCCCGTAAGGCCATCCGTCGCTTAGCTGCTACCTTCATCCCCCTTCAATTACCTGCCCCGCAGCTATGTTAATTCTTCAGTCTCTGGTCGCTCTGTGCTGCAGCTTGCCTGTTCTACCCAGCACTACCAGCGCCGGTTTGGCACCTGCTGTTCAGGCTCGCCGGCCCCGCTGGTCGTTCGCAACAACCGCCTACTCACGCTAATGACGGCCGAGCTGGCAGCTGCGCGCCTACGCACTACCTACCGCCAGCATATCCGGGTGGGCAAGGTAATACCCAATGCTCACGACCCCGCTGTGCGCGACACCCTGCTGCTGGTTAGCACGGCGGCTGACCAGCTAAAGATTTTTACCAACCAGCACAATTCCTTTCTGTTCCAGGCCAGCATTACTTCGCGGGCAGTGTCCTTTGGTAAAGGAATCCGCGTGGGTGCCAGCCAGGCTATGTTTTGCCAGGCCTTCGGCCTGAGTCCCAGGTACGAGATATACCAGGTTATCGAAAGCCCGGAAGCTGGCTACAGCATCACCTTCTTCTTCAAAGCCGGGGTGCTGAGCCGCGTGGAGTACCAGGTTCACTCCAGCGACTAGCTGCCCTATACGCCCAGCGCCGCCAGCGCCCGCTCAGCTGCCAGCTGCTCGGCCTGCTTCTTACTCAGACCCATGCCGCTGGCAACCACCTCGTCGTTTACCACTACGTGGGCCGTAAACTCCATCACACCACCCGGCCGGGCCTCGCCGCTGATGTCGTAGCGCACGGTTTTGCCTTCGCGCTGCGCCCACTCCACCAGCTTGCTTTTGAAGTTGGCCGTGGTGGAAGTCAGCGTCTGCACGTCCACGAAGCCTTTCACCAGGCGGTTCAGCACAAACTTGCGGGCGGCCTCGTAGCCCAGGTCGAGGTATACGGCACCTACCAGCGCTTCCAGGGCGTTGCCGTTCACCGAGCGCGAGCGGGCAGCCCGGCCCTGGCCCACGTCGAGCTGCACCAGCTTGTCCAGCCCCAGCTTCAGGGCAATGGCGTTGAGGCTTTCGCGGTTGACGATGCGCGAGCGCACCTCGGTCAGAAAGCCTTCCTGCTCGTAGGGAAATTTGCGAAACAGATACTCGGCCACCACCGTGCCCAGCACGGCGTCGCCGAGAAACTCCAGCCGCTCGTTCGACTGATGCCGGCCGCGCTCAGGCTGCTGCCGCACCGCCGAGGAGTGCGTAAACGCCAGTCGGTAAAGCTGCGCATTCCCGGGCGTAAGGCCCGTAACAGTGGCAATGGCCTGCCGGAACGCTTTGTCGCTGCCTATCAGCCGACGAAACAAGCCAAAAAGCGGCAGCGGCCCCGGTCTTAGCATAGAATTTCTGCCTGCTACTGAACCTTGCGGAACACCACCGAGGTGTTGTGGCCGCCAAACCCGAAGGTGTTGCTCACGGCTACGTTCACGGTGCGGGCCTGGGCCACGTTGGGCGTGAAGTTCAGGTTCTGGTTGATGTCCGGGTCGGGCGTGTTCAGGTTGATGGTCGGCGGCACCATATCGTGCACGATGGAGAACACCGACGCCACGGCCTCAATGCCACCGGCGCCGCCCAGCAGGTGGCCGGTCATGCTCTTGGTGGAGGAGATGTGCAGCTTGCTGGCATGCTCGCCGAACACGGTTTCAATGGCCTTGATTTCGGCACCGTCACCCAGCGGCGTGCTCGTGCCGTGGGTGTTGATGTAGTCTACTTCCGAGGGCAGGATACCGGCGTCGCGCAGGGCGTTTTCCATTACCAGCACCACGCCGCTGCCGCTGGGGTCGGGCGCGGTGATGTGGTAGGCGTCCGACGACATGCCGCCGCCAATGAGCTCGGCGTAAATCTTGGCGCCGCGGGCTTTGGCATGCTCGTACTCTTCCAGCACCAGGGCGCCGGCGCCTTCGCCCAGCACAAAGCCGTCGCGGTCCTTGTCATAGGGGCGCGAGGCGCTGGCCGGGTCGTCGTTGCGCTCACTCATGGCCTTGAGGGCGTTGAAGCCGCCGATGCCGGACTCGGTGATGGCTGCTTCCGAGCCGCCCGTGATGCACACGTCGGCCATGCCCAGGCGCAGGTAGTTGAAGGCCGCGATGATGGCGTCGTTCGACGAGGCGCAGGCCGACGTCGTCACGAAGTTGGGACCGCGGAAGCCGTTCTTAATGGAGATGTTGCCCGACGCGGAGTCGGCAATCATGCGCGGAATGAAGAAAGGCGAGTAGCGCGGCGTGCCGTCGCCCCGCCCGAACTGAAAGCATTCTTCCTGCAGCGACTTCAGGCCGCCGATGCCCGAGCCCCAGATAACGCCCACCCGGTTTTTGTCGACCCCGCTTTCCAGCAGGCCCGAGTCGGCAATGGCTTCGTCGGAAGCCACTACTGCAAACTGAGTGAACAAGTCCATCTTGCGGCCTTCCTTGCGGTCGAAGAAATCGTCCGGGTTGTAGCCTTTCACTTCGCAGGCGAAGCGGGTTTTGAACTTGCTGGCATCGAAGCGGGTGATGCCGGCCGCGCCGCTCGTGCCCGAGCGCAGGCCTTCCCAATAAGCCGGAGCAGTGTTGCCCAGGGGTGTGATGGCCCCAAGGCCGGTAACGACAACGCGTCGAATAGACGACATAAGCGGGCGCCAGCGGCGCAAAAAGGTAAACGAAATAAAACAGCAAAACCGGCCGGCGGCGAGCCGGCCGGTATGGAAGTCGGAACCGTAAATGCTAAAGATTTAGCAATTGGCTCGGATTATCAGGCAGCAAGGAAATGGGCGCCCCGGGTGGCAGCAATGGCTGAGCCATTCCCCGGGCGGCATCCTGCAAATGCTTAAATCCGGACCAGCGCTAGTAAATCTTTACCATGCAGGGCTCTATTTCGCGTGCTCCTCGAGGTAGCTGATGGCCTGACCCACGGTGCCAATGTTCTCGGCCTGGTCGTCGGGGATGCTCACGTTGAATTCTTTCTCGAACTCCATAATCAGCTCGACGGTATCCAGCGAGTCAGCGCCCAGGTCGTTGGTGAAGCTGGCCTCAGTGGTCACTTCCGACGCTTCTACGCCCAATTTATCGATAATGATGGCCTTTACTTTTTCTGCGATTTCAGACATTTCCGTGGAGGGTTTAGGGAAAATTACGGCGCAAAGTAACGAGAGATTTTCCAACTACACCACGGCCGGCCTTCCAAAACCAGAGTATAAGATTATGGCGCCGGCCCTTTCGGCGGCCCTTCGCAACCCGTAGCTTTGCCCTCAACCATGCCCCTGGCCCTCCCCTACAGCCCGATGAAAACCTTTACGCTCGACGTTGACTACGACTGCGACTTCGACTTATTCGGGCTGGTGTCGAGCACCCGCGACTACAACCTGGCCTGGGCCCTGAACCGGGCGCTGCGCCTGCGCCTGGTGAAGCAGCCCGAGCTGCTGCTCGACCTGCTCAACCGCGGGCGCCTGGTGTTCAGCCACTACCTCCACGCGACGGAAAGCATTACGCTGCGCCTGTTTCGCAACCGCTCCATTGCCCCCTCGGCGCTGAAAAAACCTTTCCTGGCGCCCGACATCAAGGAGTACGACTACCTGCTGGCCATTACCAATGGCAGCGGCCCGCTGGCCGGGGAGGCGTTGCTACAACAGCTGGCGGCCTTGCCGCAAGTTCAGTATGTTTGTCAGTTCGACCCCAACACGCTCAAGTATAAAGAGAACCTGATTCTGTAACTTTTCTGCCCTGCCTTCCCAGGCTGCCGCCCTAGTGCTATCCCACATAGCACCTAAATTCCCAGCAGCGAAAATCCGGCCGGGCCGCCTCTTGCGGCCGGCTGCCTCCCCCTCCTGCCAGGGTGGGGAGTTTTTTTGCTCTTTCACAACCAACACTACATGGAAAATCGCCCCACTTTTAACAAGACAAAAATTGTTGCCACCGTTGGCCCGGCCTCCAACACCTACGAGAAGCTGGGCATGCTCATCCGCGAGGGCGTCGATGTGTTTCGCCTGAACTTCTCACACGGCTCCTACGACGACCATGCTTCGGTGATTCACACGGTGCGACGCCTCAACAAAGACATGCGCACGGGCGTGGGCCTGCTCCAGGACCTGCAGGGCCCCAAGATTCGCCTGGGCGAGGTAGAAGGCGGCGGCGTGGAAATTCACCCCGGCGACAAAATCAAGCTGGTGTGCGGCGAAAAGGAAATCAGCACGGCCACGCGCCTGAGCACGATTTACCTGGGCCTGGCCCGCGACGTGAAAGCCGGCGACATGATTCTCATCGACGACGGCAAGATTGAGCTCAAGGTGCTGGCTACCGACCGCGAAACCGAGGTAGATGTGGAGGTGGTGTACGGCGGCCTGGTAAAGCCCCGCAAAGGCATCAACCTGCCCGACTCCGACGTGTCGGCCCCCTCCATGACGGAAAAGGACATCGAAGACCTTAAGTTTGGCCTGGAGCACGATGTGGACTGGATTGCGCTGTCCTTTGCCCGCCGTGCCGAGGACATCCGCTTTATCAAGCAGCTGATTGCCGAGGCCGGGAAAACGACCCGCGTGGTGGCTAAGATTGAAACGCCGGAAGCCCTGCGCAACATCGACGAAATTATTGAGCTGACCGACGCCGTGATGGTGGCCCGCGGCGACCTGGGCGTGGAAGTGAAGATGGAGGAGGTGCCCATGGCCCAGAAGATGATTATTCAAAAGTGCAACAAGGCCGGCAAGCCCGTCATCGTAGCTACCCAGATGATGGAAAGCATGATAACGGCCCCCCGCCCCACCCGGGCCGAAACCAGCGACGTGGCCAACGCCGTACTCGACGGCGCCGACGCCGTGATGCTGTCGGCAGAAACCGCCGTGGGCGCTTACCCGGCCGAGGTAATCCGCTCCATGGTGGCCACCATCCTCAGCGTGGAAACGCGCAGCCCCCAGCTCTACAACCGCTGGCACCCCATCGACCCTGGCTCGCCTAACTTCATGGCCGACAGTGTGCTCTCGGCGGCCTGCCACCTGGCCAAGAACACGGGCGCCAAGGCCATTACCGGCATGACGCACCGCGGCTACACGGCCTTCCAGATTGCGCGCTACCGCCCCAAGGCCGACATCTTTATTTTCACCGACAACCGCCTGCTGCTTACCTCCCTTAGCCTGATTTGGGGCGTGCGCAGCTTCTACTACGACCGCCTCATCAGCACCGACAGCACCATCGCCGACATCCGCTACGTGCTGACAACCACCGGCCACCTCGAAGAGGGCGACGTCTTCATCACCACCGGCTCCATGCCCATTCAGGAAAAGGGCCGCGCCAACATGGTTAAGGTGAGCATCGCCTAATCGCTGATTGCCGCTGATGCTGTTGATTGCGCTGGCATGCAAAAAGGCCCCGCTCTGCTGAGAGTGGGGCCTTTTGCTCTTAGGGATACAGCCTCTTAAAAGGCGTTTTGCAATTGGACGGGTAGAGACGCAACATTTTGCGTCTCCGGGACCGCGCCGATGCAGCGCATCTTACTCTTTAACCAGCCGCTTCGTAACCGGGACCTGGTTGTCAGCCTGCACGGTTAGCCAATACACCCCGGCCGGCAGGCTGGCCAATGTCAGGGCGGCTACAGTTTGCCCGGCTGCCATTTCAACCACGCCCTGCTGCCGGCCCAGGGCGTCGAACAGCAGCAGGCGGGTACCGTGCCTCGCCGCGGAGGCAAGGACAAGGGTAATTGTTTCCGTCGTCGGATTGGGATGCAGGATGGCTACGGCCGCGGCCTGTGCAGCCCGGGCGGGAAGCAGATTGGCGTAATTGGTCGCGGGCCCGCAGCCCATTCCCGGCACTCGGAGGAAATACTGCAGGGTGGTGTTTCCGGTAATAAAATTCCCTAATCCGGCTTCGTAGCCGTACCGCTGAAACCAGTTGCCATCGGTGACGGTGGTGTATTGTACCCCGGAAGATGGGTTTATGACAAACATTTCCTCATAAGCCAGCAGGCCATTGCTTGGCTGACAAGCCGCTGTGGCACTAAGCCCGACACCCAGCCCCACTACTATGCTTTGCTGACCGGGGTAGCGGGCATAGCGCCTGTACTCTCCCGATAGGAAGGGCAGGGCCGGATACTGCGGCGACTGACCGGTACGGAGCGAAAACGCCATCCGGCCACGCTGCCCAGACTCCAGCACCGCGCCGGGCGGGCCACAGCCCTGGCTGCTGTGATGAACCACGCGGCTCTGTTGGCGACAGACGTAAATCAGGGAATCGCCCACTATTTGCCGGGACTCAACAAGCCGCAGCGTATAGCGTGAGCTGCAGGGCGGGCTGCCCACGGGCCGCTCAGTTTCACTATACCCCAGCTGGTCGCCGGGCAGCAGGTTGAACAGCCGGGCCGCAAAGAGTGGCGAGTCGGCGAGCGGGACCGGAAGCTGGGCCATTTTCCATTGGGGTATGCTTCCACTCTGGCCCAGCCACTGCGGACCGGAAAGCAGCCCATAGCGGCGGCTCAGCCGCAAGACCTAGCCCGAGCTCAGGGTAATAACGGCAACCGAGTCGTGGGGGCTGCCCGGGTTGCTACTGCCTGCCTGCCAGGACCGGCTACTGAGGGTGGCCGTGAGCGTGGGCATGGTGCTGGCTACCCAGGAGCTGCTTACTGCCGCACGGGGGGCAGCCGGAGGTATAGCGCAGCCTGAAAGCTGCCTTCGGCCAGGTTTTCCAGCAGCAGCTCCCCGCTGCCGGTTTCCCGGACTAAGCGGGCGCCAAACAGGTTGTTGCGGCTCTTTCGCCCGGTAGCGGGGCCCCGGAGCACCGTGCCATCCAGGGGTCGTACCAAGCGGTTGAAAGCCCAGGCCGAGTCGCCGGCCGGGGTACGGTAGGCCGAGTCAAGTCACAGAAGGTAGATGAAAGGCGCCGGCGTAGCCGCTGCTGCGGTGGAAAAGCTGTAAATCAGCCCGGGCTGGAATGGCTGCCACTCTGCCTGGGCCGCTGCGCTCAGGCGCAGCAGCAAGCTCAGCAGAAGCGGCATCATCAGGGCGTACTTGTTTCATAACCTGAATGATTGGTAATCCTGACTCAAGGTAAGCCAATTACCAAGTGTTGCTGCTGCGCCAGCAACGCAAAAAGCCCCGCACCATTCAGATGCGGGGCTTTTGTAGAAGCGTGGAACCAGGCCTTGGGGCGGCGCAGCCCGGCTCCACTAACTCAGTAACTGCTTAAAGCGAGTTAACGAGCTTAGTCAGCTTGCTCTTGTTATTAGCAGCTTTGTTCTTGTGGATGATGTTCTTCTTGGCCAGACGGTCCAGCATCGAAGACACCTTCTTCAGCAGCTCCTGAGCAGCGGTTTTGTCGGTGGCTTCACGCAGGCGCTTGATAGCCGTGCGGGTGGATTTGTGCTGGTAACGGTTCAACACGCGCTTGGCTTCGTTGCTGCGGATGCGCTTGAGGGCCGACTTATGGTTTGCCATGAGAAGGAATATGTTGGAGCTTTATGCTTGATTTCAGGTTTGGGAGGGCAAAGGTACAAAATACCGGCACATTTCCAAAACCTGTCAACAAAAAATCTGTGAGCAAATAAGATAGAGCCCGCTAGCGCCCTGCCCGGGGAACAAAAGTAGTAGGCAAGCCGATTACTTTCGCACGGTGCTGCGATTCTTTCATTTGCTTATCGTAGCTCGCTGCCATGCCTCTTGTCGCTAAATCCCCCTACCGGCCGCCGTTTTACCTGTTCAACGGCCACCTGCAGACCATTGTGCCCAGCCTCTGGCGCCAGGTGCCCGACGTGGCCTACGCGCCCGAGCGCCTGGAGCTGCCCGACGGCGACTTCCTGAGCCTGTACTGGAGCCGCCTGCCGTCGGACCAGCCCACCGATACGCTGGTTATTGCATCCCACGGGCTGGAGGGCGACGCCCACCGCCCCTACATCCGCGGCATGGTGCGGGCCCTGAACCGGGCTGGCTTTGATGCCCTGGCCTGGAACTACCGCAGCTGCGGCGGTGAAATGAACCGCCTGCTGCGCTCCTACCACCTCGGCGATACCGACGACCTGCACGGCGTTATCGGCCATGCCCTGGCCACCGGCCGCTACCGCCGGGTGTACCTGACGGGCTTTAGCGCCGGCGGCAACGTAACCCTCAAGTACCTGGGCGAAAACCCCGGCCGCGTGCCCGCCCAGGTGCAGCGCGCCGCCGTGTTTTCGGTGCCCACCGACCTGCGGGCCAGCTCCATCCACATTGCCCGGCCCCAGAACCAGGTGTACCTGCGCCGCTTCCTGAAGTCCCTGCGCCAGAAAATTCGGGCCAAGGCCGAGCTCATGCCGGATGAGGTCGACCTGGAGGGCATTGAGGCCCTGCGCGACTTCCCGCAGTTCGACAACCGCTACACTGCGCCCATGCACGGCTTTGCTTCGGCCGATGCCTACTATGCCCACGCCAGCTCCGGGCAGTACCTGCAGCACATTCGGATTCCTACCCTGGTAGTAAACGCCGAGAATGACCCTTTCCTGCCGCCCTCCTGCTTTCCGCGGGAGGCGGCAATGGCCTCGCCCTACGTTTTTCTGGAAGTACTGTAATTGGCAAAACGACGGGGACAAAAAAAACCAAACGACAGGGACAAAATTTTAAAGGTTTTAAGCAGCTCCTAAAGCTTGTTTAAACGTCAAAAGCCCCCGGCTGAAGCCAGGGGCTTTTTTGTACAAAACCGGTTTAGCTCTGGAATGTCAGTGAGGGTGAATGGCATTCAATAGCCGTTTCTTGGTGCTTGAGCTATTTTTTCGACTCGCCTTTGTTTTAGCAAACGAAAAAGCTAGCCTTGCTTACAACTCAATAACCAACCCACTGACGTTTCAGTACAGTACAGAAAGCAGGCCGGTTATCAAAAGCCTGTCCACCACCTGAATCTTGCGTAAAGTTCTCAGTCTCTCTGTCTGGGTGGTTGCTGTTATTAGCTGCACCATTATTGGAACCAGCGATAAAACGCCAATCGGAACCTGCTGAATCCGTTTTGTAGTTGGTCATTCGGTGTTTGTGTGGGGGAATTTGGCTGGCCAATAAAGTCAGGCTATTGTTGCCCCCTGCGTCTCCAACCGCATCAAAGTCTGCTTGGTTAGGGTCAAAGCCAGCGGTGAAGCGACCATTCAATATCAGGGTGCCGTTTTGTCCATTACAAAGAGCCCACCCATAAGCTTCAGTGCCTGCCAATCCACGGCCGGTGCCATCATAGTGTGCAGGCACGTAACGCCCTACTTCCTGAATTTCATCCGGCGAACGGGTGATATTGCGTAGCACATTCTCCCAGCGCAAGCCACCGGCTGACGTGATTCGGATGAATTCACCACCCGAGTAGCCAGGGTTATCAGCTACAAGCGTGGCCTGCACTTCTCGCATGCAGTTGCGGCTAGTGCCATCGGCATAGGGCCGCAAATCCGAATCTACAGCAGCGGTAGCTTGAAGCTGAGCCGGTAGAACAACGTTGGATTGACCACTGAAGCGCATTAATTGGCCATCTAGGCATACAATGCCCGCCGTGACCGTGTGTGCCCCCACGGGGCCGCTTACTTGGCAGCCCGTAACGATAAAGCCGCCTTTGCCGAGAAATTGGGCCTGCACGGCATCTGTTAGCTCCTGCTGAAGCACCTGCAAATCATCATTGGCGCGGGCGCGGCCGTTATTGGCGAATAGTAGTTGTTTCATTACACAAAAAGGAGTGAGTAGCGCTTAGTAGCCAGCTTGTAGCGGCGAATAAAGGCGTGAAGTTGAAGGGTCTTTTCAGGGGTGTTGATTCCAAGCGGAACCCGTACCATAAAATCAAGCTGGGTGACAAACTCCTGATAGAAGTAATCAAACTCCCAGCTTGCAGGTGGGTGTTCATTAGCCAAGTACATAAACTGTTCTGGCAGGTGTTCTTCTACACGGTTGTAGTCATATTCAGGCAGCAGCTCTGTATCTGCATTTACTATCCTGATTCGGCGCAAGAAGGGGTCAAAGCGCAGATTCAAGGCCCGTTCAAAGACCATCTTTTGCCCGTTGTAGCTGAGTTCACGGCGGGTTTGGGCTTCAAAGTCAATGAAAATCGTGTACTGGCCACGCAAAGGGGCTAGTAGTGCGTATAGCCAAGCCAATAGGCGCGGCTTGCGAAGCATTACCGGCACCAGCTGCCTGACCAATGCAAAGAAGTCAAGGCGGTAGCGCACGGGCACACCGGGCAGGTTCTGATTACTGGCCATCGGGAACGAATGTCAAGGTTTCAGGCAGCGTGTGGCCGGGGGTGTCTTCGCCAATGATGTACCCCGCAATGGTTTCATATACGCGGGTGATAGTCACGGGCTGGTTAGCTCCCGAACGGCCTTCCACAGTTGCCAATTGCACATCTGTTATCCCAGGCACGGCTTGGATTGCGTCAATCAACTTGCTTAGGTACACCACCCCATCAAATGCGAGTCCGGCCAAGTATCCTTCAATAGCAGCTACCACGGCCACCTTCAGCGGGGCTACCGGCAACAGCGGGTCATAATAAATATTCCCTGCTACCCGTAGCCGGTCAGCCGCTTCACTTATTATCTGAAGCCGCACCCCCACAAAGCCCACTTTGTCATAGTAGCCTTCTACCTGCACCTTTTCAGCGGCGCTAAGCGCGGCCAATGTACCCGGCTGAGCACCGGCCTTGGCCACCTTGATAAACAGCCGCCCCGTCTGGGCATTTTCCTTTGCCGTGGCCCGCTGAATGATACGCGAAGCAGGTAGGTCGCTTTCGTAGCCAAGGCGGCCTGTAGGCAGCACCACCAACGGTTCGTCAACCTGAAACAGCAATGCTTGGTCTGCATACCATGCAGGGGTGCCAACGGGCGCACTGGCCACGAACGCTTCTACGGCTTGGCGAAATCTATCCCACAACGTTTCGTGAACCCAATGGGCCACGGCCACTACATATTCTATCTGTCGATAAATAGCGGTGGCACTTGGACTGGTGAGGCCAGCCAGCTCAGGACGGGCGGCGCGGTCGGCTGCAATGGCAGCCTGTATTGTGGCAATGGTACGGGCCATAGTTAGACAGTCTGAAGTTTTGAGGTTGTGTTGTCCGAAAAGGGGGCCGTGCTCCCTTGGCGGGCCATTACGGAAAGTCCACCGGCATTGCGTCCCACAGCGGCATGCGCGGCTTGTCCACTCCGGTCGAAGGCAATGGTTCCGGTTTCATCGAAACCGTAGTCGCCAATCAGCCCTACTTCGTTCACTGCATCGGGCAAGGTGCGAAGCCGGTAATTGGCCAGTATTTGGGCAGCCGAGCGGTTGTAATTCCACAAGCGCACGTTGTCCATTAAGCCTAGCAAGCGCTGAGCGCCGTTTGAGTCGCTGAAACCAAAGCCACAGCCGAGGGGGCTGCCAAGTGTTGCCGAGGCCACATTTCCTGTATTGAAAATGGCGTCAATTTCTCCGTTCACATAAAACCGCAATTGCCCACTGGGCAAATCCTTATTAAAAGTGAACGCCACATGTGTCCATCTATCCGAAGCTATCAGGCCGTTTCCTGTATAAGCCAAGCCGGTGCCGTAGTGGGTAATGGCAAGCTTGCTGGTACGGTTTGCAGCAGGGCCACTACTTTCCAAGCGGAAGTACCATTGGTAGTTAGTAGCCAAACGCGAGACGAAAAACAGCAGCATAAACACACCACCACTAGCGGGTTGCTGCGGATTCACCCAGCATTCAAATGTGATGGTGTTGGGCAGCTGGTAGCGGGTGTCGTTGGTTGGGGGCACCACGCCACTATTGGCACCCGCACTGAATAGCAACGCCCCGCCTGCATTCGTGGTGGTCAAGAGCTTGCCATTGGAGGTTACAAACTTGGGCATACCTATGAGCCAAATGAAGTGAGTTTCCAGCACACGGCCGCATTGGCCCCAATGGCACGGAAGGCATACCCGCTGCTGGTATAGAACATCCCTTCTTCTACCCCGCTCAAGGCTTGCGCCCCAATGCCCGTAAACACACCGTTAGTCCAGTTGGCGGCTGTTGTTAGCTTGGCCTGTTCAGAAGCCGGGAATTGCCCTGGCGCTAACGCAGTGGCCGCAATTTCAGCCGTGGTAAGGCTGGCTGGCTTCACGTTTAAGGTTAGCACCCTGGTACCCCCATTATATGAGCCAAGCAGATTGCTGCTAACCAGAGCCGCCGTGAAAAGAGAAGCCGCCGCATCCTTCGCTTGGTTATCGGAATAGCCAGCAGGCACCGTGGCCCAATAGGCGCTAGCGCCATCGGTGAACAGTGCTTTGCCATTTTGCCCCGCCTGAGCTGGCAGAGCTGCCGCCGCACCCAGCGGGAAGCGCAACTGCCACCCGGCTACGGTCTTCTCATACGCCGCAATATTGTACCGGAAGTACCAATCACCTGTAGCGCCCAAATTGACATCTGGCACAACAGAGCCACCTAGGATTTTAGAACCATCCTTGGGCCGAAGGCTGCCCCGGCTTACCCATTCGCCATCAACGTACACCCAGACCGTTCCCAAAGCCGTGTCGAGGAACACATCATCTAATTGCACATCATACGGCCCGATGGGTGCCGAGCCATTCAGTTCTTCTGCGAACAGGCGGCTGCCACGGCTTAGTTTTTCAAGTTGCTCAATTGCGGCAATTACGTTCGCTTCATATTCCCGCAAATCTTGAGCGGTGGTCAACCCCGCCCCGTCTCCGTTACTGCGGATTTTTTCGGGTAGCAGGGCGATAAGTGCTTCAGCAAGCTGTCCCATTAGTAAAAGTCTTGAGGGTTGTAGTCGGTGTGGTCATAATCCTGCCCTTGTCCCGGTTCAGGTGCAGGTGCTTCTTGTGTGTTGTTGGTGGTGTTGACTCTGTAACTGGCCTGAGCGTAATAGCTCACCAATTCCGAGTCTACCGCTGCATCCGGCACCGTAAGCACTTGGCCGCTGGTGAGCGCATCCGTTATGCTAAGTCCATTTGCATCGGCAAGGGCAAACAGTGCTTCTGTTCCACCCAGGTTGGTCAAAGCCAGGTCTAGCAAGCTTTGCCCATCACTTACTTTCAGCTCAGCCATTTTCGTCTTTGTAAGAGGCTAGTAGGTACAACTGGCCATCTGTGGATAAGGCCAGCTGTGAAATGGTCATGCCATCCAATTCCATCTGTTCTTGAATTTCAGCCGACACCACCGCGCCGGGGGCATCGTCAAGCAGCATCGAGCGCAGCCCGACACCGACCAACGGACTACCACGCCACCATCCCTTCTCAGAAATAAGAATGTGCCGTTGGTGCTGCTCAGTCGATTCACCTATTTCAAGGTCACCACCACGCACCACCAAATCATCTTCACCGTCTGTGAGCAAGTCAAAAACTTTCATCGTTAAGAGATGGTGGCTGAAGTGATGGTGCCAGTCTGGGCAGCAGCGGTGCCCGTAGTGGCCACAGTGCCCGAGACAGTAGCCGAGCTGATAAGGGCCACTATCAAGTCTGCCAGGGTGTCCACGTAGGCATCTTGTGTTTGGGCATTGCCTTGGGGGCTGTTGTCGGTGCGGCTGGCCATATCGACCAACAACCCCTTTAAACCCTGTTTAAATGCGGTTTTATTGAGTGGCATTAGTTCTTAAATAGAAGGTCTAAGCGTTGGTCAAGTGCAGTGAACTCAGGTGCGTTTAGCAGTTGCAGGGTAGCACCGTTGTTGGTCTGAAAGGACATGCGGCCGATAGCGGCGAAGGTGTCTTTTAGAATGGCTTTCAAGCTTTCGTTCTCGGTGGCCAGGGTTAGCAGTTGGGCGGTGCTGGCCTGCACCACTACAGCGGTGTCTTCATCAAGCATCAGCAGCGTTACCGAGCTTCCTACTTTGGGAATCACTGTAAAGCCATCTACCGCCCCGTCATCAGCAATGGTGCGTAAGCGTACCCCTACCAGCTCAGCTCCTTCATCATCGGGGTCAACGTCACAGGTTAGCTCCTGAAGGTTTACACTGGTTACCACTCCCGTCTTAACCGGGTGTGGCCCTTGGGTGAGAAGTTTCAAAAGGCGTTGTGCTTTCTCGCTCATTGCTAGCCTGCTTTATTGGCCCGTTTACCTAATTCAATTGTGCGCCGGAAGCCTTCGGGGCCAAAGCTGGTTTTCACCGTATCGACCAAATAGCGTCCTGACCGCTGTGGGTGCAGGTCGTCATACAGTTCCGCAACTCCCGAGTGAATCACGTAGGGCACCCCAAAGCCCGTGAAGCTGCCCCGGTAACCATCGTACTTGAAAGAGCTGAGCCGCTGAAGCGCCATACCTTTCAGCACCACCGGGTCTTTGCTTTCGGTGCGAAGCGTAATGGTGCGTTCTTCCCCTTCTGTGTCGCCTACATCTTTCACGGTGGTCTTTTTACCGTTCCTGTGGTAGGCTACCACCTTGGCTTTTATTCGCACATCTTCAGCCCGCTTGTAAGTCAAATCATCACTAATGATGTTCTGCTGAAAACCGTACTTGGCCACCGAGCCTTCCGGCCCGGTGGTGCTGGTGAATTCGGTGTAAGGCAAACCCACGAACAAGCGGCCACCACGGAAGTAGGCACACACCAAGTAGTTTTCCTTGACCTTCTGAAGCACGTTGGCCACGGTGGTTCGGTCGGCACGGAAGGCTTCAATGGCAATGGCAGGCACCGAGTCTGAAAGCTTCACACCGGGCACCAATTCTGCCAGAAGCT
The DNA here is from genome assembly GCF_039541835.1 of Hymenobacter saemangeumensis. Taxonomy (NCBI): domain Bacteria; kingdom Pseudomonadati; phylum Bacteroidota; class Cytophagia; order Cytophagales; family Hymenobacteraceae; genus Hymenobacter; species Hymenobacter saemangeumensis. The sequence goes on along the minus strand of NZ_BAABGZ010000016.1, from coordinate 14,073 downwards.
TTTTCAGTGACATGTTTTTGAACGTCTTATTGATGGGGGTGCGCTTCAGCTTCCAATACTCATCTTCGCACCGAACCTCAAAAGGCACCGTCAACTTCACTTCAGCCACGTAGCCTTTGAACTCGGTGCGTAAGTTGCCATCATAGCCCAATTGCACTTCAACCGGGTCACCCACCTTCACCACGTCTTCAACCTTCACCCGTTCGGCCACGCTGCCATCTGGGTTCACCACCTGCACCAGCCCGTATAGCTTGAGGTTGCAGGTATCACCCAGATTCTTCCAAGATGATTCGGCTTCATAGCCGCTAATCTTGGTGTAAACCAGATTACCAATGGTGACTTTGCAGGTAAGAAGCAGGCTCATTTTCGGATTAGTTTGGCCACCGAGGATTCATCAGAAACCGCGTTGATTTCATAGTAGAAGCTGCCCGAGTTGCCGGGCACAAGTGGAAAGGTTATGTCCTCAATCACCAGCCGGGAAATGTTGAAGTAGGTAAGCAGCTGGCATTGGCAAGACACGTCCCGATTCACCTTCCACAGCCGGGCAAGCTCCCGCATCTTTTCTTCTGGGTAGTCATCAGGCACCAGCCCGCCCGAGTCCCTGAAACGTTCGGCCGATTCCCGCACGGCCTGCCCTTTGATGTTGATTTTGTAGTCATCTTCACCAATCATTTCCTTCACGGTGCCATTGCCGCCCGCTATGGGAGTCTTGACAATAACCTTTGCGCCGCTGAGCGTAATTAGGGGTTCATTGGGCAGCCAAACCCCGTCAATCTGAATGCGAAAGAACATGGGAGTGCCCAGCAGCGAAACGGGCGGGGCCGCGAAGTTTGGGGCTTCATTTTGGAATTCCCCGCCCCCGGCAAGCACCTTGGGGTAGGGAACCAGCAAAGGGTTCCCTAGCCCGGTGAAAAGGTTGATGTTGAAGCCAGGTGGCTTAGATGTCAGTTCCATTTCTATACTATGCCTACGCCTTGGCTTACCCCGTTTACTACCCGCTCCAATGCTTCTTCAAGCATCCTCACAACATCGTTTGTCCCTTCGGTTAGATTGGTGGTGTTGATGTTGATAGAGTCCTGAAACTTGCCAATGGTGATGTTCACCGTTGTTGGCTTGCTGCCCCCGCTGGTGACCTTTTCCGCTTTCGCTTTCACGGGCTTCGCGGCCACGCCCTGGGCTTTTGCAGCAGCCTCAAACGGGTCTTCTTTTGGCCCGGCCACCATCAGCTTTGAATCAATAGCCCCCACCTTCATTGAGCCTAAACCCAGGTAAGGTGCAATGGTGTCCCATAGCCCTTTGAACTTGCCCACCAACCCTTTCACAAAGCCGGTGATTCTGTCCCACAGCCCGGTAAACCACTTTTCAATGCCCGGAAACAGCCGGAAGATTTGGGACACCATCAGGTAGAACGGGTTGTTCTCTATGAAGAATTTGCCGATAGCCAGCAGCCAAACCTTCAGCGTGTCCCAATAGCTGATAATAAGTGCTACGGCACCAGCCACGGCTACCAGCCCGAGAATGATGATACCAATAGGGTTGGCACTCATAGCGGCATTCAGTGCCCATTGTGCCACGGTAGCACCTACCAGCCCACCTGAAAAGCTAACCAGCCCAAGCAAGCCAGAACCCACCATCAGCAGTGCATTCTTGGCTACCGACAAGCCCGAGGCTGTTTGAGCGAAGACGAAGCGCCAAATAGGCGGCACCACGGTCATAAACCCGGCTCCCATCAGCTGAAGCAAGGGTATCATTTGCGATACCATCACAGCGGCCTTAGCTGAACCTTGGATGAATGGCAAATAAGGCTCTGTGGCTTGGAACACCGAAATGCCAAGGTTTTCCCACAATGCCTTTGCCCTATCCATACGGCCTGCATGGGTATCCATGATGATGCGGGCCGCATCGGTGGCCGCGTGTGAACCCGTCATTGCTTTTTTGTACTCACCCAGGGCAACCGTACCCCGTAGCAGGATATTCGCCGCGTTGGAATTTTCTGTGCCAAAAAGCTTGGTCACCAATGCCGAGTCATACTGAATCTTCTTCAGTTCAGTCAAGCGGGCAGCAAAGCTTTTGGACTTATCCCCTAAGATGTTGATGTCAACACCAGCTGCCTTCAGCTCCTCTTTCACGTCCTTCGGCAAGAAGCGGCCTTCACCCAGCTTGCCCAGCACGTTCCGTAGAGCAGTGCCCGCTTCAGCTCCTTTTAGGCCCCCTTGGGCAAGAACCTGAATAGCGGCATTGGTTTCAATGAAGCTGACACGGGCACCCGAGGCAGCCACACCCGCCACCTTAATTGCGGCGGCTATATCAGGCACTTCAGCAGCACCCGCATTTGCCCCGGCTGCCATCACATTCATCGCCGTAGTCATAGCCTTCGCGGCCGTGACAGGGTTTTTCAAATCAATGTTGAATTGCTGAAGGGAAGTGGTAAGCGCCTTCATGGAGCCAACACTATCCCCCTTCATGGACTTAGCCAGGATGCCCACGGCCGCGCCCATGCTGGCCATTGCCGCTTTGTTTTCGGCCATCTGTGGCCCGAGTTCGCCCAAGATGCCTTTGTAGCTCTCAATGTTGTCAGCTGCGCTACCACCCAGCAGCAAGGACATTTCCCGGCCTTGCTGCCCGAGCTGAACCAGCCCCGCTCCCGTCTGGCCTGTAAGCGCAGATAAATCAGCTAAGGACTGTTGAAACTTCACCCCCGGTTCAATGGCTGAGTTCAGCGTATTGGCGGCGGTCTGAATACCCTGTGCCGCTTGGTTGGCCAGCATCAGCCCCACCCCAAGCGCCTTGGCACCGGCCTTGGCTTTGTCGAAAACCCCGGCCATTTTTTCGGCCTTCTGCAAAATGGTTTGCATTGGCCCGCTTGCCTTATCGACAAGATTCAAAACCCACTGGTAAGCTCTCATTGACAGGTTGGAAAATCAAAAGGCACCCACTTACTGGGTGGGTGCCTTTTGTTGGTTTGCTTTGGCTTCTTGCTCCCGAATCCATACCAGGTTAGCGAACATTTCAGCCCACTTCTCATCAGTGAGCGCGTCCACTTCTTTTGGCGACATTCGGAAGTAGTAAGACAGCTCCGCGTTTACAATTCGGATGAAGCTGGTTTGCGGAGTGATTTCCGCTTCATCAATTAGTTTTTTAGTGTCGCAACCTTGCTGGTGATGATTTCATCAACGCGGTTCACAAGCGCGTAATAGAGTTCATCATCAGCCTTGGTTTCGGCAATGAAGTTGAGCTGACAGTTAGACATGATGACTTCAGAATACTTGCTGGGCTTCTTCGTCTTCATCAGCACATCATTGGCCGCTTCCACAATTGCACGGGAGGGGTGTTTGAAGCACACCAGCTTGCCATCTACTTCTACCACTTTGATTTTGCGGCCGTGCTCCTGTGCCCACAGCACCAATTGGTATTCCGTAGGGTTGCCATCGGCATCAGCCAGCGCGGGGGCAGTAGAGGCTACAGGGCCAACAGCAGCAGCAGCCACGGCGGCGGCTTCAGGGTTGCTACTGGTGTTGCCAGCAGAAACACCCAGCAAGCCGAGCGAGTGAGTATGACCGGGCAAGCTCTCGGTTTTCAGGGCATCAGCAGCGGTTGTGTCGTTCAGGTTCGTCATCTTGGATTAATGAAAAAGCAAAAAGGGAGGGGGTTGGCAACTTTTGCCGTTTAAAGGGTTATTAAAGAGAAAGGCCAGCCAGCACCCCGGCTGGCCTTTCATATTAAATTGACATTTGCAACTGAATATCAGAGCACTTGAAAGGCAGTGTCACGGGCATGTTCAGGTCACCCACCTTGCCGCCTTTTTCATACTCACCCAGCAGCACGTTCTTAATCACGTCCTTCACCACTTTCGGATTCTCCATGTCGGGAATGAACATCACGATAATGTCAAAGGGGGGAAGGGTCGTAATGGTGCGGCCGGGGTAAGCCGCAAGCATGCTGGCCACCATTGCTTCAAAGTCCGACTGAAGCACTGTCAAGCTTCCGTCTGAATCCGTCTGGCCATCGGCATAAGCAATGGGCTTGCGGCCGGTGCCGTAGATAAATTCTCGGGCCGTTTTCTCTTTGTACTTGATTTCAGTGACACCCAGCACCACCCGGCCAAGGAAGGCTATTTGAATGTCCTGCCAAGAGTATTCTTTGCCGTTAATCACTGATTAAGAATTGAAAGGGTTGAAGAATTCCACGGTGGCTTCAATGGTGCGGGCCGTGGCTTTTTTAGTGATTCGCACTACAGCCTTGATTTTGTCGGTAGCGGTCACGTTCTGGTTCGGGTCAACGAACACCGACACGGCTACCGCTTCGCCCGTTACCACCATTTGGGTTTCAATGGCATTTTCCAGCACGTTTTGAAAGCGGGCGATTTCAATAGCCGGAAGCTTGCCGCTGGTAGGGTCTACACTCACATCGTCCAAGAGTTCATCCAAGTAGATAGCGCGGGCAATGCGAGCCGCTTTTTTGATTACTCGGGAATCTTTGATGAAGGCGTAGTCATCAGTAGCCGGGGCACACGTAGGGTCGTCATTGAAGAAGAACCCGTCTTTGCCAGGGTGAACCAGCGGGAAGATGTAGGCTTTATCAGTCAACACGTCCAAGGCCGTGTCGAGCAATGACGTGACTAACGCACCGCCTGACAGGCTGGCTTGGCGAAGGCCCGCGATAGCACCCGAGCGCACCCGGCCAATGGAACGCTGAACCGGAATGGCTGACAAACGGCCCAGCACGGTTCCCACGTTGGCATATTTGCTGGCCACTGTGATACCAGCATCTACCAATTCAGCCACCCGTACTGCATCACGGCCAATGGTAACAGCCACGCTGTTTGCATTGAGTGTGCGTAGGTCGTAAGCAGCGGCGGCACTGGCATTGAAGGCCCGGCCTTCCAATACCACATCGACAGGCCGGAATCGGATGAACTCAGCAGCGGCGAAGGTTTGAGCAAGCGGCACAGCAGCCAGCAGGTCAGCCGTAACACCAGAGGCCAAGGCGGCTTCAGCCACCACCGGATTCAGGGCCACAGCCAGCAACCGTACCACTCCCTTCTTTTCCTGAAGGAAGCTCTGAAGGGCCACGTTGGCATCACTGCTTACAGTAAACAGGTTTACCAGCGTAGTTGCGTTTTCTAAAAGCAACACATGCAGCGGGGCACCGTCTCCGGCTTCAGCATAGAAGTCTTTGACATGCTCCCAGGCCAAGGCGTTGTTGTCCACGTCGGCATCTTGGGTGATACCAGCCACTTCCGCGTCACGCAAGCTGTAAAACAGCCGTTCGGTGATTTGGTCAATGTAGGTATCGGGCAGGCACAGCACCAGCAGGGCCACCCCGTCAGCATTGGCTACTTGGCGGCCTAACTGCCCGTTGCCAAGCATAATTTTTACTTGTGGCCTCATTTATTCGGCTTTTTTGGTGGGAGTTTTCTTTGAAGTGGCCGTAGCCTTGGCAGCAGCGGGCTTAGTTTCCCGAGGCTTGCGCGTGGGGGCTGCTGGTGCCGACACCGGCACTTCAGCAGTGGGCTTGCGCCCCCGGCGCACGGCCGGGGCTGAGCTGGCAGCCTGCATCACCTTCTTCACAGCTGCATCAACAGCGGCCGTTATGGGCCGGGTGTCAAGGGTGATGTTCACCGTCTTTGGTTCAGCAGCCGGTTTGCTGGGTTCTTTCAGGAAGTCGGGAAGGTGGGTTGCATTGGCTACCAGCTCACCCAGGCTTTCAGGCAGCAACGAGGCGGCGGGCTTCACAGGAGCGATTACCAAGCCCGCTTCAGCCATTGCATCTTCAATCGACAGGCAAGCGGGCACTAACAGCGCTTCACGGTGAATCACCATTTTTTCACTGCCAGCCTTCGCGGCCGAATGTTCCGCGTAGCTCTCAAACTCGGGCCTGTAGAACTTCCCGTCATGCGTGGTAGCCACCAAGGCCCCCACATCGGGATTGCTTGCGAAGTAGGGCACCGAGCGCTTCACCAGCTCCGCAAGGGTGTATTTGGGTTTGTTCACTTGATAAAGCGAAAAGGGGTGAAAAAACGGATGTAAAACCACAGCCCAGCACACAGCAGCACTACCACTGTGAAGCCGATACAGTACCGGGCAAATCGGCTATTTTGCGTCACCACCGCTTCTGTTTTCGTGGTGGTGCTGGCTTGTCGGGTGCGGCTGATTTCGGTATCTACCACGGGCACTTGTGCTACAAATGGCTTCGTGATTGACGTGACCTTCACCAGCCCGTAGGCATCGACTGAGAAGGCAAGCGTAGTGTGTCCACTGTTGCTGTAGATGGTCACGGGCCGGATTCGGCCGGTGCGTTCATCGTAGGCCAGCCGGGTAGTGAGCTTGGCCGAGTCACCCGGCACCGACACAGCCACTAGCCGTTGTACTTGGCGAAGGGTGGTGGAATCCGTAATAACGGTTTCGGTGCTGGTGCTGGGTCGGGTGGTGGCACAACCTGAGCTGGCCACCACCGCCCAAAACATTCCGACTATCAGCACCACTTGGGCCACGGCTTTAGCTGTGCGTGTGTTGGCCAGGGTGCGGAAGTCGAAACGGGGTTTCATTACTCGGGAATCCAACTTGATACTATGGTGATTTGAGAGCGTAGGCGGCGCATTCTGTAGACTCCATCACCATTCCGGTTGATGCCGCCCGAGCCGGTGTTGCCTTCCACGGTTATCACAAAATCTTCCCCCCAGCGGTCAACAAAGCCAACGTGCCCGATGCGGCCCAAATTGGCGTAGTAGAAGCCTACACAATCACCCTGTTTAGGCGGGCCGCGTAGGGCCATACCCCGGCTGTAGATGACTTTGGCAGCCGGGAACCAGTTCCGGGCAGCGCCCGAGCCGGGCGGCACTGCCAGCCCTACTTGCTTCAGGCACCACGTAACGAAAGCCCCACACCAGGGCTGGCCACGTTGGTTGCCCGAGCTTTTCAGGTAGGTTTCCACCCGAGGGCCGCAGTTGCTACAGCCCACTTCCCGCACCCCGGCATCAGCTTCAGCATTGAAGACCTTGGCTAGCGCAGCCCGTTTGGCCGTGCTGGGTGTAGCGCCAGGCGCTACCGCGTAAGCTGACTGAACAAGAGCAAAAAGCCCAATAAGTAGACAGCGGTAAGTAAGTGTTTTTGCCACGGCGTGAGCTGGTAAAAGTTCCTCACAAAGCGGCTGCCACGGGTAAGGAATCGGTGAATGACGGTGAATTCATGCTTCAGGAACAGCTTGCAAAAGCTGTAGAGAATGAGGCCGCGAATGGTGGCCAGCAGAAGCGTTTGAAATACCCCAATGTCCATCAGCACGGGCCGCTGGCCATCACTAGAAGCTACTTCGGCCACATCGGGGAAGGCGTACCACAACACCAGAAACAGGAACAAGCCAGCCGCCTTCCCCCGTTGTGTCACCAAGCATTGCAGGCGGTTCCGCACCCGTTCGGTGGAACCAGTAGCCCACTTGTCATAGAGCAGGGCCACCCCCACTACCACGCCAAGCAAAGCCAGAATTGAAAAAAGAAGCGTTTTCATCAGTCGGTATTAATGTTGAGCCACTTGAATAGACGCTTCAGAAAAAACGTGGTGCAGAAACCGACAGTGGCCCCCACAGCAGCATAGATTGCCGCGCCTATCAGACTGTTTGCGCCAACCGCGCCAAGCTGCACGGCCATCAGCATCCCGAGCGGGCCACTGAAGATTCCTGTCACCACGTTTTCTCCGTTGGTCATCTTAGTAAAGCCGTGAAGGCTTAGGCGTGGGCTTCTACCAGGGCCACAATGCCGACCTCATCAGCACGGGCAGCGCGGCCACCACTGCGAACCATTGCCGAAATGATGGTGCCGTAGAAAAGCGGGTTGCCGTTGCCGTTGGAGCCTGCATCTTCAAACACCTCAATGCCGCCGTTCTGCGAGCCGCCAAAGCAGCGGCGCACATAGTTCTTTTGCCAGAACAGGCAGGACACGTTGTCATTCGAGCTGCGGGCTTCAGCGAAGTCCATTTTCGTGTTGTCGTCGTTGTCGTAGATGGTGGTGTCGCTCCGTACGAACACGTCAAAGCCCATCACCTTACCGATTGCCCCGGCGGTCAGCACAGCTTGGCCGATTTTTTCCAGGCTGGTGAATTCCTCAATCAGCAGCAGGTCAGTCACCAGCAGTGCGTCAATCAGCATGTAGCGGCCTTCACGGGGCACATTCTGCGAATCCAGAATGGTAGCCGCCTTAATGATGTCCTCTTTTGCAATGCGCTTCCGGTTCACGGTGCCAGCGCCGAGCTGGAAGATTTTGTAAGCCGCACGGGCCGCACCCGAAGTGCGAATGATGTTGACACCCACGGTAGGCGACCAAGCGAAGGCCATGCCTTCGGCCACTTGCGTTCTCAGCACTTCGGTTTGGTCAAACAGCACCGATTGCCGCTTATCGTAGTTGGCTTCAATTTCTTCCGTCTTCTGAATCACTACCGGGTCGGTGGTGTACTCGTCAATGTCGTAATCAGCAGTGGTGTCTACACGCTTGGCAGCCTGAGCGGGCAGCTGAGTACGGTTCTTTTGTGCGCCCGGCTTGGTGCCCGCTTGGTTCAGCTTCACGGTCTTGCCTTCCAGAAATGCCCCGTCATCACGGCTCTGCATCATGAAGGAGTTGTCGGGGTAGATGTTCTCTTCAATGGTATCTACCCAGATTTCACGCTGAATAGCCATGAAGGCAAAGGGCTGGTTCAGGCTCACGGCCGGTTTGGCAGGCAGGCAGCAGCCTATGCCAAAAAGGGCAGCAGCAGGAATAACGGGGTTTACACCCGTCACCAGTGCAAGCACAGCACCCAGGAAAAGGGCCATAACTGCGTTGTACAGAAGGTTTTTGAAGTTAAGTTTCATCAAACTTAGAAGGTAAAAAGTGGGTGTTTAACGTGAATTATAGACTTGTTTTTGGACACGTTGGAAGGGTTTAAGCACCCTTCGCCGTGTCCGCGAAGGGTGCTTTACAATGTGGCTGGGAGTGCTTCTGGGTGGTGCTTAGCTGTTGGGCTTGCGGCCGTACTGAGCTTCGTACATGGTGTTGTAGCGGTCGGAATTGGAAGCCTTCAGGGCCAACAGGCCCTTGGAATCCTTCTTCTCCCACTCGCGCATAGTCCAGGCGGCCCGAGGGTCAGGCGCAGTGCCACCAGTGCCACCCAGGTTGGTGGTGTTGTTGCTGTTCACTTCCCGCACCACATCGGCCAAGCGCAGGTCTTTGCCGGGCTTATCACCTTCAGGCGCGTCAGTGGCCGTGGGCTTCTTCAGTTGGTCAAAGCCCAGGAAGTGCAGGGCCAAGCCAGGGTCAGCAGCTGCCAGCTTCGTAAACTTGTCTTTGTTGCCAGCATCTACCAAGCCTGCTTTTTCGGCAATGCTGATAATGGTATCAGCATGGGCATTGGCAGCATTCAGCCGCATTTGTTGAATGGCAGCCACTACTTGTGCAGGCGTACTGCCAGCCGCAAGCCCGAGGGCCAACAGGATTTCATCCATCGGTTTTTGAGTTTGGAGATTGAGGGTTGGTAAAAATTTGTTCAGGCTTTCGGCATTGGCGGTGGCGTCTTCAGTCAGCCACAGGCCAGCGCCCAGGTGTAGGCGAAGGGCATTTTTGTTGCCCGGTATGTCCACTATGCTTGCTTCATTCAGAATGCTTTTGGTGATAGTTGGGCGCGTTTGGCCCGCCACCAGCATTTCAGGCTTTTCAGACCATTCCAGAATTTCAAGGCCCGAGCTACAGGCGTTCAAAATCTTCTGGTTCACCTTGCTTTCAATCGACTGAGCAAAAGGGTCGGTTTGGTCGAAAACCCCTTCAGCCGAGATAGTAGCGTCCTCTTTGGACACCTGCACATCTTCCCACTTACCAATCACCAGCCCCCGTGTGTGCATGTAGAGCATCACGGGGTTCTTCAGGAAGTCTTTCAAGTCAACTCCCTTGGTGATGATGCGGGTGCCGTAGCAGTTCAGGCGTTCATCAGTCAGTACAAAGCGGGCCATAAATGGGGTGTGGGTTGGAGCAATTGGGATGCAATACTACCCCCGGCAAAACCCGCTGTAAAGCCCTCATTTCCAAGATACGTGGCCCATTTTCTATAATGCGTACACAGTACCCGCATCATTGAAATTCATACTGGCCAGCCCTACCCGGTCAGCTTTTCTTTGCTTCAAAAAGGAGCAATGGCACTTACCAACAAGGACAAAAAGGAGTTGGCCCTAAGCCTATTCCTGAACACCGACAAAAGCCAGAAAGAGATTGCGGCCCGGCTTGAGGTGAGCGAAAACACGCTTTCGACATGGGCCAATGCCGGTGGCTGGGCTACCATCAAAGGAGCAAACACCGCTACCCGGCCACAGATTATTGCCGACCTGTACCAGCAAATCAGTCTGATAAAAGACAAGGCGGTAGATGATGAAGGGAAACGGCGGGTGATGAACACCCACGAAACCCAGGCAATACGGATGATAAGCAAGTCAATCAGTGAGCTTGATAAGCGGCTCAGCATTGACACCTACATCACGGTCATTGAAGAAATGATGACGTGGCTTTTCGAGGTGGCACCCGCCCTTGCAAAAAGCATCATGCCCAAGGTTGACGGGTTCGTGGATTCCAAATTCAAGGAATTGTCATAGCGGCCCAACTACAGCCGAGTCTTTAAACACCATTTAACAGCCTCACCACGGCCACAACACCCCGCTTCTGGTATCGGTGTATCAAACAAGGCCCGCGAAGCGCACAAACAAGCCTTTTCAATGGCATCTCCATTATCCAAAAAAAAGAACCTGCAAGCCAGGTGGAAGCAGCTGGTTAAGAAGATTAGTTCTGACCAACCCATCAACCTTACGGAAACTGAGCAGGACAAGGAAGCCCGCAAGGCCCGCGCAAGGGCTGATTATGGCTTTTTTGTCACCTACTACTTCCCGCATTACGCCAAGGATAAGGCAGGCAACGTCACTGAATGTGCTCCTTTCCACATCAAGGAGGCCAATGAGGTACTGAAAAACCCCATGTTTAAGGGCATTTGGGAGTGGTTCAGAGGTTCAGCCAAGTCAACAAATGCTGACATTTTCTTGCCCATGTGGCTGAAAATTCAGGAGCCACGGCAGCTGAACGTAATGATGCTGATAGGCAAGAACAACAAAACGGCTACTCGCCTTTTGCAAGACATTCAGGGCGAACTAGCCGCAAACCCCCGCTTTCTGAATGACTTTGGCCAGCAGATAAAGGATGGTTCCTGGGAACAAGGGGAGTTTCAAACCAACGATGGGTGCGCTTTCGTGGCATTGGGCATGGGTGAGCCACCGAGGGGCACCCGCTTTGGGTCACATCGTCCTGACTTCATTGTGTGCGACGACTTAGACGACGACAAAATGAAGAAGAACCCTTCGCGCATTCGTGAAGCGGTTGAATGGTTAGAAAGAGCAGTGCTGGGCACAGGCGACACAGGAATAGGCCGGTTCCTATTCGTGAACAACCGCATTGCCAAAAACGGCATTCTGGCCACGCTGGTAGCAATTAAGCCGCATTGGCACCACAGCAAGGTTAATGCCCTGCAAGAAGACGGAACACCAAATTGGAAGCGCTACACCCGCGAATTCTATGCTGCCCTACTGAAAGACGTGGGATGGAAGGCGTTCCAAACTGAGTGGCAAAACGACCCACAAGAAGATGCCGGCGTGTTTGAGCATGAGCAAATCAAGTGGGAGAAAATACCGAGCTGGGAGAAGCTTGATTCAATCGTGATGTATGGTGACATGTCCTACAGCACTAGCAAGAAATCAGACTTCACATCTATTCCGGCATGGGCCAAGTGGGGAAACCGGCTGGTAAAGCTGAAGGTGTACCACCGGCAAGGCCAGACGCTCAGGAAGGCTATAGAATGGTGGTTTGAATTCTACATCAGCCTACCAGCCCCCATTAAAAGCAAGTTCCGGTGCTATGTCGAGGCCAACGCTACCCAGAAGCTTTTGCTGAAGACGGAAATAGACTTGGCCTGTAAGAAATACGGCATTGTCAACTTCATCAAGTACGACACCGACCGCAAAGGCGACAAGAATGACCGCATTGGTTCAATGACTAGCGCCTATGAAAACGGGGATACCGTCGTCTACAACATAGACGAAAAAGAAGACCCTGACATGATAGCCAGCATTGAACAGCTTACCGGCTGGGAGGAAGGCGCGGCGCATGATGACGGGCCGGATGCTGACCAATCCGCATGGCAAAAACTTCAGAAACTCGGGCGGCTGAGTGGCCGCACCGGGCAACGCTCAGGCAAATTTCAAAAGAACACTTCACGCGGTTTTTAATATGCTTTTCCTTACCCCCAATGACTTCTTAGGCCAAATCAGCCGAGAGGACTTAGACACGCTGTTGGAAGAACAACCCCAGCCCGAGCCGGAACCAGTAGACCCCGAAGTGGAACCTACAGGTGATGAACCCGCCCCGGAACCTGAACCCACCATTATTGAGCTGGCAGAGCGTAACGCAATGGCAGAGGTAGCCAGCTACCTACGCGGGCGGTACGATATGGAAGCAGCATTTAGCCTGTCGGGCATGCTCCGCAATGCCCAGCTGGTGATGATAGTGGTAGACGTGGCCTTGTGGCACCTGTTGCCCCGTGTCACTTTCCGCATGGTGAGCGAGGTACGCGAAACCCGCTACAATGCTGCTTTGAAGTGGCTGAAGTTGGCCCAAGACGGGAAAAGCAACCCCGACTTGCCCCGCTATGCCCCCAGCTCAGGTACCAGCACCCAGCGCAACAACCTTTTTCGGTATGGTAGCCAGCCAGCCCGGTCACACAACTTCTAATAGCAATGCAGTTAGGACAACCCTTTAAAGCCTTCACCCGCTGGCTTAATCAATTTGAGCTAGCCAAGAAGCCCGGCACCACCGACACGGCCACCATAGCCGGTGGCAAAAAAGCCAAACGGGCACCCAGGCTAAAAGATAGCTTGGTGGCCCTGCAATCACGCACCAGGATTGCGGCTGAAATGGAAGCATGGAAGCGGGCTGAAGACCGGGCCTTGCACCCCACCAAGCCCCGCCGTGATATGCTTATGGCACTTTACCAGCAAATCACCAAAGACAACTACTTAACTGGCCAGATGACCACCCTGAAGAACAAGGTGCTGTCGGAAGGCTACACGGTAGTTGATAAAACCGGCAAGGAATACCCCGATGTGCTAGAGCTGTTTGAACGGCCTTGGTTTACGGATTTCCTGTCACGGGTGCTAGACACCGACTTCTACGGCCACACGCTTATCAACTTTGACTACCCAAACGAGGAAGGCGAATTTCACCGATTCGACCTGATACCGCGTGGCCAGGTGGTGCCAGAATTTGGGCAAGTGCTGCTGAAGCCCACCGATGATGTAGGAGTGCCCTTTCGTGGCATTGATGCCGACTACACCAAGCTTCTGATTGAAGTCAGAATGTTTGATGAAGAGGGCAAAGACCACATTGGCATTCTGAATAAGGCCGCGCCCGAAGTCATTTGGAAGCGCTACACCCGCACCGATATGTCACGGCGGTCTGAAAAGTTCGGCATGCCCCTGGTAAGCCTCAAAACAAGTGCTGTGGAGGAATCAGAGTTATCAGCCCGAGAGGAAGCACTAGCCAACATGGGTGCCAATGGCTGGGTGGTTATTGACGAGTCGGAAGAAATCGACGTGGTAGAGTCGAGCAACACCGATGGTTCAAAGATTTACACAGCGCTTAGCAGCATGTGTAATGATGAAATAGCCTACTTGATAACTGGCCAGACTGCTACCAGCCAGGAAACAGGCAGCCGGGCAGGGGGTGAGGTACATGAACGGGTGCAAGAGCACTACATACAGGCCCGTATGCGGTTCATTTCGCAGTACGTAAACTTCACGTTGTGGCCGTTCCTGAAGCTTTGGGGCTATCCCTTGGAGGGGCTACACTTCAAGTGGCGTAAATGGATTGATGAAGCCAAAGCCAAGGAAACTGGTGATGCCCCCAAGCCCACCAATGACCCTGAGAAGGACACCCCGCCCCTGAGGTGGTCTAGCTAAGCCGGACACAATTGGGACATGATTTGCAAGTGGTTTTCGAAGTGGTTGGGTGAACAGTAGCCGAGG
>NZ_BAABGZ010000015.1:0-92049 GCF_039541835.1 Hymenobacter saemangeumensis | reverse complement strand
GGTTTGCCCTGAAAATTGCCCTCTTCATTTTTGCCCACACCCTCCACCAAGCCGGCCTATAGCCCGCAACTTGGGTTAGCTAAGCTCGGCATGACGTTTATACTCCACCCATTCACCCATTCACCCATTGCCAACTCCCCGCGTCCTCGCCACTCCCGCTGCCGAAGCCACCATCGACCTGCTCCGCGACGAGCATGGGCCCCTGATGTTTCATCAGAGTGGCGGCTGCTGCGATGGTTCCTCGCCGATGTGCTTTACCAAGGGCGAGTTTCGCGTCGGCGCCAACGACGTGTGGCTGGGCCAGATTCATGGCTGCGACTTTTTCATGAGCCGCAGCCAGTTTGAGTATTGGCAGCACACCCAGCTCACGGTAGATGTGGTGAAAGGCCGCGGCGCCAGCTTCTCACTGGAAATCCCGCTGGGCGTGCGCTTCCTGATTCGCTCCCGGCTATTTACGCAGGAGGAAGAACAGGACATGGCCCCGGTCTACGATGGGGAAGAGTACCTGCAGCACTTGTAGTAACCAGGGCTCACCAGAGCCGTTTCGGGGCTGCTGTAGGTAGCGCAGACTTTTAGTCCGCGAGTGCGCCCGAATTGGTGCACTCGCGGACTAAAAGTCTGCGCTACTGAGCGGCGAAACCGCACGAAAAGAACGTCCGGCCTTACCCCAGAAAGTGGTACAGGAACGTCACCACGCCCGAGTAAGCCGGCTTCTTGGAGTCTTCAATCTCCAGCGTCACACCTACGCGGGCCTTGGCAATGCCGCGCAGGTTGGCTACTGAAAGCAGCGAGGCCCGCAGCCGCACGCGGCTGTTTACCGTTACGGCCTGATTAAAGCGCAGCTGCTCAATCTCGTAGTTGACCTGCATCTTCAGGTTTTCGATGCTCACAATCTGCTGCCACAGGAAGGGGAGCAGCGATACGGTGAGGTAGCCGTGGGCAATAGTAGCCTGGAACGGTGACTCCTGCTGTGCCCGCTCGGCATCGGTGTGAATCCACTGGTGGTCGAGGGTGGCGGCGGCAAACTGGTCGATTTGCGCCTGGGTGATGGTGTGAAAGCCGGATAAGCCCAGCTCCTGGCCGGCGCAGGCTTCCAGCTCGGCCAGGCTGCGGATGGTTAACGTGGTATCAATGGTATGCATGGGAGAGGGCTAAGGGTAAGAGGGCCGCAAACATACGGCAGCCGTTTGCCTTCCCTTGGTAGCTGCTACCCGCTGAAATCTTGTTTTTGGTCTGGGCAGGCTGTTATTGAGCTTAGCCCAAGGGTTAGAAATGGCACCCAGCAGCCAGGCTGGCAGCCTCAAAATGGAAGATGTGCTTTCCAGGGCCAGTGTGAGCCGCTCCTACTCTTATCCCAAGCCCTCCACCTGTGGGGGCTGATTATGCAGGGAGGCGGTGTTCCCGCGCAAGCGGCTTCTTAGTTAGCGTGCAGGCGCAACAGGGGGGCTCCATTGCCCGGGCTGCCGTGCAGGCGGCGGTAGCGGCGCCAGGCGGCCAGCACCTGAGTGAATTCGGCCCGGATGTGCAGGTGCTCGTCTTTCCACAGCAGCGCGCAGGTTGGCCCGTCTACGGTGGTGAACTGCGACGGCACCGGCGCGAGCACTCCGGCTACATGAGCAAACTCCCAGGCACCGTAGCAGGACTCAACCCTGCCGTCATCGGTGTGCCACACCTGGTCGGCTGCAAACAGGGTGCTGTGGTCGAGCACCCGAAACGGGGTGGGGGGAGGCAAAGGCGTCATTGGAGCAGAGGAAAGGATGAGAAGCAGATGGATAGACGCCCGACGAATGCCTTGCGCCCTATCAGGAAAACAAGGGCAGCCGGGCCAGCCCTTCGGCGGAGGCAGCCGGCTAAGGCGCCAGGCACGGCAAGCAGCACGGAAGGGGAGGCAGGCAGCACGAAGCTAATCAGGGAAGTAGCCCTCTGGGAGCATGGCCCGTTCAATGGCTGGACGGCCCCGTCAGACGCCGCCCAGCGCTCGGCCAACGTGTCGATTCAATGGGCCGCGACACCGTGCCGGTCGCGCAGCGGGATGCAGGTGCAGCAATGGGCCGAGCTGGAAGCCGTGGCCGCGCCTTGCCGTGCTGCCTCCGCCGAAGGGCGGGCCCGGTTTAGGGGCCCGCTTGGGGAAGCTAAGCTGCAGCAACTGTTTCGGAGTCAGTGTCGGGCACACCGCGTAGCGCGGTCTTGTAGTGCGCGAATTGTAGCACATGCTTACGCGCGGTCTGAAAGTCCACGCTACGCTACAGCGAGTCAGAAACCGCGCTAACCTTATCCTGAAGATATCTGTTTAACCGCACCAGCAGCCGGAGAATGCAGGTATAACACCCGCTATAAGCTGGCTGCTTTCTTAAAACTCACCGGGGTCTTTGCCCTGCGGCTGCATGGCTTTCTGGAGGTCCTTAATCATGGACTTGACCTTTTCGTTGGTGCTGCTGAGCATGCCGTACCAGGCTTTCCGGGAAAAGCCACTGGGTGGGGCCATCTGCTCCAAAGGCCCCATCGACGCGTCGCGGGGAGTAGTACCGCTTAGCACGATGTTCTGGTGTTTGAAGCCGGTCATAATGTACTTATAACGGCCGGGCTTGACGTAAATGGTTTGGGTGTGCACCACAAACCCCGCCGGCGTGCTGTTGTTGAACAGCAGGATACCGCCTTTGGCCAGCAGCTTGCCTTGCTCTTTGTCCTTAATCTGCACCACGTCGTTGGCCGACTGATACGTCTTGGCCATCCAATCCAGGGCACGGTCGTAGAGCTGGTCCTGCGTTGCGCCAGGTACCTCGATTATTCCCTCGTATGTCACCAGCTTGCTAGCAGCGTCCAGGGGTAGTATAGGCTCCTCTGCGTCTTCGGTGGGCAGGAAGGTAACGGGGTTGATACCCTTTATCAGCCCAATGGGAGTTAGATAGAGAAAGCCGCTCCGGCGCACCACAAGCCAGCGCGGGCTCCAGGAGCCAACCACCAGGGCTTCGGACCCGGCTGGCAGATGAAAAGGCGCACTCTTGGCCGTGTCGCTCGGGCTGCGGTACAAGGGCGCCGCCATGCTGCCAACCCGGAAGGTGCGGGGGGGCAGGCTTTCCTCCAGCTTTTGGGCAAAAGCGGAAGATGTACCTGCCAGCAAAACGACCAGGATGCGTAAAAAAGGTAGAATATGGTTCATGCCTGGTAAGGGGTATAGAATGGTTTATCAATATGAGCCAGTGTGGTCGTGCTGCAGCAGCTGCAGCCCACGTGAAAGCCGGCAGGCGGCTAATCCCGATTTTACCCCTGCCCCGCAACAGCGCTAGCCGGGCTTATTTGTCAGGTTCTTTGGCTCTCAGCTATTCGTACAGGCCCGGGAGTCATTTTTCCTGCCAGGATGCTCCCGTAAAAAGGAGTTGTTAGACAGCAGGGACAAATTTAACGACCTACAATGCGAAATTCGTCAGAATGCGCTAGCCGGGAATCCTATAGCGGATGGAGGGTCTTCCTGCCCGGCGTGCAGCGGGAATGAGCAGGCCGATATGTGGGCATCGGTGTAGCTTAGCTTGAAATTCAGCAGCTTTACCTAACCCTGTACGGCATGGATGCTTCCGTATTAGCATTGATTATTGCGCTCATACTTGCGGCCCGGGTGTGGGACTTGCCCAAGCGCCTGCTGGAGCTGCAGGACGAGCTGAAAATTCGCAAGGCAGAGCATAGCAGGCAGCAAGCCGAGCTGCGAGCCGAAGTGCAGCAGCTGCGCGAGCAGCTGGCCACGCTGCTGGAGGCAAACCCGCCCCCGGGTCCCTTGCCCGCGGTAGCTCCGCCCGTAGTGCCGCTGGCCCGGCCAGTTGGCGTTCCGGCGCCCGCCTTCCCGCCGGCTAGGGCAGCGGAGCCGAAAGCAGCTGCGCCGGTTACTCCAGCGGCGGGCGCTGTGCCAGCTCCGCCCACATTAGGTAAGCCGGTAGAAAAAGAGGCGACAGCTACTGCCCCAGCTCCGGTTCAATTGCCGGTTTCGACGCCGGTACCCGCGCCTGCGGCAGTACCGGCGCCTCCCGTGTCAGGGCCTGTCCCTCCATCGTCCCCGGCTGTCGTTCCAACGCCCGAGCCAGCCGCCAGGCCGACGCCCCGGCCCGTGGCTGCTCCCGAGCCAGTACTGGCGATGGAGTCGGCTCTACCGCCCGCGCCGCCCGCGCCGCCGCGCCGCCCGCCGCCTCCGCCGGAGCCGGCCGGGCCCACCTGGTGGGAGCGCGCCTCCACCCTCATCCTCGAAAACTGGACCGGCATCCTCGGAGCTGTGGTGCTGGTGACGGGCGTTGGCTTCCTGGGAATTTATGCGGCCCTGCGGGTAACGCCGCCCTTTCGTTTCCTGCTGATTTGCGCGTTTGCGGCCGGCCTGCTGGGTGTGCGTATTGCCTTGCGCGAGAAAGCGTTTGCGCGGCAGCTTAATAGCTGGCTGCTGAGCAGCGCCGCGGCCATCTTCCTGTTTGCCTGCGTAGCTGCCGTCAGTATTGAAGGGCTGCGCTGGGCTACCCCGCCCTGGGATTACCTGCTGCTGCTAACCGGCGTGGCAGCCAACCTGCTGCTGGCCTGGCGCGCCAGCCGCGAGGAAGTAGCCACCCTGCACGGTGTGCTGAGCCTGGTGGCCCTGGCCGTGCTGCCGCCCACGGCCCTCACCCTGGGCACGGCGGCCGGGGTCACGGCCTTCAGCATTGTTATTACCTACCGCCAGCGGTGGAAATACCAGCTGCTGCTCAGCATCGCCAGCTTCTTCGCCTTTCACCTCTACTGGCACCAGCAGCTCACGGGCACCTCCAATGCCCTGCGCCTGACAGCCATGGGGCTGGTGCTGCTGGTGGGGGTGGCTGCCGCCGTGGTGCAGTACCGCAGCGTATATGCCCAGCGGCGGTTCGAGCCCCTGCTCTTTACCGCCCACCTCCTCAACTGGACCTGCCTGGGCATCAACCTGTACATGTACAGCACGGGCTCTATCTGGAAAACCATCCCGCTGGGCCTGGGCGCGCTGCTCACCTTCTGGGCCGGGCGCCAGGCCCGGCAGCTCGGCATCGGCTGGCTGTTCCAGACGGACACCATCATCTCGCTTATCCTGGCCCTGGCCACGGCGCTGTCGCTGCAGGGCTGGCACGCCACCAACACGGTTATTCTGCTCTTTATGCTGCTTGAGGCCCTGCTGGTAGCGCTGATAATGGCCCGGCAAAGCGAAGTACTGGTGTACCGGGTGGCGCTGACGGGGGCTTGGCTGGCAGGTGCTGGCCTGCTCTTGCTGGCGGCGGCCAAAGCCGGCTCCAGCCTGCCCCATGCGCTGTACCGCGATGCTTTTGTGCTGGCCCTAGCGGGCTGGGCAGGTCTGGCCTTCGCCCAGCTACTGTACAAGCAGCCCCTGCTGCTACCCGGCAATACGAGCCCCAATGCCTCGCTTGCTGCTGGTACCCACGCCGGACCCTCCCGCAACCTGCTGGCTGGCTTTGCGGGGCTGGCCGGCCTGCTCCAGGCCGGGGCCGGGCTTCTGCTGACGCGGGTGGTGTTTGGCTGGTCAGACGTGCCCACGGCACTGCTGCTGGCTGCCCTGCTGGCTCTGGCTGGCTGCGCCTTTGCTTTGGCGGCCTGGGTACGTGCGGCACCCCACACGCCGGGCTGGGTGCGGCAGCAGCAGCTGGTGCTAGCTCAGTTCCTGGTAATGCTGGCTGTGCTGGGCCTGCATGAGCTGGGCCTGAGCTGGGCCCTGACGCTGGGCATTCTCTACGCCGAAAGCATGGTGGCAGCCCTGCTGGCTGCCCGGAAACAGGAGCTGTTTATCTACCGGTTTACTTTGGGCTGTGCCTTTTTCGCCGGTACGAGCCTGCTGCTGACGGCGGTAAGCAAGGTTGGCCCCGGCCTGCCGCCCAAGCTGTACCGCGATGCCCTGATACTGGCGCTGGCTGGCTGGGCCGGAATGCTGTTCATAAAGCAAGCCCACCGGCAGCTGCTGCCCGCACCCCGAGCGGAAGGGCTGGATACTGCTCAGGCTGACCGGGACCTGCTGGGCGGCATCGCCGGGCTGGCGGGCCTGCTGCAGGCGGGCACGGGGCTGCTGCTGGCTCGGCTGCTGTTTGGCTGGCAGGGGGCGCCCGTGGCCCTGCTGCTGGCAGCCCTCCTGGGTATGGGGGGCATGGCGCTGGGCCTGGCAGCCTGGCTGCACGCCCCGGGGCTGCTGCCCCGCTGGGTGCGGCGCCAGCAGCTGGTGCTGGGGCAGGCATTTGCGGTGCTGGCCGTGTTTGGCCTGCACGAGGCAGGCCTTAGCTGGCCCGGGGTGCTGCTGGTGCTGTATGCCGAAAGCATGCTGGCCGCTCTGTTGTTGAGCAGCCGCGACGAAGACAACCTGCTGCACCTGCAGACTTATCTGCTGGTTGTGCTGGGCGGCCTGCTGCCACTGCTGGTGCGCTATACGTCGCCCGGCGCGCTGGGAGCCGAGGCGCGGGCCGGCGTTCTTGGCGGGGCGGCCCTGCTTACGGTGGGCTACCAGCTGCGCCGCCTGCTGCTTTCAAAGGCAGAAGCGGAATACGCTGTGCTCGCACTCGGCAGCCTGCGGCTGCCGGCCCTGGGCCTGGTAGTGGGCTGGCTGCTGCTGAATGGCGGCGCGCTGGTGTACGACCGGCCCTGGGCCGCCTGGGCCATGATGAGCCTGCTGGGCAGCCTGCTGTACTTACGCTATAAAGTTGCGGCCCCGGGCGTATGGGCCGGGCTGCTGCTCGCGGCCGTGGGCTACCTGGGGCTGCAGTGGAGCTATGCGCTGTGGCCACCCGCCGGGCAGCTTGGCAGCGCGGGGGCAGTGCTGCTTTACCTGCTGCCCACGCTGGCCGTGCCCCTGGTGGGCGCCGGGGTTTCGTGGTGGCCGCAGGGCCAGCGGTTCGTGCGCTGGCCGTGGGTGTACCTGCTGGGGCTGCACCTGATGGTGGCGCTGGTGGCAGCCGTGCCTACGGGCCACACGGCTTACCTCTCCCTGGGCTTTACCGGGCTGGCGGGGGCGGCTTTCGCCGGGGCCCTGCTGTGGCGGCGCACCCTGCCCGACGAGCCCGCGGTGCAGCGGGCCGGGCAGCCCGACCGCTACCTGCTGCACCTCAGCTACGGCATGCTGGCTGCGGGCCTGCTCACGCACTTGCGCCTGCTTGCGCTCGACGAGCGGTTCTTTGGCCAGCCTGCCGAGTACGTTACCGCGGCGCTGTTATTTGCTGCCCTGGCGGCCATGGCCCTGGCTACGCCGCCCACTGCGGCTCCGGTTTACAAGTCCTGGCACCTGCTGCACGCCTGGCTGCCCGAGGCGGCGCTGCTGTTTGGTACGGCCACGCTGGGCCATCACATACGCACGCCCTGGCTGCCGCTGCTGTGGGGAGCCGCGGCGTTGGCACTCACTTTCCTGGCCCCCGGGCTTCCCACACGCTTCCTGCGGCTGGCCGTGTACGGCCGGCTCTACTATGGGCTGGCGGCGGCCACGGCCAGCCTGGCCAGCCTGCTGTACATCAAGCCCGGGCAGCTGCTTAGCCCCGAGTGGTGGGAAATAACGGCGGCCGTGCTGCTGCTGTTTGTCTATGTTGCGCTGGCCCTGCAGGTGGGCAGCGCACCTTATGCTGGCCTGTCTTCGGCCTGGGACCGGGTGGCCCGTCCACCCCGCCGGGTGCTTGAAACCTGGCTGCTTTACCCGGCTTTCCTGGCGCTCACCGTGCTGCTCGTGCAGTCGTTCGACCGCTCGGTGCTCACCGTGCTGCTCATGCTGGAAGTGGTGGCCATCTTCAGCACCAGCCTTATGCTGCGGCGGCAGGATTTGCGCTACCTCGCTCTGGCCGGCATGCTGGGCTCCCTGCTCCGCCTGGTGTTCTTCGACCTGAGCCGGAGTGGCACTATCACTCGGGCCATCGTATTCATTCTCATGGGCCTGCTGCTGCTGGGCATGAACGCGCTCTATGCCCGCTTCAAAGCCCGCTTTTCCCCGGATGAGCCAATGGAAGAAGACCTGCCACCGGAAGGGATGCCCGAGCCGGACGTGCAGCCGGAGTAGTACTGCTTTGGTAGCTTACCGGTTTCTCCAATTAGCTCATATTTCTCCCACCAGCACCTGCACGTCCACATTCCGCCCGTGGTCGTCGGCGCAGGAAATTTTGACTGCCCCGGCGGGCGGCCGGAAGAACACGCGCTCCGTCGCCGAGGCGGCCCGCAGAAACCGGTCGTTCACGTACCAGAACACCTGGCGCACTTCGCTGCCGGCCGCGCAGCTGAGCAGCAGCTGCTGCTTTTCGCCGCGGTTGAGCAGGTATTCGGCGTTGGCCAGGGGTGAGGTGATGGCTAGGGCGGCGCTGGCGTCGTCGTCGCTGCGCACCAGGCGGCAGGCGGGGTTGTGGGGCGGCAGGCGCTTGGCGGGCAGACCCTGCGCCTCGCGGAAGGCCAGCACTTCCGGCAGCGGGTTGGGAAACAGCTGGCGCCTGTAGCCCAGCTCGGGCAGGCAGGCGCGACAGTACGCCACGCGGCCGTCGGCTGAGAGCAGGGCTTCCTTCTTGTGCTCGCAGTGCCGGGCCGTGGAGAAGCCGGGCAGGTAGTAGTCAATCAGCTGGTTGGGGCAGTGCTCGCCGGGCACCAGGCCGGTTTCGGCGCACACCAGCCGAAAGTCCAGGCTGGCGGGTGGCGCCATCCAGTTGTTGGGTGAGTTGTACGCCAGGGTGTTGAACAGCTCAAACAGCAGGGGCGTGGCAATGTCGGTACCCGTGAGCGAGGGGCTGCCCTGCCCGTTGAAGTTACCCACCCACACGCCCACGGTGTAGTCGTGGTTGTAGCCGATGCTCCAGGCATCGCGCCGCCCGTAACTGGTGCCGGTTTTCCAGGCAATGCGGGGCAGGTGCAGGCTGCTTTCGTAGCTCAGCGGCAGGTCGGGCCGGATGCGCTGGGTGAGGATTTCGGTGGTGAGAAAGGCGGC
Organism: Hymenobacter saemangeumensis; assembly: GCF_039541835.1. Classification (NCBI taxonomy): domain Bacteria; kingdom Pseudomonadati; phylum Bacteroidota; class Cytophagia; order Cytophagales; family Hymenobacteraceae; genus Hymenobacter; species Hymenobacter saemangeumensis. The sequence continues at coordinate 83,126 of NZ_BAABGZ010000015.1, read as the reverse complement.
GGCGGGGCTGACCAAGGTGACATCAGCCCCGGCAACCTCCCCCCCCCGGCCCCCCTCTCCCGCGGAGAGGAGGGAGCCTGGCGACACCTTTTTTGGAATTGGCTCCCCTCTCCGCGGGTAACGCGCATCAAGCGTTTGCGGGGCCGGGGGTGAGGTTACTCGCAGTGGCCCGTACTTTCCCCTATTCGCCAATGCCACATACAGCCCCGTCAGCTCTTCCAGGGTGGCGCCGCAGCCGCCCAGGATGGTGCTCAGGCCCAGGCGGGGGGCGTCCTGGGCCACGCGGCGGAAGCCGGCCTGGCGCAGCTTGTCGGTGAAGGCAGGCACGCCCAGGTCGGCCAGCACGCGCACGGCGGGGATGTTGAGCGAGTAGGTGAGGGCCCGCTCCATCGTCACTTCGCCGCTGCAGGTTTTGTCGAAGTTTTCGGGCCGGAAGCCGCTGAAGTTGGTGGGCACGTCGGGCAGCTTCAGCTTGGGCGTTACCAGGCCGCGGTCCATGGCCAGGGCGTAGAGAAAAGGCTTGAGCGTGCTGCCCGGCGAGCGAATGGCCCGCACCCCATCTACCTGGCCCTGCCCGGCCGCGTCCTGGAAGTCGGCCGAGCCCACGTAGGCTTCCACGGCGCGGGTGCGGTTGTTCACCACCAGCACGGCGGCCTGGGAGATGCCCAGCTCGTGCAGCCGGCGCACGTAGTTGCGGGTCAGGTCTTCGGCCTTGGCCTGGGGGCTGCGCTGCAGCGTGGCGTGCAAGATGGGCTGGCCGGGAAACTGCGTTACCAGCCGCCGGGCCAGGTGGGGGGCCAGGGTGGGGGCGGGGTGGCGCACGGCGGTCAGCGGCTCGGCCAGGGCATCGGCAATGTCCTGGGCCGGAAACAGCTTCTGCTGGCCAAAGCGCCGCAGCCAGCGGTTGCGCTCGGCCACGATGCGGGCGTTGTTTTTGCCCAGCACCAGGCCCCGCGGCTGGTTGGGAATAATGGCCAGCGTCACGGTCTGGGCCAGCGAGAGGTAGTCGGGCGGCTGCTGGAAGTAGAGCAGGGCCGCCGATTTCACACCTTCGATGTTGCCGCCGTAGGGCACCAGGTTTAAGTAAAGCTGCAGAATCTCGGCCTTGCTGTAATGGGCCTCCAGCTGCACGGCGCGCAGCATCTCCCCGATTTTGTTGCCGAACGTGCGCTCCTTGGGCTCCAGCAGGCGGGCCACCTGCATGGTGATGGTGCTGGCCCCGGTGGTGCGGCCCGTGCGGAACAGATTGCGGCCCGCGGCCTGCAGAATGGCCAGGGGGTTGACCCCGAAATGGTAGCGGAAGTACCGGTCTTCCTTGACGATAATGGCCTGCTGCAGGGCGGGGGTAATTTCCTGCAGCTCGGTTTTCATCCGCCACTTCTGCGTGGGGTTGAGGAAGGCGTGCAGCACCGAGCCGTCGGCCGCCAGCACAATGGGCGAGTAGCGTGGCACGGGGGGGAGCGGAAAGGCACGGTCCAGCCCAATGGCCAGCAAGAGCATAAAGAGTGCCCCTGCCAAAAGTCGCAGGCCAGTTCGCCGATTCATGCCGAAAGATACTTGCTGCTGGATTTCGTGTCTGCTGGCTGCTGGCGCGCGTCTGCGACGCGCCGGTATAAGGCTTTAACCGGGGCGAACGATTCGCGTCACAGACGCGGTGCCGGTCAGCACGCGTCGCAGACGCGCGCTAGCTGGGCCTGCCCCGCAGATGCGCCAGCTGTGCTGACGGATGGATAGCCAGCCTTTCCAAAAAAATACGGATTTCGGGCGTCTGCAGCTTTGCAATAAAGCATTGCGACGATGCTGTCAATAAATGAGGGATATACAAGCTGTGTGGTCAGGATTAGTGACTCGTTTTTGAAAATTAAGCAACGAAATGGGGTAAAGGCTGATAGAATTTTTTAGCCTTGGCGCAATCTGTTGCGAAGTAAGCCCCGTAGATAGCCGCAGCGAGGGAGAAGCTGGCGCAGCGCCTGCCCCCTTTCCTTGCTTGCTCCTGCCATCTACCGCCACGGCGGCTTCTACCATTCTCACCCCATTTCCACTTTCCTTATTTCCCAACTTCTACATGAAAATCAAACTAATTACCACGCTTCTGGCGGTGGGCTTCACGGCCGGCACCGCCTTCGGCCAGGCCACCGTCGACCCCAACCTGCGGGCCGCTTTTGCCAGCAGCCCCACAGCCCAGGTAGTCGTAACTTTCAATAGCAGCGGGGCCCCGCTGGCCGGGCAGCTGGCTTTGCTGCAGCAGCTGGGCATCACCCGCGGCATCACCTTTCAGGCCCTGCCCATCGCCGGCGTAGTAGCTACCGCCGCCCAGGTTGATGCCCTGGCCCAGAACCCGGCCGTGCGCTCTTTGTTCATCAACAAGAAGCTCGACTACTACAACTTTGAGGATACCCACCTGACCGGGGTGAAGCGCCTGCGCACCGACGTGCAAACCACCACCCGCAACAATGGCACCCCCGTGTCGGGCCGTGGCATTGGCGTGCTTATCAACGACAGCGGCGTGGACGGCACCCACGACGATATCAAGTTTGGCCCTCACCTGGTGCAGAACGTGCTGGGCACCACCAACCTCAACTCGGTGAGCAGCCTGCTGCCCTTTACCCCGGTTGAAGGCGTGCCCAACACCGATACCAACTCCGGCCACGGCACCCACTGCGCCGGCACCGTAGGCGGCAATGGCGCTAAGTCGGGCGGCAAGTACGAGGGCGTGGCGCCCGGCGCCTCCCTGCTGGGCTATGGCTCGGGCGGGGCGCTGTTCGTACTCGACGCCATCGGGGGCTTCGACTATGCGCTGAGCCACCAGTTTCAGTACAACATCCGGGTTATCAGCAACTCCTTTGGCAGCAGCGGCGACTTCGACCCCAACGACCCGCTGAACGTGGCTACCAAGCGGTGCTACGACCGCGGCATGGTGGTGGTGTTTGCCGCCGGCAACTCCGGTCCCGGAGCCGACACGCACAACCCCTACGCCATTGCGCCCTGGACCATCTCGGTAGGGGCCGGCGACCGCCACGGCCTGCTGGCCGACTTCTCCTCGCGCGGGGTGAAGGGCGAGCAGGGCACCTTTGTGGTCGACAACCAGACTTGGACGTTCAAGAACGAGCCGGTGATTGTGGCCCCGGGTGTGGACGTGGTCTCGACGCGGGCCATTGCGCCGGTGTCGTCGCTGGGCACCCCCGAGGATGTGGAAGTGCTGACGCCGGGTGAGGTTCCTTTCTATACCCATAGCAGCGGCACGTCGATGGCCACGCCCCACGTAGCCGGTGTTATCGCCCTGATGCTGGAAGCGCGTCCTTCGCTGCACCCCTCGCAGGTAAAGGAGATTCTGCAGAAAACGGCCACCAACATGCCCGGCCTGGAAAGCTGGGAAGTAGGCGCCGGCTACGTTAACGCCTTCGCCGCCGTCGACCACTCCTTCCGCTTCTCCGCTTTCGGCTCCACGGTAAATGCCAGCCGCCGCTTCAACAGCAGCGTGAATGCCGCGTCTACCAGCATCCCGTTCACCATCAACTTCAACCCGGTGGTGACAACCGGCAACCAGATGACCTTCAATGTGGCCGCCGGCACCAACAGCCTCGAAGCCAAGATTGTGTCGCCGGGCCTGCTGGGCGAAACCGGCAACCTCACCAACCTGGTGCTGCTCTCGCCCACCGGGGTGCGCTACAGCTCCGGCACGCCGGTCGCCTTTACGCTCTACACCGACCGCAGCCTGGCCGTGGCCTCGCCCATTGCCGGCACCTGGACGCTGCGAGTGGAAGGCGTGCGCGGCGTGGCCATGCCCGAAACCGTGAAAGGCTCCGTGGTGCTGCAGTCGCCGGCCGGCACGTCCAACCTGGCCGACATCGTGGGCCACCCCGCCGAGGCTTCCATTAAATTGGCCGTTACCAAGCGCCTCGTCGATGGCCTGGGCACGGGCTTCCAGCCCAACGCCCTGCTCACCCGCCTGCAGCTGGCCGACTACCTGCTCATGGGCCAGGGCATCCGCCAGTTCCTGCCCACGGCCGGCACGCGCAGCTTCACCGACGTATCGACCCTCAACGACATCCTGCTCACGGAGTCGGTAGCCGCCCGGGGCGCTGCCCAGCGCGACCGCCAGCACCGCAACAACGGCGTGATGCTGCCCACGGCCACCGGTACCTTCTCGCCGGCCGGGGCCGTGAGCCGCGCCAGCCTGGCTTACTCGCTGGTGCAGAGCCTGGGCTTCCAGCAGCAGGCCCTGAGCCGCAACGGCCAGCCGGTCACGGTAAAAGTAAACGGGCAAACCATTCCCGTAGATGATGCCGCCACCATCCCCGCCGGGCTGGAAGGCTACGTGAGCGTGGCCCTGGAGCTCAACCTCATCAATGCCTTCTACAGCCTCACGCAGGGGCCCTACGACCTGCAGCCGGTGCTGCGCGCCACCTTCCGCCCCGCGCAAAACGTGACCCGCGCCGACTTTGCCGTGATTGTAACACGCACCTTCGCGCAGTACAACGCCCAGACCCAGCCCGCCGCTCAGGCCCGCGGCACGGCAACGGGCGTAGCTGCCCACGAGCAAGCCAAGCAAATTGCCGCCTACCCCAACCCCTTCAGCGCCACCACCACCATCAGCTACTCGCTGAAAGAGGCCGGCCCGGTAAGCGTGGAGGTGTACAACACCCTGGGCCGCAAGGTGCAGACCCTGGTAGCCGAAACCCAGCCCGCCGGCACCCACGAAGTGCGCTTCGAAGCCGGTAACCTGGCCCGCGGCACCTATGTGTTCAAGGTGAAGACGGCCGAATCGGTATCCACGCAGCGGGTAGTGCTGCAGTAGCTTTCCTGTATCTCTGTCGGTTCTACAGCCACTATTCAAAAAGGCCTGCTCCCCGGAGCAGGCCTTTTTTGTATTCGCGTCCTGCTAATCCGCCAAAACGACGACAAGACGCATACTTGCGTCTTGTCGTTGAACCCTAGGTCAGCGGAGCTAATGATGTTAGAGCGGTTTTTGGGTTGATGTACACCTTTGGAAGGAGTTAAAAGTGAAGAGTTAAAAACTGCTCTTCTTTTTAACTCTTCACTTTTAACTTTTAACTGTGTACAACGGCGCGGTCCCGCAGACGCAAAATGTTGCGTCTCTACATCGGGCTGATTTTCTTAGCCTAACAGGGAACGCTGCGCGCTCCAGAGAAGCAAGGTGCTTCTTCGCTACTCTTGCTCGCCCGCGTACACAATCTGACGGGGCGGGAAGATGCGGTCGACCAGGCGGTAGAGGCGCCAGCGCGTGTTCTTCAGTACTTTCTTTACCGGCACTGCGCGGAAGTCGAATTGCGCCAGCGCAGTTAGCTCCTCGGCTACGCTGCGCTGTTGCAGGTGCGACTCCAGGAGAAAGGCGGCGATGTGCTCGTTCCACTCGTCTTTGGTGCTCCAGTAGTGGCCGATGTGCTGCCGGGCCGCCTGCAGGGAGTAGGTTTCGTCCAGGGCCACGCTCAGGGCAAACTGCTCGATAAGCCGGGGCGTGACCTGCTGCCGGCTGAGGTCGTCGCAGATGCTGAGGGCCAGGGCAATGGCCTGCCCGGCTTTGTCGGCCGGAATGCCTACCGCGCCGGCGTTCCACATGGCGTGCCGCTCGTGCAGCCGTACCCCGCCGAAGGTTTTGCCCTTCACCTGCTCCCACATGCGCTGCTCGGTTTTGCTGCGCAGCTCAGCGAGGGCGCCTTCCCGCTCGTGCATGAAGGCCTGCCCGCTGCTGAGGCCGGCCTGCAGCGCCGGCAGGCTGCCGTGCAGAAAGGTGTCGGAATCGAGGTAGAGCAGGGCCACGCCCGGCCGCTGCCGCGCCACTTCCTCCAGGGCCTTGATTTTGATGCGCCAGAAGAAGTCGAACTCGCCTTTCCACTCTTTTAGCCGCGCTTCGTCAACCGGCAGAATGCTGACGTGCCCGGCCAGGTGCCGGTAGAAGTCCGGCGCGTCCGTCACCACCGTAATGCCATCCAGGGCCATGGGCTGCCGCAGAAACGTCAGCATGGAGAAGTTAGCCTGGAAGTGGTTGCGCACGTTGGTGCCGAAGACGAGGTAAACGAGGTGCATCAGAAAAGGAAAGTAGAGCCGGCCAGAAGCACCACCTTCGGCGCTCTCTGTATTGCGGAATGGGTTTAATAGTCGGATTATTCGGCTGGTGAAGGCCTTAATCCTTGGCAGCCCGCCAGGTAGTACATCGAGCAGATTCCTGGCAGCGGGGGAGGTAAAATTACGCTGTGCCGCTTCAGCGATTTCCACAGTACCAGGAGCAAGCCCGGAAGTAGGGGAGGAGCTGTTTCCGGGGGCATAGCCCCGGCTCTTGTCGTATGCCGGCCGGTATTCTGCTCAGCTGAAGCTACCGGGACGGACACGCCCTGTGCCGCCGGTTTTGCCCCGAGCCGGATTGCCTGTAGCGCAGGGGCCCGCAGCATGTATGCAGGGGCACTGCGGAGGGGAATTTGTTTTTTAGAAAAACAGTTTTAACTTTGTTGCATTATCAACGAAATGAACTTCGAAAAGAACATCGCTCGCTACAGCGGCGAGCTATTCACGGCCTTTGGCCGTCAGCTGGAGCGGGCGTTCCGGGAGCAGGGGCTGGGCATTAGCCCCGACCAGTTCCGCATGCTCACCCACCTCTGGAATGCCGACGGCATTGCCCAGCAAGCCCTGGCCGCCAAAGTGCGCCGGGACCGGGCTTCCGTGGCTCGCATTGTCGACATTCTTGAGCGCGAGGGGTTTGCCACCCGCATTCCCGATGCAGTCGACCGCCGGGTAAACCTGGTTTACTTAACCAAGCAAGGCAAAGCCCTGCAGCAGCAGGCTTCGGCCTGTGCGGCGGCCGTCGTGCAGAAAGCCCTGGCCGGCTTCGCCGCTGCTGAGGTTGAGCAGGCGGAAAGCCTGATGCTGCGAATGATAGAAAACCTGGGCAAGTAAATTTTTTTTAAACCAATCGTTGCACTATCAACGATATTTTCACTTCTTCTCATGAATCATAAACTCAAGTCTTTTCTCTTATGGGCTGCTGCGGGCCTGCTTGCGCTGGCCTTCTTCGGAGCCGGCGTCACCAAGCTGCTGGGGGTACAGATGCAGCTCGACAACCTGAAAAGCTGGGGCTACCCGGCCTGGTTTCGGTTCCCGATTGGCTTATCTGAGATAGGCCTGGCCCTGTTGCTGCTGCTGCCCCGCACCCGGCGCCTGGCGGCCTTCCTGGTGTATCCCTGGGCCCTGGTGGCCATTGCCACGCACGTGCAGGCCGGGCAATACAATCAGCTGGGGGCCGCCATTCTGTTTGCCGTCCTGGCCAGCGTCGTTCGGTGGCTGGACCGGTCGAGCCCGAAGACCCTGGCGGTATAGCCAAAAGGCTTTGACAAACAAACTTTTACTACCATCCTCTTTAGCAACCACACGCTATGAACAACATCAATGCCCTGACCAAAGACAACTGTGCCTTTGTGTTTATCGACCACCAGCCGTTCGTGGCTTTCCCGGTGCAGAGCATCGCGCCGGATATGCTTACCAATAATGTAGCCGGCCTGGCCAAGGTGGCCAAAGCCCTGGAGATTCCCGTGGTGCTGACTACCATCAGCGCCAAAGGCGGCCCGCTGGCCGACCCGCTGTTTCAGCAGCTGAGCAGCGTGTTTCCCGAGCTGGAGCCCATCGACCGCAACAACACCAACGCCTTCGCTACCCCGGAATTCGAGCAGGCCATTGCGGAAACCGGCCGCAAAACTCTGGTGATGTGCGGCCTGTGGACGGAAGTATGCTTGTCCCAAACCGTGCTGACCGCGCTGGAAAAAGGCTACAACGTCTATTTCGTGCCCGACTGCAGCGGCGGCGTTAGCCCCGAAGCCCACGAAGATGCCAAGCGCCTCATGCTGCAGGCCGGCGCCCGGCCCCTCAACTGGCAGGCCGTGATGGCCACCTGCTGCCCCGACAACACCGCCCCGGAATACAGCCGCCTCTACGAAGTAGTGGTGCAGCACGGCGCCGGGGTAAGCTACGCGGTACAGTATGTGCTGGCCAATATGCAGCAGGCTGCTAGCCACACATAAGCTGTTAATTATCAAGAATTTTAAATTATTCCTTAGGTCGGTATTCAGGGTTAAAAGTTGATAGTAAGCAGGCACTTTGATGGCGCGGGGCTGTGCCCCGTGTCTACATCCGCGGGACTCTGGCCCGCAACGCCAGAACGTTTTTCCCTGGAATCGTTCGGGTATCGTCCTGCCGGCGTGGGCCAGAGGCCCACAAATAGTCAGCACGGGGCACAGCCCCGCGCCATCACGCGCTTACCGCGTATCCACTTTTAACTTTTCTAATTCCCTCAAGAGCATGAAATACATCTTGCGTAAAAACGAAGACCGGTGGCACAAGCAGGACTCCTGGAAAAAGAGTGCCTATGCCTTTGTGCCCTACCAAACGAATTTCGGGGAGCTCTGTGGCTTTGCCGAAGACGTGGTGGCCGGGGGCCAGGGATTTGGCCTGCACCCGCACCAGAACATGGAGATTACCACCATTGTGACCCGCGGCAGCCAGCGCCACCAGGATTCCACCGGCGGGGAGTCGGTAATTGATGCCAGTGCCGTGCAAACCATGAGCGCCGGCACCGGCATCCGGCACAGCGAATTCAATGCCTCCGCGACGGAGGCCGTGCATGGCTTCCAGATTTGGGTGTATCCCAAAAAGGCCGACGTTGTGCCCCGCTACCAGCAGTTCCGGTTTCGGCCGGAGGAAAAGCGCAACCGCATTCTGCTGGCCATTTCCCCCGATGAAGCCCAGGGCGCGGTGGCCATGAACCAGGATGCCTGCTTCAGCCTGTCGGAGCTGGAGGCCGGGCACAGCGTGCGCTACCGCCTGCGCCTGCCCGATGCCGGCGTGTACATCCACTGCGTGAGCGGCGCGGCCACGGTGGCGGGCGAAACCCTGGGTGCCGGCGACGCCATCGGGGTGTACGAAACCGACGAAGTGGCGGTAAGCGCGGCAGCCAGCGGGGCCGAGCTGATTTACGTGGAAGTACTCCTGCAGCGGGGCATCACCCTTTAATCCCTTTTCAGGTATGACGCTCGCAAACGAAACGCCCGCCCGCTCCACCGCAGTTATTGTGCTTTTTGGCGGCAACCCCCACCGGCGGCAGGAGGTGATGCAGCTCCTGGCCGCTCTGGGCCCCTTTACGGTATTTGGCTCCTTAAGCGAAGCCGAAGGCATGGAGCTGCTCCGGACGCTGCCCGCCGTCGACCTCGTGCTTATCGGTGGGCGCTACTCGGAAGAGCAGCGGCAGCGCATCCGAGCTTATGTGCACGACAAGCTGCCGCGGGCAAAGATTTCGGAGCCAGGGCATGCCTACCCCTATGAAAATAGCGCCATTGCTGCCGATGTGGCCCGCAAAATTGGCCTGGACCTGCCCAGATAATCGGACAACAGGTAGCCGTCCGGACGAGTGGGCTATTGAAGAAGCTTATGCCTGTAAGCCCAGACTGCCGGTAGGTGTCTGTCAGCCGGCAGCCCGCCTATCGTGGTTTGCAAGATGGGGTACAGAGCCGTGGGGTGTAGCGCGGAATTTCATTCCGCGTCTCCGCGACGGTAGCGGCAGTTAAACGGCATGCAGGCGCGGAATGAAATTCCGCGTTACCGTACCCCAACCTGATAACTGCTTTAGCCAGCCAAACGGGTAGTGATGGAGATGGCCGGCGCCAGTGTTTTGTGGATGGGGCACTGCTCGGCAATTTTCAGCAGGCGCAGGCGCTGCTCGGGGCTTAGCTCGCCGTGCAGGTGCAGCTCGCGCTCCAGCCGGCTGATGACGTGCCGCTCGTCTTGCTCGAAGGAAACCACAGCTTCCACTGCCGTGAGCGGCCACTGCTTGTGGGCGGCGTACATCCGCACGGTTATGCAGGTGCAGGCACTTAGGGCCGCGGCCAGCAGCTCGCCCGGGGCAGGGCCCTGCGCCTGCCCGCCGTCCTCGCGGGAGGCATCGGCTATGGAAGTGAAGCCCTGCTCCAGCAGCAGGTCGGTGCGGTAGGGGGTGGCGCTGCTGCGGCCTTGGATTGTAGGCATAAGCGCAAGTTAAAAAGGAAAGCGGCGCTGTATTGTGCAAATAAGCGGCTACGAGGCAAATTCTTATCCTTAGTACTGGCTTGGAAAAGCTGTTTAGGAAATCATTTAGAACGTCATGCTGAGCAAAGTCGAAGCATCTCTACCACGAGAGTAAACCCAATCAAAAAGGATTACTGCCGCCGGCAAGATGCTTCGACAAGCGGACGCCAGATGAGCATGACGTTCAATCAGCATGACGTTCTAATGGCTGCCCAAACCGCTACTTCTTCACTATCCCGATAACGTTCGGCAGGGGAAATGCGGCTTGGGAGTTGTCGTTCTCAACGAAGCCGGTTTCGTAGCTGCCAAACAGGTTGCGCACGGTTTGGCCGCTGCGGATGGACAGGCTGGCTTCCGGCCCGCCTTCCAGGTACATGGCCTGGCTGATTTTCAGGGGCGACTGCAGCAGAATGTCAACGTAGTCGTGCATGCTGTAGGGCGAGCGGCAAAAAATCATCAGCGCGTTGCCATCCTGGTCCATGGCCCACACCGCCGAGCTCCAGCGCTTGGGCTGGGCGGCCCAGGTATTTCGCCCCTGGCAGTCTACCATGCGAATGCTTTGCGAGGCCGAGTGGTAGGCCCGCAGCTGCTGCGCCCAGTCGGTTTCGCAGCTGCGGTCAATCAGCTTGATGGCCGGCCGCAGGCTGTCGGCGGGGTTAAACACCAGAATGGAGTTGTCGTTGCCCAAGCTGGCGTTGTTAATACTTTGGTGGTCGCGCATGTAGCCCACGCTGCGGCCGTCGGGCTGGTACATGCCGGCGTTGATGCAGGCCAGCAGCTTTTCCTGCTGGCACCACTGCGCCGCGGTGCGGGCCTTGCCCTTGTAGCGTACCGATTCCAATAGCCGGAAGGAATATTGCCGGGGGTTGATGCGCAGGATGGTGATTTTGGAGTCGCCAATGTCTGATTTCACGGTCGGGCGGTATTCCCCAAGCGCCAGCCCAGGGCTTAGCTGCTGCCATGTTACCTCCGGGGCAGCAGGGGAGGCTGCCGCGCAAAAACAAGCCGCCAGCAGGCTGTAGAGACGCAACATTTTGCGTCTCGTCGTTGAACGATGCGAAAGCCGGTCAATAAAAGTCCGCATAAGTCAATAAGCCGAGCTTAGACAAATACACCACTGTCGTGGCAGCTGTCAGCATCCCATCGATTAGGGTTGTTTTTGATGTAGTCCCGTATTTTCTGCAATTCAATTTCATTGCGAATAACCCGGTCAAAATAGCGTGGTTGCCAAGCGAAATCGAGGCTTGAGTGCGTAGCCCACGCCTTTACACCAACTTTAAAGCCCCGCACCACTGCTGCCAGATTTTTGCTTTGCGGGCCAAAAGTCGGGGCAAGAGAGTTCAACCTTTCTACTGACTGGTGAAAGAAAAGAATGCCATGCACATGGTCAGGCATAACGACAAACGCATCGGGCTCGACAAAAGGAAAGTGTTGGGGAATTTGCTGCCAGCATTCTATAGCCCGCACGGCTAAAGCGGTGCCTAGCAGATAAGCATCGGCCAAAGCACCCCCTGCAGGTTGAATGCTGCCGAAATAAGGCTGACGTCCTTGCGTACATATGGTGATGAAATACCAACCAGCCTGGCCGTAATCATACCCTGGACGCCTGGCTGAAGCAATACGGTATTTATCGGCAAAAATTCCGTCTTTCATCTGGTCGAAGCTGCCTTTGTGTATGTAGAGACGCAACATTTTGCGTCTCCGGGACCGCGCCGTTAAAACATCAATATCGTTCCACTGGCTCGTTCAACGACGAGACGCAAAATGTTGCGTCTCTACAGTCCGCGGTACCGCCCTTACCGCACCCGTACCGTGCCAGCGCCATTGTAGGAATGGTATTCCGCGTTATACATGGCATCGGCACTCACCGGGCCCAGCTTGAACGTTCCTTTCGAAACGGCGCGGGCCATGTAGTAGAAGTGCTTGGGCTCACCGGTGGCGGTGGTGAAGAAGTTAATACGGTCGTCGCGGATGTCCATGTAGTCGGGCTGGCTGGCGTCTTTGGCCCAGTCCAGCTCGCGGATGGCGCCGAGGCGGGTGTTTTCAATTTCCAAGCCGGCGGGCAGCAGGTCGGTGATGGCCACGTTTTTCACCGTGCCGGCCGCATCGCCGGCTTCGATGGTGATTTTGACGACCACCAAATCGTTCTGGCGGAAGGTGGGCGTGCCCATGTAACCGCCGTTGCGGTTGAGGAACTGCCGGCGCACTTTCAGGTAGCTGTCTTCTTCCAGCACGGTGCTGCCCGGCGACACGCCTTCCACTTCCCAGAAGTAAAACAGGCTGCCGCTGCCGGCACCCTTGATGCTGATGTTGCGGTTAGCCACGCCGGGAATAGTCAGGTCCTTGCCGCTGAAGGAGCCAATTTGCTTGCCGTCGGCCAGGATGGTGGCCGTGGCGGTGCTGCCGGCGTTGCGGCGGGCCACCTTGCCCAGGGCCAGCAGGCCAAAGGCGCGCTCCTGGGTGTTGAGCCAGCGGGCATCTTTCAGGGCGCGGCTGAGCTGCCGGGTGAGGGCGGGCACCTGGGGGTTGTTGGGGTCGGTTTCCATCAGCGCGTTCAGCACCAGGCCCATGTCGCGGATGGGGGAGTAGAACGAGCCGTCGAGGGCCCGCTTGGCGGCCACTTCGCCGCCGAACCTGGTGGGCAGCAGGCTGCGGAACTGGCGCTGGTTGCCCAGCAGGGCGTGGGTGCAGGCCAGCAGGAACTTCGAGTCCTGGGCCAGCAGCTGGCGGTTGGCTTTGTAGTAGTTCAGGGCCACGGCGTCCTGGCGGCCGGCCAGGGCCAGCACGTAGAGCGAGTAGGCAATTTCCTTGCTGGCGATGGTGCGCTCCCGGGCAATGTTGCTGGCGTCGAAGTAGCGGTAGGATTCCGTCTCGCGGGTTTTCAGGCGGAACTGCAGGTGACGCAGCACCTTGTCGAGCACCGACTTATTCACCTGGAAGCCGGCGCGCTGGGCTTCCTGTAGGAAGTGAGCGGCGTAGGCCGTGGCCCACCAGTTGTCGTAGTCGCCGCCGGGCCAGTAGCTCAGGCTGCCGTTGTAGAGCTGCATGCTCTCAATCTTGCGGATGGCCTCCTGCACGTGGTAGTTGGGGTTGTAGCGCTGGGCCTTGGCCGCCGCGCCGGTTTTGGTTTGCAGGGTGCCGGCCAAATCGCCGTAGTAGAGCTGCGGGAAGGCGGCCGATACGGTTTGCTCCAGGCAGCCGTAGGGGTACTGCAGCAGATAGCGCAAATCCTTGCTGAACTCGGCCATCGGCGAGCGGCTGATGACGAGCTGGCTGCGCTGCGTGGCCGGGAAGAAGTCGGTTTTAAGGTTGAGCGGGACGGAGTTGCCGCCGGCCAGGGAGCCGCTGCCGGTCCGTTTTTCCAGCGGCGAGGCGGGGCGCACCGGGAGTTCGATGACTTCGGAAAAGACTTTCTCTTTTGGATTTGGGCTGTCAGTGAGCAGGGCAGCAGTTATGACGCCGTTGCCCAGATTGACTGCTCTGATACGGAAATTTACCCGGCGCTCAGCATTTGGGGGAAGGGTAACCTGTCGGCTGGAGCCGTCTCCGGTAACGTCCCGCGCATTTCTTAATTCTTCTTCATTTGCTATTGCCTGAAGTACACCGGCATCCGGCCGCATGCCCAAAGAAGATTTGACAAGGGTAACGCCAGCCAAACCAGTAATAGTTTTATTGGTCGTATTCGTCAGGGTCACCGGCACGTCGATGGTATCTCCGGGGCTCATAAACCGCGGCAGCGCCGTCGAAATCACCACCGGGTCGGCCACCTTCATGGTGTGCTCGGCGTGGCCGAACTGGTCGCCTTTGTACGACACGGCCATGATGCGTACGGCCCCGCTGAACTGGGGCACGCGCAGCTTGTAGCGCACCTTGCCCTCGTCGTCGGCGGTGAGCACGCCGCTCCACTTAGCCAGCAGCTTCACGCGGCGGTTGGGCACGGGCGTGGTGCGGCGCGAGAGGTCGGAGCCGTCGCCGCCGGTGCTGCTGCTGCCCAGCTCGGGCAGCAGGAAGGGGTACACGTCGTAGGCCGATACTTCCAGGGCGCGCTTCTGGTAGAAGTAGCCGTAGGGGTCGGGCGTTTGGTAGTTTTTGATTTGCAGAATGCCCTCGTCCACCATGGCCAGCGTCACCTGGGCGTTGGGCGCCGTGCTCACCTCAATGGTCTGGAAAGTCTGGGAGCGGCTCAGGGCGGGCGCCTTGATGCCCACGGACAGGCGGGCGCCGGGCTTTTCCACCGTCAGGGGCACGAAGCCGCGGGCCACGGTCAGGGGCAGGCGGTTGTCGGTGATGGCGCGGATGGCGGTGGCCGTCACGTACACGTTGGGCACGTGCTCGGCCTTGATGCTCACCTTCACCTGGGCCGATTTCTGGTCGGTGTTCACGTAGAAGTGCTCCAGCAGCTTGCCGCGCTCCACCGTCACGAGGATGCGGCCGGGGAAGGGTGACTTCAGCAGCAGGGTGGCGGTTTCGCCGGGCTCGTATTTGGACTTGTCGGCCTCAATGCTCACCTCGCCCTCGTTGTTCACCTCGAAGGAGTTGGCCTGGGTGTCGCCGGCCCCGTAGGCGTAGAAGCTCTGGGCCACGTACGTAGCCGCCCCCGGCCGGCTGATGCGCACCTCGTACTCGCCGGAGTAGATGGGGGTGAAGCTGAGCCCCGTTTCGCTGCCCACCGCCTGGGTTTTGGTGAGAATGGTTTGCTCGCGCTGCTGGGAGTTGTACACGTAGCGGCCGCCCTGGCGCTCGAGCACCGTTTCCCAGAGCAGGCGCACCACCTTGATGGTGGCCTGGGCCGAAGTGGGCTGGCCTTTGGGCGTGAGGGCCATAAAACGCAGCGGCACCGGCTGGCGGGTGCTCACCAAATCCTGCATCCGTTGAATGCCAAACATGGTGGCCTGGGTTTGCACCTCAAACGTAGCCAGGCGGTTTACCGGCCGCCCGGTTTCGTCGAATACCGTGACGAAGGCCGTGCCTTCGAGCGTGCCCAGGTCGCGGGTGTCGGGCACGTCGTAGCTGGCCGTGCCTTTGCCGGCCTCGTCGGTGGTGCCTTCGCGCACGGTTTTCTCGAAGCGGGCATCCAGGCTGGAGCCGTCTTCGCTGCCGGCCTCGCCGCTCTCGTCGTAGTAGTAGCGCTGCCCGCGCCGCGAGCCGCTGCTGATGGCAAAGGAGTAGCTGGGGTACTTTTTGGCCTGAAATACCTTGCTGCGCAGCGAAAACTCCACCTCAAACTTGCGGTCGGTGGCCGGCGGGCCAAACAGGTTCAGGGCCAGCACGCTGGCCGTTACGCTCTGCCCGGGCTTGAGCACGGTGGGCGCGGCCGTCACGGTCACCTTCAGGCGGTCGGGAATGAATTCCTCCACGCTGATTTGCTTGGACGTCAGCAGCACGTCGTTGCCAGTCAGCACCTCCAGGGTGTACAGCCCGGTCATGATGGCCGGCGGCAGGATAAAGCGGGCCTCGAATGAGCCCACGGCGTTGAGCTTCTGGCGCAGCACGGCGTATTCCTTGCCGGTGGGCAGCAGCAGGCGGATTTTCAGGGGCAGGCCGGCGGGCGGCGTCTGCCAGTCCTCGGTGCGCACCACGGTGTTGGTGCGCACGGTGTCGCCGGGCCGGTACAGGTTGCGGTCGCCGTACAGGAAAGCCTGGTAGCGGGCCGCGTTGCTTTGCAGGCCGCCCACCTCGAAGCGCGAGGTTTCCACCTTGCTGCGGTCCAGCGAAAGAAAGGAGAAGTCGGCGTCTTTCACGGCCGTCACCATGGCCAGCTTGAAGCGGCGCTGGAAGGTGACGGAGTCGAACTCGGCCACGCCGGAGGTGCTGGTGGTGGTCGTGCCAATCACCTGGTTGTTGGAGCTCACCAGGTTCACCGTCACCCCGCTCAGGGGCTCGGCCGTGCGGATGGAGTTGGCGAAGATGGTAACGCCGGCCGCGCTTTGCTTGATAATCAGGCCCACGTCGGTGACGGCCACCAGCTTGCTTACCTGCAGCCACTGCCGCTCGGTGTCCTGCACGCGCACCACGTACAGCCCTTTCATGGGACCGGTGAACTCCAGTTCTTTCAGGTTGAGGTTGAGCAGGCGCAGGCCGCCCTGCTTGGGCAGAGCATTCACCGAGATGGTGCGCTCCGACAGGACATCGCCGACCTGCTCGGTGTTGTAGTAGCGGTAGCTGTGGTCTACGTACTCGCCGTCGCCTTCCTCACCACCCTCTTCGCCGCCTTCGTCGCCGCCATATTCCCCACCACCGTAGCCGTAGTCGCTGCCCCGGTTCAGCAGCTGCTGAATGTTGTTGGCGTACACCTTGGCAATGGTCACCTTCACTTTCTGCACTTCATTGATGCGCAAGCCCAGGTTGCGGCTGCCCAGGGCGTCGAGGTACATGGCTTTCTCCCCGCTGATAAAGCTGATGGTGGGCCGCTCCACGCCAAAGGCCACGGGCTGGCTGTACTTGTCCATGAGCTGCCCGCCAAGCAGGCCGCGGGTGCCTTCGTCCAGGGTCACTTGGTAGGTTTTGCCTACTTCAAAGCCGCCTTTCAGGGTGAAGCCGCTTTCCAGGGCTTCCAGGCTGAAGGCCACGGCGGGGGTCACGTGCACCGAGGCCTGCAGGTCCTGCACGGCCACGGGCTGGCTGGTGAGCAGCGTCACCACGGGCTCGCCGTTGAGCAGGGCGCCGGTGAGCTCGCGCACTTCCAGCAGGTTTTGCTCGGGCACCTGCACCTGGGCGGTGAGGGGCTTGTCGGTGGGCTTGTCGCCGGCCACGGGCTTGAGGCCGGGGGCCACGTCCACAATCACCGAGGAGCCGGGGCGCACGTCCTGCATAAAGGTCAGGGCCACGGCCTTGTCGGGCTCGGCCGAGCTGACTTCCACCGCCACCGGCTTGCCATCCTGCGTCACTTTCAGCAGGGGGCGCAGGTCGCTGGGCCGCACGGGGTAGTTGAACAGCAGGTTGGCGCGCAGCTCGGCCGTGCCGCTGGCCCGCTGCGAGCGGCCGTAGAACACTTGCGGGGCCGCCATGCTCAGGTAGGGCGTGTGAAACTTCCGGCGGTTGAGCTCCAGCTTCTGCTTGCCGCTGGGCAGGGCCTCGGGGCGCAGGGCGGCCTCGAACACCGTGCTGGGCCGGAAGGGCTCCAGGGGCGAGAAGGTCAGCTCCCGGTCGGCCGTCCACTTAAACTTGCCGCGCACGGCGGGCTGAAACCTCACAAACTGCGTGGTGTCCCAGCGGTTGAGCATGGCGTCGGTGACCACGGCTTCGTCGAAGGTGAAGACGAGGTTGGAGTAGGGGTCAATTTCCTCGCCGTCGCCCTGGGCGGCCTCCTGGGCCTGCTCTTCGGCCGACTTTTTAGAGCACGAGGAAACGGACGCCAGCAGCAGGAAGAGCAGCGGCAGAAAGCGAAAGCGGGCCAGCATGGGTAGGGGAGATAATACGGCCGGAAGGTACGCTACTGCCGGGGTTTGGCAGAATTTATTTCCCGAAAATTCCCGCTTTTTTCAGCGGATGATGCAAAACCAGGCAGGGCTGGGCCAGTATCTAAGATAGGCGAATACCAGTGCGCGCCGGTGCTGTCCAAACCCGGTGCTTCCGCTTAAGGCGTTGCGCAGGTGCTGCTTGCTCAAATCAGTTTGGGCTTGACTTTTAATTTATCCCGTCACTCCTTTTTCGTTTGCTTATGAACCGCACGTATCCGACCGAAGGCTACCAGGTGCCCAAGAAAAACCTGCTCCTTATCAGCTGCATCGACCTGCGGCTGATGGACGACCTGGTTCGCTTTATGGACCATGAAAACCTCACCAATCGCTACGACCATTTCATTCTGGCGGGCTCCTCGCTGGGCACTACGCTGCTGAAGCTGGAGGGCTGGAAAAATGAGGTTGACGACGAGGCCGGGGGCAAGTTCGATGTAAGGAAGTTCAAGCCGGCTTCCTGGGAGCAAACCTTGCACGAGCACCTGGGCATTGCCAAGGCCCTGCATAAAATCGAGGACGTATACATCGTTGAGCACGAAAACTGTGGTGCCTACCGGGCCTTCGTTACCAAAGAAGTACTGGCCGATAAAGGGGAAGAAGGATGCCAGCGAATTAGCTCCACAATGCTGGCGAAGGAGATTGAGCAGAAATATGGCTTGCAGGTTCACTGCTTTCTGATGGACCTGCGGGGCAATGTGAAGCTGCTCGAGCGGCAGGCTGCTTAGGGGCACCTGTGCGGGAAAAGAAATCAAGTAACGAGTGGGGGCTGCTTTAAGCAGTTTCAGGCCAAAGAAGGGGACATTCTAAAAGGAAGATGGGCGCAGGAAAAAGCGACAAGGAAGAGTAGGGCTTCGCATGCTTGGGTATAAGCACAACCTTCTGCGATTCTTCTGCGCAAGCCCTGCGTCTTCTGCGGTGAAAGGCGCCCAACCTTCCCCATCTCCCGCTATTCCTCGTATTCTTGCCCTCTCACTCACCCGCCCGCCCATGCCCGCCAGCCAAACCCGCCTCCAGGCCGACGTTGCCTTTCTCACCAGTATTCACCCGGCCCGCAACTGCCACAACCTGACCTCGCTCAACAAAGCCGCCGACTACATCAAAGGCGCCTTCGAAAAGCTCGACTGCGCCATTGCCGAGCAGCAGTTCAAAGCCGACGGCCGCCTCTACCGCAACATCATCGCCTCCTTCGGTCCGCCCGAGGCCGAGCGCATCGTGCTGGGCGCCCACTACGACGTGTGCGGCGACCAGCCCGGGGCCGACGACAACGCCAGCGCCGTGGCTGGCCTGCTCGAAACCGCCCGCCTGCTGCACCAGAACAAGCCCAAATTGTCGCTACGCATCGATTTCGTGGCCTACCCCAACGAGGAGCCGCCTTACTTCGCCACCGACTACATGGGCAGCGCCGTGCACGCCAACTCCCTGAAGAAAGCCGGGGCCAAGGTGCGCGCCATGATTTGCTACGAGATGATAGGCTACTTCAGCGACGCGCCCAACTCCCAGAGCTTCCCCAACGAAGCTCTGGCCCGCATGTATCCCAGCACCGGCAACTTCATTGTGGTGGTGGGCAAAACCGGCCAAGAAGCCATTACCGAGCGGGTACAGCGCCTGATGCAGCCCCACGCCAAAATCGACGTGCAGCGCATCAACCTGCCCGAGAGCATGGGCCTGGCCGGCCTGTCCGACCACCGCAACTACTGGCGCTGCGGCTACCAGGCCGTGATGATTAACGACACGTCCTTCCTGCGCAACCCTAACTACCACCAGAAAACCGACACCATCGACACCCTGGACTTCCCCCGCATGGCCGAAGTAGTGAATGGCGTGTACGGCGCCATGCTGGGGATTTAATTAAAAATTAAAAATTAAGAATTAAAAATTGCGCTGGCGATGCAATGAAGCGAGGTTGAGACGCAACCGAAGGTCAGCGCAGCTAGCAGCTAATAGTTGGAGTCTCCGGAACGGCGCCAATAGGACGTTCTATTAGCATCGTTCAACGACGAGACGCAAGATGTTAGCTGCGCTGACCTTCGGTTGCGTCTCTACATCCTACAAACAAATTTCACCTACCATTCTGGGCGACGAAATAGCCTCCTGAAATTTTTAATTTTTAATTCATAATTTTTAATTAAAAAAGTGCTTTCTCACGCCCACGAGGTTTTCCTGGAAGTAGCCCAGCGGCTGAGCTTTACCAAGGCCAGCCAGGCGCTGTTCATCAGCCAGTCGGCGGTGAGCAAGCAGGTGAAGGCCCTGGAAGAGTACTACAAAACCGGGCTGTTTGAGCGCCTGGGCAGCAGCATTCAGCTAACCGACGCCGGCCTGAAGCTGTACCAGAAGCTGCTGCAGGCCCGGCAGCTGCAGCAGGAGCTAGTGCAGGAAATGAGCGAGCTGAGCACGGAGTTTGTGCCCCGGCAGCACCTGCTCATTGGAGCCAGCACCACCATCTCGCTCTACGTGCTGCCGCCGGTGGTGGCCGCTTACCTACGCCGCCACCCCGGGCAGCAGCTCAGCCTCAAAAACCGCAACTCCGACAACATCCTGCGTGCGCTGCTCGACCATGAGATTGAGCTGGGCATAATCGAGGGCATTCACAAGGTGAGCAACGTCACCTACACGCCCCTGCTGACCGACGAAGTGGTAGCCGTGTGCGCGGCCGGCAACCCGCTCGAAAAGCGCCGCCTCGACGTGCACGACCTGCTGACCACGCCCCTGGCTTTGCGCGAAGCCGGCTCGGGCACGCTGGCCGTGCTGGAAGAAGCCCTGGCCCGAAAAGGAATTAAGCTGGCGGCCCTGCCGGTGCGGGTGCGGCTGGGCGGCACCGAAGCCCTGAAGAACTTTGTGCGCGTCGACAACTGCCTGGCCTTTCTGCCCCGGCAGGCCGTGCTGAAAGAGCTGGCGTCGGGTGAGTTTTCGGAAGTTCTTATCCGGGACTTCCCGCTCAGGCGCGAGTTCAACTTCATTCAGCGCAAGGGGACGGAGAACAACGCGCCGTACAAAGACTTTCTGCAGTTCACGCGGCGCTACTATTCGGGCAAGGAATAGCCTATTCCAAAATCCCATGCTTGAAAGGCATACTGCAGCGGAAGGCGCGCGTACTGCCGCCCATGAAACTGGTAGCCTCCGAACCCTACTCCCGCCTGGCCGAGCTGCATTGCGCTGGCTGCGGCAGTGCTTATTCCCCATTCGTTCTGCAGCGCGTTTCGCCTTGCTGCCAGCTGCCCCTGGTAGCGGGCTACGACCTGCAGGAGCCCCTGAGCCGCGATGCCATCGAGCAGACCGATTCCTCCATGTGGCGCTACGGGGCGCTGCTGCCCCTGCTGCATAGCGAAAACAAAGTGACGCTGGGCGAAGGCCTGACGCCGCTGCTTCAGCTGCCGCGCCTGGCTGCCCGCTACGAGCTGGCTTCGCTGCTGCTCAAAGACGAAGGCCAGAATCCTACCGGCTCCTTTAAGGCCCGCGGCCTGAGCATGGCCATATCCAAGGCCAGGGAGCTGGGGGTGGAAGGCTGCATTATTCCCACTGCCGGCAATGCCGGGGTGGCCATGGCGGCGTACTGCGCCCGGGCCGGCCTGCGTGCGGTGGTGGTCATGCCCCGGCACACGCCCAAGGCGTTCAAGGAAGAATGCTACTGGTATGGGGCCGAAGTCGAGCTGGTCGACGGCCTTATCAGCGACTGCGGGGCCCGGGTGCGGCAGCGCAACGCTGATGGGGCCCTGCTCGACATATCCACGCTTAAAGAGCCTTACCGCCTCGAAGGCAAGAAAACCATGGGCTATGAAATTGCCGAGCAGCTGGGCTGGCAGCTGCCCGACGTGCTGCTGTACCCCGCCGGCGGGGGCACCGGCCTTATCGGCATCTGGAAGGCTTTTCAGGAGATGAAGGCCCTGGGCTGGCTGGCACCCCACACGCCGCTGCCGCGCATGGTGGCCGTGCAGGCTGCCAACTGCTGTCCGCTGCTGGAAACCTACCAGGGCCGGCAGCCCAACTGCCAGCACTACCAGGGGCAGGCTACCCTGGCCAATGGCCTGGCCGTACCCCATCCCCTGGGCGAGGCGCTGATGCTGCGCGTGCTGCAGGAGTCAGAAGGCACCGTGGTAAGCATCAGCGAGGAAGACATGCTGGCGGGCATGCGCGAGCTAGGGCGGCAGGAAGGCCTGTTCGTAGCTCCCGAAGGGGCTGCCGTGTGGATGGCGACCAGGCAGCTGCTGGCCAGCGGCTGGCTGCGCCCCAACGAGCGGGTGCTGCTGCTGAACACGGGCAGCGCCCAGAAGTACCTCGACAACGTGGCTGGCCGCGCTTTGGAGTAGTTAAAAGTTGAGAGTTAAAAGTTAAAATCCTTTACCTGAAGGGTATTTTAACTTTTAACTCTCAACTTTTAACTTTAACTGAGGCCAAAGGCTCTATTCCTTCACCAGCTTGCGGTCGAACACCATTCCGTCGATTTCGAGCAGCAGAGTGTACACGCCGGCTTGCTTCAGCCCCAGCTCTTCGCGGCCCAGCTCGTACTTGTAGACGCCAGCGGCCTGCCGCCCCCGGCTCAGCGTCTTGATGCGGCGGCCGGCGGCGTCTACTACCGCCAGGCGCACCTCGCTGGCCTTGGACAGGGTGTAGGACAGGTTCAGCACGTCCACCACCGGGTTGGGGAAGGTTTCTACCTTGTACTCCGAAGTGGAGGCCGTCATGCGGGTGCCGGTAACGGTGTTTTCGATGTCCCACTGCACCACGTAGCGGTGTACGATGCGATGCACCGAGCTGTGGCTGGCCGTGGTGGTGTCCATCACCTCGGCGCGGATGGTGTGGTTGCCGGGCGTGAGCAAGGCCAGCGGCACGGTCTGCTGGTCGGTGTTGCCGCCAAACACTACGCCGTCGCGCTTCCAGGCTACTTTCAGGGTGTTGGGCTGGGGCCGAAGCAGGGTCAGGGTGAACGGCACCGCCTGGCTGGGGTTCGCTATGGTCTGGGTAGTGGGGGTGAAGGCTTCCAGCGAGCGGGCGCCGGAGTGAATGCGCTCGATAATGGTTTCGGTGCACACCGCGCAGAAGGGGGCGCTCAGAAACTGCATCTTGCAGTTTTGGTGGGGCTTGCTCCAGCTGGGGTCTTCCACGTAGGGGTAGTTGCCCACGCCGTTTTGCCCCACCCAGCTCTGCCAGCGCAGCGAGCCCGTTACGCCGGGCTGGGTGCGGTTGGCGCGCTCGTTGGCAAAGGCCGCGCCGGCCCAGTACTCGTCGGCCAGGTTGGCAAAGGAGTGGCCCATCTCGTGAATGCAGATGTTGCTGGCCGAGGGGTGGGCCGTGATGGTGGCGATGGCGCCGCCGGTACCGCCGTACTGCGTGGTGTTCACAATTACGGCTGCCTGGGTGTACTGCGGGAAGTTGGTAGCCAGCACGGCCGCCAGGGCGCTCTGGTTGCCCGTCACCACGGCCCGGTGCACGCCGGCGTTGTCGAAGCGGGTGCCGAAGTAGGTGTTGGCCGTGCCCTGGGGGAAGCTGGGGGCCATGCTGCCGCAGTCGGAGGCCGTGCGCGGGTGCGTGGTGCCCGACTGCGCCGATGGCACCCGAATGGCAAACACGTTGAAGTAGCGCTGGTACTGGCGGAAAGGCTCAATGGCAAACAGGTCGGCCACCATCTGGTCCACGTCGGTGCGGAAGCGCGTCATCTCCGAGGCCTGGTAGCCGTCGCCCACAAACACCAGGTTGATGCGGCCATTCAGCGGGCCGTTTTTGATAAGGGTATCCACCGGAAAGGTTTGGGCCAGAGCGCTGGTGGCGCCCAGCAGCAGGAAGGCCAGCAGCAGGGTAAAGTCTTTCATAAAGCGGTGGCAAAAAGCAGTTAAAGGTGCAAGGGAAAGGTAGCGGAAACGGGGGCGGGGGCTGCGGGATTAACTTCTTCCACACGTATGCTCACGGCCTGCGGCTGCCGGGCCAGGCGCACGAAGAACTCGGCCTCGGGCAGGGTGGCCTCATGCCGCTCCAGCCGGCCGCTGCTGCCTTCGGCGGGCACCTCCAGGTGCAGCTGCAAGGGGTGGGGCAGGCGCTGCCCGGGGCCCTGGGGCTTGCCCGCCGCGTCGAGCTGGGTCAGCAGCAGGTAAGCGGGGCCGGCCACGTCTTCGGGCTGGGCATTGGCTTCGCCGGCCACGGCCAGGGCTTTCAGCAGCTCGATGCGGCGCGGGCCCGGGGGCAGGCTGCTCATTTTAAACGACACAAACAGCAGCTGCGGAGCCAGCGCCTGGCTGCCCGGCGCCGTAGCAGGACTACTTGCCAGGGGCTGGTACTGATAAGGCGCCCGGGCACAGGCGCCCAGGCCGGAAAGGAGGGCCAGGAAAAGAAAAACGGCCCGGCCATGCGTGCTCATGCTTCAAAAATAAGCAGCTGATTGCGAAGTCAAAAGCCAGGGCCGCCGCTGCTCTTTACCTTTGTTGGCCGTCGGAACAGCCCCGCCGGCTTTTTTATGCGCATCCTTCACGTCCTTTCTGCCAACTTCTACGCCGGCTCGGCGGCCTATGCCGTGCAGCTGGCCGAGGCCCACCTGGCCCAGGGCCACCAGGTGTGGATGCTGTCGGATTCCGACCAGCTGCCTACCCGGGCCACGCAGCTTAAGGCTGCCATCAGCAACCGCAAGTACCGGCAGCGCCTGCAGCACATCCAGCTGATTCGCCGCCTGGTGCAGCGCGAGGGCATCGACGTGGTGCACGCCCACTCCCGGGCCGCCAGCTGGGTGGCCTATTTTGGGCTGTTAGGTAGCAAAGTGCCGCTGGTGAGCTCCGTGCATGGCCGCCAGCACCTGCATGCCTCCACCTCGCTCTTCGACATGTACGGCGACAAGGTGATTGCCATCTGCAACAACCTGCGCACTCACCTGCAGCAGGAAGTGCAGATGGACCCCGCCAAGATAGTGACCATTCCCAACGGCATAGCCTTCGGGCAGCTGGAGGCGGTAGCCGCGCGTAGTGCCACGGCCAGCGAGCCGCCCCGGCTTGCCTTCATCGGCCGGTTCAACGGGGGGAAAGGAGAGCGGGCCGCGGCCCTGCTGCAGCAGGTATTCCCGGCCCTGCTGGCCGAGCTCCCGGCTCTGCGCCTGGCCTTAATCGGCGGGGAGATGGAAGGGCTGCCGGCCCCTGGCAAAGCGGCCCTGGCCGGGCTGCAGGCCAGTTATGGCGAGCGGGTAGAAGTGGTGGGCTTCACCGACGATGTAGCCGCCTGGCTGGCCCGCACCACCCTGGTTATCGGGGCCGGCCGGGTAGCCATCGAAGCCCTGGGCCTGGGCCGCAACGTGCTGGCCCTGGGCGAAGCCAGCTACGCCGGCCTGGTTACCGAGGCCAGCCTGGAAGATGCAGCGGCCTCGAACTTTGGCGACATCTCGCCCCGGGTTGGCGCCACCGAAGTCGACTACGCCGCCGTGCTGGCCGATGCCCGGGCTTTCCTGAGTCAGCCCCGGCCGGTGGCGGCCGGTGTACAGCAGCAGGTGCGGGCCCGCTACGACCTATCCCGGGTGGCGGCCGCCGTGCTGGAAGCCTACCTGTCGGCCCGCATGAAAAAGGCCGTGCCCGACTACATCCCGGTGCTTATGTACCACAAGATTCCGGACGCGCCGCTGGCGAGCAAGCACCAGATTTACGTGACCCGCGACAACTTCGCGCAGCACCTGGCTTACTTCAAAAAGCGGGGCCTCACGCCCATCACCTTTGCCGACTACCTCAGGTTTGCGCGCGGTGAAACCCCGCTCAGCCAGTTTCCCGGCCGCCCCATCATCCTTACCTTCGACGACGGCTACACCGACAACTACACCAACCTGCTGCCCCTGATGCAGCAGTACGGCTACCGCGGCGTGCTGTACCTGCTGGGCGACTTCGACCTGCGCTACAACAAGTGGGACGCCGACACCGACCCCGACGAGCCGCGTGCCGAAATCATGGACGCCGGGCAGAAGCAGGCGTTTGTGGCCGCCGGCTGGGAAATCGGGGCCCACACCCTGAGCCACCCCCGCCTCAGCACCCTGCCGCTGGCCGAGGCCGCCCAGGAAATCCGCGAAAGCAAAGCCCGCCTCGAAGCCGGGCTGCATACCACGGTAGAAACCTTCGCCTATCCCTACGGCGACCTGAACCCCGCCGTGAAGCAGGCCGTGCGCGCCGCCGGCTTCGCCCTCGGCATCGCCACCGACACCGGCGGCATGCACCTCGAAGATGACCGGATGCAAGTGTTCCGGGTCAACATGTTTCCCAACGAAACGCCCGGCAGCCTGTTCAAAAAGACTTCCCCCTGGTACCGCAAATACTACCGCTGGAAGCGGAAGAAGTGATTTTGGTGAGGAGGTGATGAAGTGATGAGGTGAGGAGGAAAAAAGAACGTCATGCTGAGCGGAGCGGAGCGCAGCCGAAGCATCTTTACCACGAGAGTATACCTTTTTTATGGGGAGTTACTGCTGCAGGCAAGATGCTTCGACTACGGCTTTGCCTTCGCTCAGCATGACGTTCTTATTACCTTCTCATTCATCACCCATCACCCATCACCCATCACCCATCACCCATCACCCATCACCCATCACCCATCAGCACATCGAAGCATCAGCACATCAAAAAATCAACCCGAAACCCGTTTGTTCATCACCCGGAACCAGAGTGGGGGCAGGGTGGCCAGCAGCATCATGCCCGGGTAGCCGGTAGGCATCTGGGGGCTGGTGGGCTGAAAGCGCAGGGTATGGTAGGGCCGGGAGGCCAGGTAGTGGTGGTCGGAGTGGCGCGTGAGCTCATAGAGCAGGATGCGGCCCAGGGGGTGCTCGGAGTTCCAGGAGTGGTGGGGCTGCACCCGCTCGTAGGCGCCGCTGGCCGTGCGCTGGCGCTGCAGGCCGTAGTGCTCCACGTAGTTGACAAGCTGAAACAGCACGTAGCCCACAGCGGCGGCAGCCAGCCAGTACAGCAGGCCCTGGCCGCCAAAAAATGCCAGCACCAGCCCGGCCAGCAGGCCCTGCGCCGCCTGAAACTGCAGCATCTGGTTGCCCGCCGACCAGCGGGACTTGCCTTCGCGGCCCAGCCTTTCTGCCTCCAGCGCCCAGGCACCGCGGTACTCGCCCAGCACTGCCCGGGGCAGGAACTGCCAGAATCCTTCGTGCAGCCGGGCCGTGGCCGGGTCGTGTGGCGTGGCCACGTGGCGGTGGTGGCCGCGGTTGTGCTCAATAAAAAAGTGCGGGTACCAGCTGCTCAGCAGCAGCAGCTGGGCCAGGCGCTGCTCCCAGCTGCGGGCGCGGTGCCCCAGCTCGTGCGCCACGTTGATGCCCAGGGCCCCGCAGCAGATGCCTACACTGAAGATGGCGCCTGTGGTTTCGGCCGCACTGAAAGCGCCCGTGCTGGGTCGGTAGAGAAAAAAGGCCAGTAGCCCGTACTGCAGCGGCACGTTGGTATACAGCAGCCCGTCAAAAAAAGGGTGGCGCCGGGCTTCGGTGGCCGCCGGCTGGCCGGCCACGGGTGGTACTGGGCGCAGCAGCCATTCCAGCAGCGGCACGGCGCCGAAGGCGTAGGCCAGGGTAAGCCAGGTCCAGGCACCGCCCAGCACCAGGCCCAGCAGGGCCGTACCCGGCACGGTGTACGCCAGCAGGTAACGCAGGTCGCGGAAAGTAGGGAGCATAGGTAGCCAGCTTGTTTTGCAGCAAGATAGCAGCATTAGGCTATTCGCCACCCGTGAGACGGGCCAGAATTTCCGCGCCCCGGGCCTGGTCTACGCCGGCTACTGCTACCTTTTTGAACGGCGCCGTGTGTCCGCTCAGCAGCGTAACGCTGCTTTTGCTGACGCCAAACACCTCGGCCAGGAAAGCCAGCAGGCAGGCATTGGCCTGGCCATCCTGCGCCGGCGCCTTCAGGCGTACCGTCAGGCTGCCATCGGCGGCGCGCAGCAGGGCCGTGCTTTTAGCGCCCGGCTTGGCGCGCAGATGCAATATCAAGGGCGCGATGAACTTCGTTTTGATTTTAGCGCGGACTTTTAATCCGCGAACCTGCCCAAGTTAAGGGCGCGGACTGAAAGTCCGCGCTACATCTTCACCCGGCTTTGGCCAAACGGGCACTCGCTCAGCACCACGCAGCGGTGGCAGGCGGGGGAGTGAAAGTAGCAGCACTTCTGCCCGTGAAACATCAGGGCTTCGTGGTGGTCGTACACCTGCTGGGCGTCCCAGCCGGGTGGGAGCAGGGCGGCCAGCAGGGCGTGGGCCGGGCCTTCGCCCACTTTCGGCCCAATCAGCTCCAGGCGCTGGGCTACGCGGTGGTGGTGGCTGTCGACGGGCATAGCCGGCCGGCGCAGCGAGCTGAACAGCAGGGTGGCGGCGCTGGTTTTGGGGCCCACGCCCGGAATGCTTTCCAGCCAGGCCCGGGCTTCCGGAATGGGCAGGTCGGCCAGGAAGTCGAGGCTGCAGGGCGGGCGGCTTTCGTCGCCGCAGCGTCGGCTGATTTCGCGCAGCACGGCCTGAATGCGCGGGGCCTTCTGCTCGGGCCAGGTACAGGCGCTGATGGCCGCTTCTACGGCAGGGGTAGGGGCGTCGCGCACTTCTTCCCAGCTCGGGAAAGCGGCCCGCAGCTGCTGAAAGGCGCGGTGCGAGTCGGCATTCTTGGTGCGGTGCGAGAGCAGGGCGCTGATAAGCTCGCTGAGCGGGTCTTTGGTGCTGAAAAAGCGGAAGGGCGCGCCGTACTCGGCGCAAAGCCGCGCATGCACCCGCAGGGCCTTGCCCTGGCGCTCGGCAAATTCGGGGGAGCCCGGAGTGGCAGCCGGCTCGGCAGTAGCTTTCATGCCCTTCCTACGCACCCGGCGCCCTTTCCGGATGAGGCCGCAGGTCCGGAAAGCAGCTGGCCGGCAAACCCGGCCCCTTCCCGGGGCTGGGCCTGCCGGCCAGCTAACTTAACCAGGTTCGCTATTGTGTGCTGTTATACAGGGAAATAGCCTGGCGCTGGTTTTCGGCTTGCTTGCTCTGCATCACTATCGGAACAATGAACACCGGGATGGAGGCAAACATAAAAGGCGAAAGCCGCGCTCCGTCCTGCCCCGGGCGCAGGGTCTGAACCAGCCCGTAGGCGAGTAGGCCGCCCCCCACCACGTAGCTCGCCACGGCCGCTTTCTGGTAGCGGCGGGCATCGGCCAGCAGCTGCTGGGCCCCGGCGTGGTCGCTGGTAGCCAGGGCCAGGTTGCGCACGCTGAGGTTCTGAATCGGGCCGTTGTCCTTGGAGAAGTACTCGGTTTTTACTGTGCGGTAGCCACCGTAGGGGTACCCGCCGTAGCCCATGCCGCCGTAGCCGATGCCGCCATAGCCCATGCGGCCACCGTAAGGCATGGAGTTATACTGGGTAGTGGTAATGGAGTACAGACTGATGCGGCCGTCCTTATCGCGCCGCAGGGTGCTCTCGCGTGAGGAGCCGGGCAGGTTGGTGCGCACGTAGTGCCCGGTTTCGTCTTCGTAGTACCCTACCTGGTCGAACTCTATTTTCCGCTGCCCATCGAGCAGCAGGTAGGTGCGGCCAAACAGCGGGGTCTTCACCTCTACATCGTACACGTTGTAGACCATGCCGCTTTTCAGGCCTACCCGGTAGCGCGCTGCCCGGGTGCTGCCGCCGGGCAGCTTACCGGCCGGGGTGGGTTCATACACCGGAGCCGGTGATGGCGCCGGGGCCGCCGCCCGGCGCACCGTGTCCGGTACCGGTGCGGGCGGCGTGTTCAGCTGGCGGGGGGCTTCGGTGCGGCGGGGGGGCGGGGGCGGCACCGTAGGCGGCGCACCCAGCTGGCGCGGACCGTCGTCTTGCGCCTGGACCAAGCCCGTGCTCCAGGCCAGCAGCAACACCGAAATGGCAAAGGAAGCTTTCATCAGGGAAAATTAAGAACCGTAGTGGCCAAGCAGCGGGGGCGATACCCAGCCACTGGGGCTAACGCAGCCCACAGCCATGCCAGCCAAACGAAATACACCCAGCGTAAATTCCACCGCTGCGCCGCGCAAGTTCAGGCAAAAGAGCCAGTCTTTCCAACCAGGCCGCGTCGCTGGTTATTTCAGCAGCTTTTCCAGCAGGCTCAGGCTGTCCGAAAGGTCGGTGCCGGTTTCAAAGTCCAGAGGCTTGAGTATGTAGCCGTTGACGCCCAGCTTCTCAGCTTGCATGCGGTCCAGGTCCATCTCCGAAGTGGTGGTGATGAAAACCGGAATGCTTTGCAGCTCCGGGTTTGCCCGCAGCTCGGTCAGAAACTCGCAGCCGTTCATGCGGGGCATGTTCAGGTCGAGCAGTATCACTTCGGGCAGGGGCCGAATGGGCTCGGCCCCGTTGCGGCCCAGCAGCAGGTCGAGGGCTTCTTCCCCGTTAAAAGCCGTGTGCAGCTGGTGGGGAACGTTAAACTTGACGAACGACTTCTCGGCCGTCATGGTGTCGAAAATATCGTCTTCTACTAGTAGTACGGAGCGCATGGCAATCAGGGGTGCGCTGCTTGGGTGCAGCCTCGGAACCCGCAGCAAAGGTCGGGCCCGAAAGGTTAAGGTGCGATGAAATAAAGCAAAGTGCGGCCCGGGGCGTGCTCAGGCCTGGGCTTTGGGCCAGGTAAATACAAAGGCCGCACCTTCTCCAACGGCTGATTCTACCCGAATAGTGCCCTGCTGCTCGTCAATTATTTTTTTAACGATGCTAAGGCCAATCCCGGTGCTCTCGCTGCTGTGCCGGTCGCGCAGGGTCTGAAACAGCAAAAAAATCTTCTGGTGGTACTCCGGTGCGATGCCCGGCCCGTCGTCCTGCACCCGGAACTCGAAGAAGTCGCCGGCATCCTGGCAGCTCACGGTCAGGCGGCCGTTGCCGCGGTGGTGGTACTTCACCGCGTTGCTCAGCAGGTTTGTGAATACCTGCTGCAGGCTCAGGGGGTTGGTGACAAAAGTGGGCAGCGACGGCGAGATGTCCAGCTCAAAGGAGGGGGGCACCACCAGCTCGCCCACCTCGTGCACCAGCTTGGCCACGTTCACTTCCTGGGCCGTGTACGTGGTGCGGCCCACCCGGGCATAAGCCAGCAGGCCGTTGATGAGGTCATCGAGGCGGGCCAGCCGTCCTTTCATCTGCTCCAGGTAGGTGCGCATTTGCGGCGAGAGCTCCGTAGTCAGCTCTTCCTCAATCCATTTCACAATGGTGGTGATGCCGCGCAGGGGGGCCTTCAGGTCGTGGGAAGCCACGTAGGCAAACTGGTCGAGCTCCTGGTTGCGCTTTTCCAGGGCACTGAAGCTTTGGTCGAGGGCCTCCGTCATGCGGTTGAGCAGCCCGGCCAGTCCGCCCAGGCTGTCCTGCTCCTTGTCGGGAATCTTTACTTTATAGTCGCCGCGTACTACCTGCTCGGCCAGCCCGCGGATGATTCCAATGCGCTTGGTAATGCCGGCATTAACGGTCGTTAGCTCGGCTTGCAGCCGGCGGTTGTCGGCCAGCTCGCGCACGATTTTCCGCACCAGCGTTGCCACTATCACCAGGGCCAGGATGGCCGAGAGCAGCACGGCAATGGGCGTGGTGCGCTCAAAGGTTTCCTGCAGGGCGCTGCGCTGGGCCAGGGCGGCGAGCTCCTCGCGGCGAATGCGATTGTAGAGAATCCGCACCTGCCGCATGGTCTGGCGGTCGGTGTCGAGCAGCGTTTGCCGGGCAAAGGTGCCCATCACCTGGGTCGACATCGTCATGGGCCGCAGGATGCGAAACTCCTGCTCCACGAAGCTGCGCAGCGAGTCGAGCCGGGCGCGCTGGGAAGGGTTTTCTACGCTCAGCTCCATCACCCGGCGCAGGCTGTTGGGGAGCTGGTCGGTGGCAATGCTGTAGGGTTGCAGGTAAATGGTGTCGCCGGTGAGCAGGTAGCCCCGCACGCCGGCCTGGGCGTCTTTGAGCACGGCCGTGATGCTTTCCACCTCCTGCAGGGTCTGGTAGGTGTGCTCCACGTAGCGGGTTTGGATGCTTAGGCCCCGGATGCTCCAGAACGAGGCAGCCGAGGTGAGCAGCAGCACGCTCATGGCAATGGCAAAGCCGAGGATGATTTTGGTGTCGGTTTGAAGTTGCATGCGCTGCGAAGGTAGTGTGGCCTCAACGCGACGAGCGGGTGCGGGGTTGGGGCCGGCGGGCAGGGCCGTATCTTCGCGGCCATGCGCCTTGTTCTCACCGACCGTCTCAGCAGCCCCCAGAACCCTCGTATCAAGCAGCTGCTGCGCCTGCAGCAAAAAGCCGCCGAGCGCCGCGAGCTGGGCCTCACGCTGGTGGAAGGCCGGCGGGAGCTGGGCATTGCGCTGGAGGCCGGCGTGCCCGTAGCCACCCTTTTCACCTGCCCCGAGCTGCTTCCGGCGCAGGACCTGGCGGCCGTGCAGGCCCTGTTCGACGCCGTGCCCGGCGCCGGGCCCGAGTGGTACGAGCTGAGCCGGCCGGTATTTGAGAAAGTAGCCTACCGGGAGGGCTCCGACGGCATCCTGGCCGTGCTGCGCACCCCCCACCGCCGCCTTACCGACCTGCACCTGCCCGCTAACCCGCTGGTGATAGTGCTGGAAGCCGTGGAAAAGCCCGGCAACCTGGGCGCCATCCTGCGCACGGCCGATGCCGCCCCGGTCGATGCCGTGCTCATCGGCGACCCGCGTACCGACCTCTACAACCCCAACGTTATCCGGGCCAGCATCGGCTGCGTGTTCACCGTGCCCACCGTGGCCGCGCCCATGGCCGCTATCCTGGAGTTTTTGCGCGAAAAAGGCATTCGTACCCACGCGGCAGCCCTGGCCCCGCAGGCCCTGCCCTATACGCGCTACGATTTTGCCCGCCCCACGGCGCTGGTCATGGGCACCGAAGCCGACGGCCTGAGCCCCGCTACCCGTGAAGCCTGCGACGAAACCATCATCATCCCCATGCGTGGCCGCATCGACTCGCTTAATGTAAGCGTGGCTACGGCCGTGCTCACGTTCGAAGCCATTCGCCAACGCGAGGCAATGAGCAATGAAAAGTGAATAATGAGCAATGGGCAGTGAGCAACGAAAGGCGTAGGCTACTGCCCATTGCTCATCGCTACCTGTTCACGGTTCATTGCCAACTGCCCATTGCTCATTGTTAATTGTTAATTGAATTCCATGGCTCGTCTTTCGTCGCCGCTGCCCACGCAGGACCCCGGGTTAGGGGAAAAGTTTTCGGCCCGCACCCAGCGGCTGGTAAACCGCGACGGCTCGTTTAACGTGCGACGCCTGGGGCCTACCTGGGTGCAGGGCGACTGGTACCACTACTGGGTCAGCCTGTCGTGGCCCCGCTTTATTGCGGCGGTTACCGGCTGGTTTACTTTCCTCAACGTATGCTTTGCCCTGGGCTTTCTGGCCCTGGGCTACGAGCAGAGCCTGCTGGGGGCGCCCACGTCCACCAGTGAGCTGGAGCGTTTTCTGCATGCGTTTTTCTTTTCGGTGCAGACGTTCAATTCGGTGGGCTATGGTGTTATTTCACCCAAAGGCATTCCCGCGGGGCTGCTGGCCTCCTTCGAAGCCCTGGTGGGCGTGCTCACCTTCGCCCTGATTACCGGCCTGCTCTACGCCCGCTTTTCCAAGCCTACGGCCCGCATCCTGTTTTCCGATGCCGCCATCATCACCCCGCCCGACCCGAAAACCGGCCTGCGCAAGCTTATGCTGCGCATTGCCAACGAGCGCACCAACACCGTTATCGACATGAAGGCCCGCCTCATCTTTTCGGTGATGCAGCCCGACTTTACCCGGCGCTACTACGCCCTGCCCCTGGAGCGCGACAACGTTATGTTCCTGCCCCTGAACTGGACCCTGGTACACGACATCGACCCCGAGTCGCCGCTCTATGAGCTCACGGCCGAGGACCTGGAGCAGCAAAACGCCGAAATCCTTATCCTGCTGCGCGGCTTCGACGATACCTACGCCCAGGACATCAACGCCCGCTGCTCTTACCGCTACGATGAGCTGCGCTGGAACCACCGCTTCGTGCGGCCCTACCGTACCACCGAAAGTGGGGAGACGCTGCTGGATTTGGCACTGATTTCAACGACGGAGCAGGGGTAGGGAAGAGTGAAGTGGCCGGCAGTGCCGCTTACCCTGCCCAGAGGCTGTGTCCTATGCAACGGGGGTTATGTAGATGGTGAATTGCGCGGGAAGCTTTTACAGCAACTGTCGCGTTGGCCGAGATAAAACAAAAAAATCCCCTGGCCAGCCGGCCAGGGGATTTTTTACTTGACAGATAAACCGTGCTACCTACTTGCGGGCCTGAGCAGCCGGAGCAGGAGCCGTCTCGCCCAGGAGGCGGGCCAGCTGGGCCTTCATCGTTTGCAGGTCGGCGTGGTCGGCATCGGCCTGGGCAGCCTTGGCCTGCAGCGCGGCATTCTGGGCTTTGAGGGCTTCAATCTGCACCTGCTGCTCTTTGATGGCTTGAATGAAGAGCGGCGCCAGTGCGGCATAGTTCACCATATAGTGACCATTTTCCTGGCTTACTGCCTCGGGCAGCACCCGCTCCACTTCCTGCGCCAGCACACCGGCCGCCTGCATTGGCTTCTGCCCCTTCTCGACTTCCTTGGGCAGCAGGTTGAATGAATACGTATAGCCGCTCAGTGAAGTGAGCTTGCGCAGACCATCGGTGATGGGCTTGATGTTGCTTTTTGCGTTGGCGTCCGATACCTGGAAATATTGCCCATTGCCATCGATACGTGCCCGCAGGGCTGTTCCATCGTAAACAGTACCAGCATTGTCGAATCCGTCCTCGTCCAGAAACTTCACCAGGTCGTTGTCGCCGGGGCTGTAGATGGCCGCGTAGTTGCCATTGGCCCAGAAGCCACCTTCTTCGGCTTCATTGTTGCTGACATGCACTCCCAGCGGGGATGAACTCGGGTCAAACAGGTCAGTAAAGACCTGAGGGGTATTGGCGCGCCGGAATCGGTTGTTTGCGTTTTGCGTACGCAGGTCATTGCCCAGCGTCACCGTACCAGCGGCCAGCTCAAACTCGGTGGTGCTGGTGCCTGAGGTGGCCAGGTACAGGTTGCCGGCCGTAGTGTAGAAGCCTACGTTGTTGTTGGAGTTCAGCGTCGGGTAGCCGCGCTGAATGCCATGGGAGGCATTGCCAAACACGATGCCGCCACCCGTAGCGCCCGTGGTGCCTACGGTTATGCGGGCCGAGCCGTCGGTGGTACGCACGTCCAGTATAGTCGCGGGGGCGTTGGTGCCAATGCCCACGCGGCCGTTGCCGACTACCCGCATCAGCTCGGTGCCGTTGCCGTTTTTGCCACCGGAATAGAAGACGTGGCTTGCGCCGCCGGCATCTACATGGTAGTTCATCTGCGAGTTGCTGATGCCAAAGCCGTAGTGGTTAACGGTGCTGCCGCCATCCCAGAGCGTTATTTTGGCCTCGGTAGTAGAAGGGGAGAGGCTCAGGCGGGAGTTGGGGGCGTTCGTGCCGATGCCCACGTTGCCCGTACCGCGTACGGCAAACAGCGAAGTTCCTACACCTGATACGGCTGCGCCCTGGCTGACGTCAAGGGCAAGGCCCGTGGTGCCGCTCACTTTCACGGCCAGGCCGTTGTTGGCGCCGGCAGGAGCAAAGTTGCCGATTGCGCCGGCAAAGCCGCCGGCGTTGCTTACCCAGTTCAGCGACTGAGTGCTGATGCCGTTGCCGTCCGTACCTACAATGTTCAGGTTGGTGTTGGCCAGCTGGGTAACCGGGGTGATAGTACCCACGCCAACAAAGCCATTGGGCCGCAGGGTCATGGCCGTGCTAGTGCCCGTCGGCCAGTTGTCGCCGCCAGTCGAGGCGTGCACGTTGAAGAACAGGCCGCCGCCGAAGTTGCCGTCGTCCAGGGTCTGGATGGAAGAGGCGCGGGTCACGCCCCCGTTGCCGAACATGATGGCGCCATAGCCGTTGGTTGGCGTAAAGCCGCCGCTTGAGCCACCGTACAGGTGCAGGGCGGCTGCAGGGGCGGAGGTGCCGAAGCCGACGTTGCCAACGCTGGAAATGCTCATGCGGTTGATGCTGCTGGTATAGAAGTCCAGCCCGAACTGGTTGCCACCGGCGTTGCGCTTGCTGCCGATGGTTTCGCCGCTGCCGATGCTGCCAAAGCGCAGGGTGTTATTGAAGGTGCCCGTGTTGAGCTGGGCGTTGTCTACTACCAGGTTGCCGCCGGCCGTGAGCGAGCCGCCTGCCACGCCGCTACCGTTGATGCGGAAGTTGGCCGCCTGGTCCAGCGCGTTCTGGTTCTGAATGAAGTTGGTGCCGTCAGGGAACGCCTGCCCGGCGCTCAGGTTGCCGTTGTCGTCGGCCACTACCACGCGGCTGCCAGTACCGGTCAGCCCGCGCAGGCGGGTGCTGCCGTTTACGTCCAGTACCGCCGTGGGGGCCGTGGTGCCGATGCCCACGTTGCCGTTGTTGCTAAAGCTCATACGGGGAGCTCCGTTGGCCAAGGCATTGGTGTAGAGGTGCATCTGTCCGGCAGATATGCCAAACCCGTAGAAGTCGCTGCCGCTGGCGTTGTTGTACAGGCTGAGCTTTTTGGCCGCTACATCGCTGGGGCTGCTGCCAAGCGAGTTGCCCAGGTCCAGCAGGTTTTGCGGGGAAGTTGTGCCAATGCCTACCCGGCCGCTGGCGTTCCAGGTCAGGGCCGTGGTGCGAGTACCGCCCTGGTTGGTGCCGAGCAAACCGCCGCTGAAGCCGTACACAACGGGTCCGTCCACGTTGATGCCGTTCCAGGGCTTGATGTCGCCATACCAGCCGATGCCGTGGTTGGTGTCGCGCATCAGGTAGTCGTTGATGCTGGGAATAAACACGTTCCCGTTTACCGACAGCTTCTGACCAGGGGTAGTGGTGCCGATGCCCACGTTGCCGGTGCCAGTGAAGCCCAGGTTGAAGTTGGCTTGGTTGATGGTGGTAGCCTGGGTGAGGGTACCGCCCAGGCGCACGTCGTTACCTACCAGGCTCAGGCCGTTGCTGGCCGTGGTGGCGTCGAGGCTGGCGGCCGTGCCCGTGCTCAGGTTGCCGGCGGCATCGGCTGTCACCACGCGGGTGC
Source organism: Hymenobacter saemangeumensis (assembly GCF_039541835.1). Classification (NCBI taxonomy): domain Bacteria; kingdom Pseudomonadati; phylum Bacteroidota; class Cytophagia; order Cytophagales; family Hymenobacteraceae; genus Hymenobacter; species Hymenobacter saemangeumensis. The sequence goes on along the minus strand of NZ_BAABGZ010000015.1, from coordinate 46,617 downwards.
CTACGCCAACCATGCCCGCGACGTTGATGGTGCCATTGGGGTCAATGGTAAACCGGTCAATCGAGGCGGCGTTGTCGTCGATGCTGCCGGCGCCGTTGTTGAACGTTTGCAGACGAATGAGGGGGGCGCGCAGCGTGATGCGGTCGGGGCCGCAGCAGGCCGTGCCGTCGTTGCCCTGAAAGATGATGGTTTCGGCAATCTCCGCGCCCGGGTTGCCGGGGGCGCCCTGGCCTACCGGTACGGCCCGCGAGGTGATGACGCCGGCCGGGTCGCCGCCGTTAAAGGGGTCGGGGAAGGTAAAGGCCGTAGCCCGCGTTACACCATTGACGTCCAGCTTGGTACCTGGAGTAGCGGTGCCGATGCCCACATTGCCGGTGCCGCCGTTGGCGTTCAGCACCACGTTGCCTGTGCCCTTGCTGTCGATGGCAAATTCACTGTTAACATTGGTGCCCGTTTTGCGCAGGCCGCCCCACCACACGCCAATGCCCTGGGTCAGGTTAAGGGCCTGGAAGTCGGCAATGTTGGTGGGGATGTTGTTGTCAGCCGAAACTACCTGCAGCCTGTTGGCCGGGATGGCCGTGCCCACACCTACGCCCACGTTGCCGTTGAGGCCAATGTTCATGCGCGAAGCGTTGCCGGTGTAGAAGTCCAGGCCAAACTGGTTGCCGCCGGCCGAACGCTTGCTGCCAATGGCTTCGCCGCTTCCGGCGCTGCCGAAGTGCAGGGCGCTGGCTGCCGTGCCGGTGTTGGTCTGGGCGAAGTCAACCACCACCGTGTTGCTGGACTGAATCACGCCCGCCACATCCAGCTTCTGGCCGGGCGTGGTGGTGCCGATGCCCACGTTGCCGGTGCCAGTGAAGCCCAGGTTGAAGTTGGCTTGGTTGATGGTGGTAGCCTGGGTGAGGGTACCGCCCAGACGCACGTCGTTGCCTACCAGGCTCAGGCCGTTGCTGGCCGTGGTGGCATCCAGGGTGGAGGCCGTGCTGCTGCTCAGGTTGCCCTGGCTGTCGGCCGTTACCAGGCGCGTGCCCGTGCCGCTCAGGCCTTCCAGGCGCACGGTGGAGGTAGCGCCTCCTACGTGCAGGGTAGCCGTCGGCGCGGCGGTGTTCACCCCAACCTGGCCGGTCACGGCGGTCAGCACCGTGCCGGTGCCACCCGCCTGCATGGTGGTGCGGAAAAGCCGGTCCTGGGTCGCGGACACGTCCGACCCACCTGCCGGGTAGGAGTCTGCGTTATTGAAGCTCCAGAAAGTCTGGGTGGAGGTATCCAGAATTTGAATGGTGTATACCTGCCCGGCCGTCAAAGCGACACCGGTGATGGGGTAGGCATAGTTCTGTTGCGAGCCTACCGACGTAAAGTTCAGGTTCGCCGTGTACAGGATGGCTCCGCCGGTACCGGCCCCGCTGCGGATATTGAGCGTGAACCCCGGCGTAAAGCCGCTAGAAAAGCCCAGGCGCAGCTCCAGTTGCGTCAGGTTGCCGGTCACGCCGGCCGTAAAGGTTTGGAAGTGGTTACCGTTGTTGAAGCCGCTTTCAACTACAGTCAGGTTGTTCTGGTCTACGGCGGGCGCACCCGCAGGAGTGCCCTGGGTAATGCTGAAGCTGTTGTTGCCGGCGGCCAGCGTGGTAGCCTGGGTCAGGGCACCGCCCAGCCGCACGTCATTGCCCACTTCGGTCAGGCCATTGCTGGCCGTGGTGGCGTCGAGGCTGGCGGCCGTGCCGCTGGTCAGGTTGCCCAAGGCATCCGTCGTTACAATGCCAGCCGTGGTCAGCCCCCGCAGGCGGGTGGTGCCGTTCACGTCCAGTACGGCGGTGGGAGCGCTTGTGCCAATGCCTACGTTGCCCGAGGGCATCAGGCGCATCACGTCGCGGTAGTTCTGGCTGGCATCACCGTAAGTGCCAATGGCACTGGCGCCTACTTGAAGTGAGAGCCCGCCTTCGGCCCCGCCCGCCCGGTAGAAGCTGGTGCTGCCGTCATGGAACAGGTACTGGTGGTCCCAGGCCGCGCCGTTGCGCACGCCCAAAGTGCCGTTGGCTACGTCCAGGCCCAGCGTGGGAGCGAGGGTGCCCACGCCAAGCGAACCGCCAATGCCGACGTTGCCGCCGGTAATATTCAAGTTATTGCCGCCTTGCGTAATGGTAGTGGTCTGCGTCAGGGCACCACCTAGCTGCACGTTGCTGCCGGTCTTGGTCAGGCCGTTATTGGCGGTGATAGCCGCGCCAGCCGCCGTGGCAATCTGCTGCCAGTTGGGAACGGCAGCGGTGCCGGCATTATAGTAAAAGCCTGCCGGAGCGCCGGTCTGAAATACCAGCAAACCCGTGGCCGGGCTGGTTACAGCCGATACCGATGCTACACGCGGCAGCAAGGCACCCTTGTTAGACGATACAATGTCGAGGGCGGCCGAAGCGTCCGGCGCGGTGGTGCCGATACCTACGCCCGGCGTCTGGGCCTGAGAGGCCAGCGGCAGGGTTAGAAGTAATACGCCCCAGCATAAGGGAAGTAAAAGCTGTTTCATGAAAAAAGAGTAAGAGTTTAAAAAGCAGCTATGAAATGGCCGGTTTCAACACTGTTGCGCAGTAAGTCAGTGTTATTCGTGCCGTGTCAGTCAGGTTTTGACTTCCCATAACCCCGTTATTCGCTCTTCTAAAGCAGACGAATAGCAAGGAAATGGTAGCTCAAAGGTAAAGAGCGGAGTACCCTAAAACATAGTTATTTCACTAGCATAAAGATGCTAGTAGCCCACTAGCATCGATGCTGCTATTGTTGAGAACTTATTGATGAACAATAGGGAATGAAAAAAGGCACTGCCTCTGGCAGCGCCTGTGAAGAAGTAGGCCCCTGCTACCTCTTATTGGGGGGAGGGGCAACAGGTAGGTCTTATTTCTTAAGAATGCGTCGCGTAGCGCTTCCCGCCGGGGTATGAACTTCTAACAGGTATACCCCTGCTGGTAATTGCTCCAGGGAAATGGAGTGAGTGGCAGACCGGCTGTTGAGTTCCTGCTGGCTGATGGCCCGGCCGCTTAAGTCGCGAAGGGTAGCCTGCCCGCTGCTAGCTGTTGGCAGTGTAAGCACCACTTCCTGCAGGGCTGGGTTGGGGTACAAGCTTAGCGCAAGAGCCCGAGCCTGGCTACTGCCCGTTAGCACTGTCTGCATGGCGTAGCTTTCCACCCATGCCTGGCCCCGTACCAGCATCCAGCCGTAGCGGTAGCCATTTTGGGCGGTTCCAATACGCGCGCCGGCGTAGTAGAGCGCGTTGCTGTCGAGCCAGTAGCCACTCACCCGCCCGGGCTGACCGGGGCCGGCGCTTTGGGAAAAGAAGATGGTTACTTTGGCTGGTGCTGTGGCTGTGCCCTGCCGCCAGGAGGTAAAGCGTCCTACGGCGCGGGCAGGAGTGTCAATATCCTCGCCGAGGGCCAGGGGGAGGGCGTAAGAGTTGCGGCTGCCGTTCCAGGTGGCCGAATCAGCTCCGGCCAGCTCCACATTGGTGCGCAAAGCCCTCACTTCGTAGTACACTACCCCGCTAAGGCCGCCCGTGCTCACTTGCGCATGAGCCAGGGATACATCATTGCTGCCGTCGCCGTCGAGGTCCAGTTCCTGGCAGATGGTGTTGGAGGCCGGGGAGCAGCCAAACTGTACAGTACGCACCCGGTGATGCATACCGCTTGTTTGCCCCGCAGTAATACCGCTTTGCGCGGCCAGGGGAAGGGCTGCTGCAGTACAGCCCACAAAAAGAAGGGTTGAAAGAAGTTTCATATGGTGTACGGAAATTGAGGACGAATAGAAAGTCGACCGACAACAAGCAAAAAGGGTTGCCTGCTGTAGGTAAAAGCAGGGTTTGCCCAACAATGTACCTAGATATTAGCAAATCGAAGCCAGCGCTGCATGCGTTGCCTGCTCCCAGTTAAAAACAAGAAAGGCGCAGCCGAAGCTGCGCCTTTCTTGTTTTAGGAAACGGGCACTTAGTCAGCCTGCTTGGCGTAGCGCAGCCGCTCGTTTTCGTCGAGCAGAATCTTGCGCATGCGCACGCTCTTGGGCGTTACTTCCAGGTACTCATCCTTCTGGATGTATTCCATGGCGTCTTCCAGCGAGAACTGGCGCTTGGGCGCAATTTTCACGTTTTCGTCGGAGCCCGAAGCGCGCATGTTGGTCAGCTTCTTGCCTTTCTGGATGTTGATGGTCAGGTCGTTGGGGCGGGTGTGCTCGCCAATTACCTGGCCGCCGTACACTTCCTCGCCCGGGTCCACGAAGAACTCGCCGCGGTCCTGCATCTTGTCGATGGTGTAAGCCGTGCCGGGGCCGCTTTCCATTGAAATCAGCGAGCCGGAAATACGGCCGGGGATGGTTCCTTTGAAAGGCTCGTAGCTCTGGAAGCGGTGGTTCATGATGGCCTCGCCGGCGGTGGCCGTCAGCACGTTGTTGCGCAGGCCAATCAGGCCGCGGCTGGGAATGTTGAACTCCAGGTGCTGCAGGTCGCCCTTGGGCTCCATGATGGTCAGCTCGCCCTTGCGCATGGTCACCAGCTCAATCACCTTGCCGGCGGTTTCCTCGGGCACGTCCACCACCAGGTGCTCGATGGGCTCGAGGCGGTTGCCGTTGTCGTCTTCCTTGTACAGCACCTGGGGCTGGCCCACTTGCAGCTCGTAGCCCTCGCGGCGCATGGTTTCAATCAGTACCGACAAGTGCAGAATGCCCCGGCCGTACACCAGGAAGGTGTCCTCGCGGTCGGTTTCATGCACGCGCAGGGCCAGGTTCTTCTCGGTTTCCTTGAACAGGCGGTCACGCAGGTGGCGCGAAGTCACGAACTTGCCCTCCTTGCCGAAGAACGGCGAGTTGTTGATGGTGAACAGCATGTTCATCGTCGGCTCGTCGATGCTGATGCGCTCGAGGGCCTCGGGGTTTTCGGCATCAGCCAGCGTGTCGCCGATGTCGAAGCCTTCGATGCCGGTCACGGCGCAAATTTCGCCGCTGCTCACCTCCGATACTTTGGCTTTGCCCAAGCCTTCAAATACCTGCAGCTCTTTGATTTTAACCTTCTTGATGGAGCCGTCAGCCTTCATCAGGCTCATGTTGGCGCCTTCTTTCAGGGTGCCGCGGTGCACGCGGCCGATGGCGATGCGGCCCACGAACGACGAGTAGTCGAGCGAGGTAATCTGCATCTGCGGGGTGCCTTCCAGCACCGGCGCCGGCGGAATAGAAGCCACCACGGCGTCGAGCAGGGGCGTGATGTCGTCGGTTTTCTGCTTCCAGTCGGTGCTCATCCAGCCCTGCTTCGAGGAGCCGTACAGCGTCACAAAGTCCAGCTGGTCTTCCGAAGCGCCGAGGTTGAACATCAGGTCGAATACCTGCTCATGCACCTCGTCGGGGCGGCAGTTTTCCTTGTCCACCTTGTTCACCACCACGATGGGCTTCAGGCCCAGGTCAATGGCTTTGCCCAGCACGAAGCGGGTCTGCGGCATGGCGCCCTCGAAGGCGTCCACCAGCAGCAGCACGCCGTCGGCCAGCTTCAGCACCCGCTCTACCTCGCCGCCGAAGTCGGCGTGACCGGGGGTGTCGATGATGTTGATTTTAACGTCTTTGTAGCGTACCGATACGTTCTTGGAAACAATGGTAATGCCGCGCTCGCGCTCCAGGTCGTTGTTGTCGAGAATCAGGTCGTCGAATTGCTGGTGCGCATCGAAAATTTTGGAAGCGTGGATAATTTTATCCACCAGGGTGGTTTTGCCGTGGTCAACGTGAGCGATGATGGCAATATTCCGAATGTTCTGGGCCATGTGTTGTGTTTTTGCGGGTGCAAAGGTACGTAAAAAAAGGCGCAAATCCTTGTGGTAATCAATGTTTAACAACTCGCCGGCTCCGTTATGCCTGCAACGCTGGCAGGAAGCCAAGGATTTCGCTCTAAATCAATTAGCCCGTCTGTAAGGTTCCCGCCCCGGCCGCGTCTATGGCCCAACCCGAACCAGCATCGGCTTTCGTATGTTGGCCATGCACGTGCTTAACCAATCCCCTCCCATGCGCTTTACCCTCTTGCTTTTCCTTTTTTCCGTGCTGCTGCTTAACCCCGCCTGCTCCCAGGATGCCCGCCGGGCCCCGGCCGAGCCCAAGGGCCCACGCGGCGCGGCCGTTCAGACCCGCCGCTACCCGCAGCCGCCGCTGGTAACCGGCAAAGCCGATGAGTTTCCGGTTCGCAAAACCGACGCCGAGTGGCGCAAAGCCCTCACCCCGGCCCAGTATTACATCCTCCGCCAGCAGGGCACCGAACGCGCGTTTAGCAGCACGCTGCACGACAACCACGCGGCCGGCAGCTACTACTGCGCGGCCGACGGCAACCTGCTGTTCACGTCGGACCTGAAGTTTGATTCCGGCACCGGCTGGCCCAGCTTCTTCGCGCCAGCCACCGAGAGCAGCGTAAAAGTAGCCTCCGACACCAGCCACGGCATGACCCGCGACGCAGTGGTGTGCGCCAAATGCGGCGGCCACCTGGGCCATGTATTCAACGACGGGCCGGCCCCAACCGGCCTCCGCTACTGCATAGACGGCGACGCCCTGATGTTTGAGAAGAAAAAGTAGACTAGTCTGTACTTTTCTAGGAAAATTCACAAATTTGAGCCCCGTAGCAAAGCATGCTGCGGGGCTTTTGCGTTTGTTTTGTACCTTAACAACGGGATATCTCGCAAAGTAGCGCTGATTAAAAAAGTGCAATTCTGTCTTTTATTATGAATCCGGCAACCGACCCCGTTCATTACTTGCTTCAAGCCATATCGCCGGCCCGGCGGGTGTTGCTTCACAACCGCCTCTACCAGCGGCTCGACACCCTGGCCGACCTGCAGCGCTTTATGGAGCATCACGTGTTTGCGGTGTGGGACTTTATGTCGCTGCTCAAAGCCCTGCAGCGCGACCTGACCTGCGTGACAGTGCCCTGGCTGCCTACGGCCAATGCCACCACGCGCCGGCTGATTAATGAGATAGTGCTGGAGGAGGAAAGCGACGTCGACCCTCAGGGCCAGCCCATCAGCCACTTCGAGCTCTACCTGCGGGCCATGGACGAGTGCGGGGCCAACACCGGCCCAATCCGGCAGCTGCTGGCATCTCTGGCGGCCGGCCGCAGCGTGCCAGCAGCCCTGCAGGAGGCCGCTGTGCCTGGCTCGGTTCGCCAGTTTGTGGAGCACACCTTCAGCATCATCGATTCCGGACGCACGCATGCCATTGCGGCGGCCTTTACCTTCGGACGGGAGGACGTTATTCCGGCCATGTTCCGGCAGTTTGTGGCCGAGCTGAAAGTTAATTTCCCGGGGCAGCTCGATACCTTCACCTACTACCTCGACCGCCACATTCAGCTCGACGAAGAGGTGCATACCCCCCTGGCCCAGCAGATGGTGCGGGAGCTGTGCGCCGGCGACCCCCAGCGCTGGCTGGAGTGCCAGCAGGTGGCTATTTCCTGCATGGAGGCCCGCATGATACTGTGGGACGGTGCCCAGCCGGCTTCCAAACAGCCCGTGGCCTTTAGCTGAGGCCAACTGTTGGGCAGCGCTTGCCGTTTGAAGAAGGCCCCCGGCTTCGGGCGGCCTTTTTTTTATGGCTATGACTATCAATAAAATTCGACTCGGTGCTTGTGCAGGCCTGCTGGGCCTGTACGCCGTGGCGGCCTGTTCCACCAGCGACCAGGCCAGCGAAACGGCTGCCCCGGCTGTACCCAGGGAAGTGCGCACCGATGCTGAGCGGCGCGCCATCTACCGTAGCGGTGGGCACAGCACTGCCGTTCCCGATGCTACCCCCAACCGGATGGGGCTGGGCGAGCATGCCTCTGAGATTAACCGCCGCAAGCGGCCGGAAACACTGAATACAAACGCACCCAACAATACCACCACCAAAACCCGCTACGAGCGGCTCGACTACGATTTCGACATTCCTTTTGATTCCTCCCGCGCCCGGCCCTGATTTGGGTTGGTAAGCGCACAAAAAAGCCCGCCTGGCAATGCCGAGGCGGGCTTTTATTTCAATGGAGCCTGACAAGCCATTTCCCGGAGCAGGCTTTCCGTGCCTGTGAGCGCACATCAGGCATTCTTCGGGGCCGGGGCAGGCTTAGCTTGCTGGCGGCGCTCCCTAAACCTGCTGTACTGCTAAGCGCTGACTTCGCCCGTGCTGGGGCTGTCGGCAGAGTTCATTACGTCGCTGGCCTCCGGGCTCGCCGCAGCAGCGGCGGCTTTCGCGCCGGGCTTGGGACCGCGGCGGGCGCCGGTAGCCCGGCTGCCGGGCTTAGGACCGCGGCGCTTGGGAGCTTCATCGGTCACGGCCGTGGCGTCGGCGGCTGGCTTGCGGGCGGCCCGGGTGCTGCCGGGCTTGGGGCCCCGGCGCTTGGGCGCGGCGGCAGCGTCGTCGCTGGTGGCCGCTTCGGCTGCGGCGCGGGTGGTACGGGGCTTGCGGGCGCTGCCGTCGTTGGTCGAGGCCGGGTCCTTGCGGTTGTCGTTGTTGTCGCTGCTGCTGCCCATGGTAGTCATGGAGTCGTAATGACGCACAATGGTCTGCAGCGCCTGCTCAAACATGCGCTCGGTGTCGCTGTCCATGCGGCGGGTGGCCTCCTTCACTACCTCCTTCAGCTTGGCTTTCGTTTCTTTGCGGATGCGAGTCACCACTTCGTTCATGCGGTTGTTAAGCTCTTTCTGCAATTGTTTAGCCGCCGACTTAAGCGAATTTTTCTGGCTGGCCTTTTTAGCCGCGCGGTCGTTGGTCATTTCCGACGAAGCCCGGGCAGCTTCTTTGGCCGATTTACGCGCTGTTTTTTCTTCCGGCGTGCGTTTAACGCGTTTATCCGAAGAATTTTTGGTGGCGGGTTTTTTCATGTGAAAAAAGGTTTTGAAGGGGGATTAAACGCTAAATCTTCATCGGTTTATACGGTATTAATTCCGCCAACCGCGCCCAAATATAAATTGGAATATGTGTCAAACGGTTTGTAGCCTGTTTTGTTGAATTACTTCTGCTTTTTTTCATTGCCCAGCGCCTGCTGAATCTGGTTTAATTGGGCTTGTGCCCGGGTAAATTATTTTAGTCAGACGCTTCTTACAATTTTAATAATGTCTTTTCTCCCTCAGCGATACACCGTTACGGCAGCTTTGCCTTATGCCAACGGGCCGGTGCATATTGGTCATTTAGCCGGTGTTTATTTGCCGGCAGATATTTACGTTCGGTACCTGCGGTCAATGGGACGGGATGTAAAATTTATCTGTGGCTCCGACGAGCACGGCGTTCCCATCACTATCCGGGCCCAGAAAGAAGGGGTAACGCCCCAGCAGGTAGTTGATAAATACCACGCACTGATACGCGACTCCTTTCAGGAGTTTAACGTCTCGTTCGACGTGTATTCGCGCACTTCGTCGGCCACCCACGCCGAGGTTTCCAGCGGCTTTTTTAAAAAGCTTTACGCCGACGGAAAATTTATTGAGCAAACCACGCAGCAGTATTTCGACGAGCAGGCCCAGCAGTTTCTGGCCGACCGCTACATTGTGGGCACCTGCCCGAACTGCAGCAATGAGAATGCCTACGGCGACCAATGCGAGCGCTGCGGTACTTCGCTCAGTCCCACCGAGCTAATCAATCCGCGCAGCATGCTCAGCGGCGCCCAGCCCGTGCTGCGCGATACCAAGCATTGGTTTCTGCCCCTCGACCAGTACGAGCCCTGGCTGCGCGAATGGATTGTGGAAGGCCACAAAAACGACTGGAAAACCAACGTGTACGGGCAGTGCAAATCCTGGATTGACCAGGGCCTGCACCCCCGCGCCGTGACGCGCGACCTCGACTGGGGCGTGCCCGTGCCGGTGCCCGGCGCCGAAGGCAAGGTGCTGTACGTGTGGTTCGACGCACCCATCGGCTACATCTCGGCCACCAAGGAGGCTTTTCCCGATGAGTGGGAAACGTACTGGAAAGACAGCGGCTCCAAGCTGGTGCATTTCATTGGCAAGGACAACATCGTTTTCCACTGCATTATTTTCCCGGCCATGCTCAAGGCGCACGGCGGCTATATTCTGCCGGATAATGTACCCGCCAACGAATTCCTGAATCTGGAAGGGGATAAAATCAGCACCTCGCGCAACTGGGCGGTGTGGCTGCACGAATACTTAGCGGAATTCCCTGGCCAGGGCGATGTATTGCGTTATGTACTCTGTGCCAACGCCCCCGAGAACAAGGATAACGACTTCACCTGGAAGGATTTTCAGGCCCGTAACAACAACGAGCTGGTTGCCACGCTGGGCAATTTCGTGAACCGCGCAGCGGTACTCACGCATAAGTTTTTCGAAGGGAAAGTACCCGCAGCGGGAGAATTTACCGAGCAAGACCAGGAAACGCTGAATCAGGTGTATGCCTTCCCGGCTAAAATTGGGGAGCTGATTGAGAATTACCGTTTCCGTGATGCGCTGGCTGAAGTATTAAACGTAGCCCGACTCGGAAATAAATACCTGGCCGATACCCAGCCCTGGCACCTGATCAAAACCGATGCGGCCCGCACCGGTACGGTGCTGCACGTAAGCCTGCAGATTGCCGCGGCCCTGGCTCCGCTGCTGGAGCCTTTCCTGCCCGCCTCGGCCCAGAAGCTGGCCGCCATGCTCAATCTGGAGCTTGGGAATTGGGCTACCGCCGCCCGCCCCGGAATCCTGGCCGCCGGCCACGAGCTGCGCGAGCCGGCCCTGCTCTTCGCCAAAATTGAGGATACCACCGTGGAAGCCCAGGTACAGAAGCTGCTCGATACCAAAAAAGCCAATCAGCTGGCCAATGCGCCCGTTACGGCCGCCAAGGAAAACGTGTCGTTCGAGGATTTCGCCAAAATGGATTTGCGCATCGGTACCATTGTAGCCGCCGAAAAAGTAGCCAAAACCAAAAAGCTGCTAAAGCTGACGGTTGACACCGGCCTCGACCAGCGCACCATAGTAAGCGGCATCGCCGAGCATTTTATTCCCGAGGCCCTGGTGGGCCAGCAGGTGCTGGTGCTGCTGAATCTGGCACCCCGCGAAATAAAGGGCATCCAAAGCCAGGGCATGCTGCTGCTGGCCGAAAACGCCGACGGCAGCCTGAAGCTCATGCAGCCCGGCGGCGCAGTTCGTAACGGCAGCGGCGTGATGTAATAACGACTTTAAAACAGGCGGTAGTCTAAACAGTGGTGGCACGACTTTTTGGTCGTGCCACCACTACATCATAGAACAAGATTAGACCTGTCGTTCTGGATTATTAGTGGTGCCACGAACCGCTGCGCGGAATTCGTGGCACCACCTCGCTTTACTCCACTGCTTTAAAACAAAAGCGGCCTGCATAATTGCAGGCCGCTTTTGTTTTAGGGTCAGGTTCTCCTTACTTCACATTAACCACGTTCATGGCCCGCTCTAGCCCCATCGCACCAAAAGCCAGCACTGCATCGGCCGCTTTCTCAATGTGCGTGGGCAGCTCAATCTGCTCATCGGCCGAAAAAGGGTTCAGCACATAATCTACCTGCCGTCCTTTGGGGAAATTAGCATCCACGCCAAAGCGTAGCCGGGCGTATTTATCGGAGCCCAGGGTTTCCTGAATGTGCTTCAGCCCATTGTGGCCACCCGCGGAGCCCTGGCCCTTCAGACGGAGCTTGCCGAAGGGCAAAGCCAGGTCGTCGGTTACTACCACCATATTCTCCACCGGAATTTTAAGCGTGCTCAGCCAGTGGGAAGCGGCCTTGCCGCTGAGGTTCATGTAAGTAGTGGGCTTTACCAACGTATAGCTGTGGCCCTTGTGCTTGATTTCGGTCACGAAGGCGTGGCGGCCCAGCTCGAAGCGCGGGGCCTCGTATTTCGCCGCCAGAAAGTCGGCCACCATAAAGCCGATGTTGTGGCGGGTGTCGGCGTATTCGGGGCCAATATTTCCCAGGGCAAGAACTAGAAGCTTCATCGCTGATTTTCGTTGATTAATTGTGATTGCGCTGATGCACGACCATCAGAAATAGAAAGAGCAAGCGGGTGATTGATTTATTTTAAAGGCAAAGAAAAAGGCGCTTCACAGGAAGCGCCTTTTTCAGAATTTTTACCGCGCCAATTAAATCAGTGTAATCACGAATAATCAGCGGAAATCAGCGGTGATTAGCGGTTGGCAGCCATTTCGCCTTTCAGCGCACGCGGGATGGTGATGGTGGCGATGGGCGCCTGGGCGTTGGTGAGGATGGTGTAGTTGTTGGTTTCTACGGCACCCACCTTGATGGATTTGCCGAGCTCCAGACCGCTGATGTTTACCTCCACGTAGTCGGGCAGGTTTTCGGCGGCGGCCTTCACCTTCAGCTTGCGCAGCTTGCTCACCAGCTTGCCACCGGCCAGTACGCCCGGCGATACGCCAACGTACTTCACGGGGATGTCCATCTTCACTTCCTTGCCTTCCTGCAGCTCCAGGAAGTCAACGTGCAGCAGCATTTCGTTTACGGGGTGGAACTGGGCGTCCTGCACGATAGCGCGGTAGGTGTCACCTTCCACGTTCAGGTCCACGATGTGCGCCTCAGGCGTGTACAACAGTTCGCGGAACAGGATAGCGGGCACGGAGAAGTGCACGGTGTCCTTGCCGCCATACAACACGCACGGTACTTGGGCGTCCAGGCGCAGGGCCTTGGCATCCGTCTTACCGAGATTCGCTCTTTTAAACCCTACAATCTCGAGGCTTTTCATAAAAGAAGTTTTTGGGAGTTGAAATTCCGCCCCGGCACCTTTGCCGAAACGGGCCGCAAAGGTAGGGGAAAGGCTTGGAAAAAGAAAGGGTTACGTCGAAACCTGCTGGCGTAAGGTTGATGGCGCGGGGTCGTACCCGAAGGGCTCTGGCCCGTGTCTACTATCCGCGGGCCTCTGGCCCGCACCCGTCAGAACGACTTGCTTCAGAATTGTTCTAACGGCGCAGGCCAGAGGCCTGCAATCAATAGACACGGGGCAGAGCCCTTCGGGTACGACCCCGCGCCACCCTGTATACAAACAGCACTACACAAACAGCGAGCTGATGCTCTCGTGCGTCACCACGTTGCGGATGGCCGCGGCGAAGAGCGGGGCCAGGGTGATGACGCGAATCTTGTCGTTTTCCTGGCGCAGCGGAATGGTGTCGCACACAATCAGCTCGGTGAGGCCGCAGGCGCGGATACGGTCGTGGGCCGGGCCCGAGAGCAGGGCGTGGGTTACCACGGCGCGCACGGAGGCGGCGCCGCGCTCGAGCAGCAGGTCGGCGGCCTTGCAGATGGTGCCGGCCGTGTCCACGATGTCGTCGACCAGCACCACGTTCATGCCCTGCACGTCGCCAATCACCTGCATGGAGGCAATCTCGTTGGCCCGCAGGCGCATCTTGTCGCAGACCACTATCTCGGCCCCGAACTTCTTGGCGAAGGCCCGGGTGCGTACCACGCCGCCCACGTCGGGCGAGGCGAAGATGAGGTTTTCCAGGTTCAGCGACTTGATGTAGGGAGCCGTGACGGTGGCCCCGTCGAGATGGTCGACGGGAATGTCGAAGAAGCCCTGAATCTGGCCGGCGTGCAGGTCGCAGGTCATCAGGCGGCTGGTGCCCACGCTCTGGATGAAGTCGGCCACCACCTTGGCGCCGATGCTCACGCGGGGCTTGTCTTTGCGGTCTTGCCGGGCGTAGCCGTAGTAGGGCATCACGATGTTGACGGAGTGGGCCGAGGCCCGCTTGGCAGCGTCCACCATCAGCATCAGCTCCATCAGGTTTTCGGCCGGCGGGTTGGTGCTCTGAATCAGGAATACGGCGCAGCCCCGCACGCTCTCGTTGAAACTGGGGCCGAGCTCGGTGTCGGCGAAGCGCTGAATGCTGAGGTCGCCGAGCTGGATGCCGTAGGCGGCGGCGATGCTTTCACCGAGCTCGTGGGAGGCATTGCCGGCGAAGATTTTTACCTGTTTCATAGGGGAAGGTGCTTGAAAAATGAGTTGCAGAGCGTTGGGAGGGCGCGGGAAGGCGCCGGGGAAAAAGCGAAAGGCGCCGGCCTCTCCGAAACTTGGGAGAAGCCAGCGCCTTGCGTTTACTTTTTGAGCTTTGTCGTTGTCCGACCAGGGCTCGAACCTGGACTTTCTTGAATCAAAATCAAGCGTGTTGCCGGTTACACCATCGGACAATTTCCCGCCAGGCAGTAGCCGTTTGGGACCGCAAATGTACGACGCGATTCATGCCAGGCAAGGTTTTGCTGAAAAATTTTCTGAAGATTTTTCTGGCAAAGTAGGGCTTGCGGGTTGCTGGGGCCACTTTTTGAGTTGATTGTCAGTTAGAAAAACCTGCCTGATGGCCAATTAGCTTTTCCATTGAGTAGGCAGGGGGAAGAAACGAAAAGGGTTGGAAAAGCGGCGGCGCTGCCGTAATTTTGCGGCCTGAAAACCGCAATTAATTTCATTTTAAGAAAACGCAATGGCGAATACCGGCAAAATCACCCAGGTCATCGGCCCCGTCGTGGACGTGAGCTTCGCGGGTGAAAACGCGAAACTGCCCAACATCCTCGACGCGCTGGAGGTAACGAAAGACAACGGCCAGGTGGTGGTGCTGGAGTGCCAGCAGCACCTGGGCGAAGACCGGGTGCGGACCATTGCCATGGACTCGACCGAGGGCCTGACCCGCGGCGCGGAGGTTCGTGACATGGGCTCGCCCATCAAGATGCCAACCGGCGACGGCGTGAAAGGCCGCCTGTTCAACGTAATCGGCTCGGCCATCGACGGCATCGCCCAGCCCAAGAGCACCGGCGGCGCTTCCATTCACCGCGGCGCCCCGGCCTTCGAAGACCTGGCTACTTCCTCGGAAGTTCTCTTCACCGGCATCAAGGTTATCGACCTGCTCGAGCCTTATGTAAAGGGTGGTAAAATTGGTCTGTTCGGTGGTGCCGGCGTAGGCAAAACCGTACTCATCATGGAGCTGGTGAACAACATCGCCAAGGCCTACGGTGGTCTGTCGGTGTTTGCCGGCGTGGGCGAGCGTACCCGCGAGGGCAACGACTTGCTGCGCGAATTCCTGGAGTCGGACGTAATCAACTACGGCGCCGAGTTCAAGCACTCGATGGAAGCCGGTGGCTGGGACCTGAGCAAGGTCGACGAGAAGGCCCTGGAAGAGTCGAAGGCTACCCTGGTGTTCGGCCAGATGAACGAGCCCCCCGGAGCCCGTGCCCGCGTAGCCCTGTCGGGCCTCACGGTAGCTGAAGGCTTCCGCGACGGCGATGGCACCGGTGCCGGCCGCGACATCCTGTTCTTCATCGACAACATCTTCCGCTTCACGCAGGCAGGCTCCGAAGTATCGGCTCTGCTGGGCCGTATGCCCTCGGCCGTAGGCTACCAGCCCACGCTGGCTACCGAAATGGGTGCCATGCAGGAGCGTATCACCTCGACCAAGCGCGGCTCCATCACCTCGGTGCAGGCCGTATATGTACCGGCCGATGACTTGACCGACCCGGCCCCGGCTACGACTTTCGCCCACTTGGACGCCACCACGGTACTGAGCCGCAAAATCGCCGAGCTGGGCATCTACCCGGCCGTTGACCCGCTGGACTCCACCTCGCGCATCCTCGACCCCGCCATCATCGGCGCCGAGCACTACAACGCCGCCCAGCGCGTGAAGGAGATTCTGCAGCGCTACAAGGAGCTGCAGGACATCATCGCCATCCTCGGCATGGACGAACTCTCGGAAGAAGACAAGCAGACCGTGAACCGCGCCCGCCGCGTGCAGCGCTTCCTGTCGCAGCCCTTCCACGTAGCCGAGCAGTTCACCGGCCTCAAAGGCGTACTCGTTGACATCAAGGAGACCATCCGCGGCTTCAACGAAATCATCGACGGCAAGTACGACCACCTGCCCGAGGCGGCCTTCAACCTGGTAGGCACCATCGAAGACGCCGTTGCCAAAGGCGAGCGCCTGATTGCCGAAGCGAAGTAAGGAGTAGTTGTCAGTTGTTCGTTGTCAGTTGTCAGCTTGTTCTGATGGCTGTTTTCAGAACGACCTGACAACTGACAACCAACAACTGACAACCAAACTATGCATTTAGAAATCATCACCCCCGACCGCAAGGTCTTTGAAGGCGAAGTAGTTGCGGCCGTGTTTCCGGGCGCCGATGGTTCGTTTGAAGTGCTGAACAACCACGCCCCGCTGATTTCGGCCCTGAAAGCCGGAGAAGTTACCCTTACCGGTGCCAACGGCCGCGAGTCCATTCGCATCGAAGGTGGCGTAGTGGAAGTGCTGCGCAACAACGTGATTGTACTGGCTGAAGGCGCATCGGCTTAAGCCGCCGCTGCTTTGGCTTGAAAAGCCGCTCTGGTTCTGCCGGAGCGGCTTTTTTCTTTGGCGGCTTTGCGAAAGCGCAACAATGCCGTATAAGGGCGGAGATGCATGACTGGCTACGGGCTGGTCAGGGCGCGGCAGGGTAGGGGCTGTTGGATGCTATAACTTCAATACGACTAACTAACACCACCTTGAAACCCCAGGACCTGCTTGCCGCCGTCGAAAATATCTACACTCCCCGGCAGCGGCATGTGCTGCTGGTGGCTTCCCTGATTGGCCTGGCCGCCCTGATGCTGATGGGACTCGCCGAGTACCTGACGGCCTTTCTGGGAGCCGGTATTCTGTTCGTAGTATTCCGGCCCTGGTGGGAGGCCCTGGTGCACCGGCGGCACTGGAACCGGCGGCTGGTTACCATTCTCATTTTGCTGGTAACCCTGGTGACGCTTGTTATTCCATTTTATGCCCTGAGCACCCTGCTCATCGACCGGCTGGTGGCCTTCTCCCGGCACCCCGAACAGATTATGGAGGTGATACACAAGCTGGAAAAAGCCAGTGGCTTTCAGTTGACCGAGCAGATGAACCTGCGGCAGCTGCTGCTGCAGGGGGCCGGGCAGGTGAGCAAGTGGCTGCCCAGCCTGGCCAGCGGGGCGCTCAACTTCCTGATGGTGGTGGGCCTGATGCTGTTCACGATGTACTACATGTTCATGCACGACACTTACTTCCTGCTGGGCCTGCGCCGCTACCTGCCGTTTCGGGGCGACACCCTGCTGGAGCTGGGCGACTCGCTGCGAAACAACGTGAATGCCAACGTGCTCGGGCAGGTGATGGTGTCGCTGGTGCAGGGCGTGCTGACGGGGCTTACGCTTTGGATTTTTGGCGTGCCAGACCCGCTTTTCTGGGGCGTGGTAGCATTTTTCCTGGCCTTTATTCCCTTCCTGGGTACGCCCCTGGTGTGGGGGCCCGCGGCTTTGTTTCAGTACTCGCACGGGGCGGGAGGGCAGGCGCTGGGCATCTTGCTGGTAGGCGCCATCGTCATCGTCAACGTCGACAACGTGCTGCGCATCGTCCTGGCCCAGCGCATGGGCAATATTCACCCCCTGGTGACCCTGGTGGGGCTGGTGCTGGGGGTGAAAATCTTTGGCATCATCGGGCTGGTAGTGGGCCCACTGCTGGTGTCTTACTTCCTGGTGCTGATGGAGGTGTTTCGCAAGGAAAACCGCGCCGCCCGGCTGTCGGCTTCTCCAGCGCCGGAGCCACAGAATCCCGGGTTATAGTCGCTGCCTGTATCTTGTGGGCTCAACTTTTTCAGGTAAAGAACATGCGCTACGGTCTGTTACTGACACTTGCGGTCCTGCTAATGAGCTTTCGCTTTTTGGATGGGTTTAAAGAGCGTTTTATAGCCCTGTACAAAGCTGGTAAGAAAGCAGAAGCCGAGCAGGTGCTAAAAGAGTGGGAGCAGCAGCAGCCCAACGACCCGGAGGCCTACATCATGCGCTTCAACCTGCTGGTGATGGAAGCAGATTACCTGAAAGAGAATTCCGGGGACGGTGCCGTTACGATATTGACCGAGCAGGAGGCCGAGAAGGCCCTGAAGAAGGGAGAAATACAGCGGCAGGCCGATTCCACCAAGGCGCAGATGCAGCGGGCCTATCGCCTGATGCGCCTGGGCTCGGCCCGGCTGCGGGAGGGCATTCGGCTCGCGCCCGACCGCCTGGATATGCGCTTTGGGCTGGCCATGACCTACCAGAACTGGGACGAGCCGACTGCCCAGGTACAGGTATTAAAAGAAGCGCTGGCCGACCGGGCCCAGAGCGGCAAGCCCTGGCTCTGGCGCGATGGGCTGCCCTTGCCCGAGCCCGAAGCGAAGTTTCTGCCGAAAGCACTGGAAGGATATGCTAACCATTACTGGGTGGAAAAGCCCCTGGTGTTGCCGCAGGATATGCGGCCCCGCGACGAAAAAAAAGCCAAGGAGTACGGCCGGCAGCTGGCCGAGCTAATTAAAACCCACTACCCGCAAAGCTCGCTGGGGCCGTTTAACCTGGGCGTGTATTACCAGCTAAACGAAAAATGGGCTCCGGCGGCAGCGCAGATGAAGCAGGCGGATGCCCTGGAGCCCAACGACCCTTATACTGTGCTGGCCCTCACCCGTATCGCGGTTGAGCTCAAACAAAAGAAAGAGGCAATGACTTACCTGGCGCGGCTGAAAGCCATGCCCGACATGGAGAAAGAGGTTGCCAACTATACCCAGAAAATTCAAGCACTGCGCTAAATGAACATCCACCCCAAAGTCACCCCCATCTACCAGACTTCGGTTTTTAAGTTCGGCTCCCTGGCCGAGCTGGAAGAATATTACACCGCCCCCAGCCACAACGGGCGCTACTGCTACTCCCGGGCCGAAAACCCCAACACCGACGAGCTGGTGAATGAAGTAGCCCGGCTGGAAGGCGCGGCGGGTGGGGGCGTGGCCACCGGCTCGGGCCTGGGCGGGCTGCTGGCGGCCGTGGCGGCTACCTGCCAGGCCGGCGACCACATCCTCTGCCCTGAAGAGCTGTACGGGGGCTCGGTGGTGCTGCTCACCCAGGAGATGACCCGCTTGGGCATCAGCACCGACTACGTGCCGCTGGCCGAGCTCTACGACCTGGGCCGCTGGGTGAAGCCCACCACCCGGCTGGTGCTGGCCGAAGTGCTGAGCAACCCCCTGCTCACGGTGCTCGACGGCCCCCGGCTGGCAGCTGCCTGCAGGGAGCAGGGCGTAAAGCTGCTTATCGACAGCAGCTTTACCTCGCCCATCCTGACCAGGCCCCTGAGCTGGGGTGCCGCTATGGTGTGGCACTCGGCCACCAAGTACCTGGGCGGGCACTCCGACGTGATGGCCGGCGTGGTGGTTGCTGCTGACGAAGCACTGGGCCACCGCCTGCGGCAGGTAGGCACCAACCTGGGCCTGACGCTGGCGCCCATGGAAAGCTGGCTTACGGTACGGGGCCTCAAAACCCTGCGCCTGCGCATGCGGCAGCACTCGGAAAATGCCCTGGCCGTGGCCCGCTTCCTGGCGGCCCACCCGGCCGTGGCCCAGGTGTATTACCCCGGCCTGGAAACCCACCCCGGCCACGACCTGGCCCAGGCGCAGCTGCTAAACGGCTTGTTTGGCGGGATGATGTCGGTACGCCTGCACAACGATACAGCCGAGGGCGCCGACGCCTTTTTCCAGCGCACCCAGCTGTTTCCGCTGGCACCCTCGCTGGCCGGCGTGGCCTCCTCCTCCTCGTACCCGCTGGGCACCTCGCACCGGGGCGTGCCCGGGGAGCGGCGGCAGGCCCTGGGCATCACCGCCGGCCTTATTCGCCTGAGCGTGGGGGTGGAGGAAGTGGAGGAGCTGCTGGCGGATTTGGGCCAGGCGCTGGGAGGTTGAAAAGAGTCAGGGATGAGTATCAGGTAAGTACACGCAGTGGCCTGCCGGGCAATTATGTTTATCTTCACCAGTGTAAACTTCTTACCTGCCAAAGCTATGCGGACTACTGGTGCTTACTTGCTTTGGGCGGGCTTGCTGCGAGTTTTCGTTGGGGCTACGCAAGCGCAGCCAATTGGCGTAATGGCGGTGTCGCCAACGGCCAATCAAGGGAGTGTACCACGCAATAGTCCGGTGACGGCTACGTGCAGCCAGCCCTTGCAGGCCAGCTCGGCCGCGGCGCTCCGGGTGTTTTCGGCCCAACGCGGAGGGCTGGTTACCGGCCCTGGAAATACAGTAAGTGTAAACGGCAGCACCCTCAGCTTTGCCCCTGCTGTGAGCTGGCAGGCTGGCGAAACGGTGCAGGTGGCACTTACTTCGGCGGCCCAGACGGCCGGTGGACAAGCCCTGGCTGTGCCACGGGTCTGGCAGTTTACGGCCGCGGTGAGTCCTCAAAGCCCAGGCACCTTTCCCGGCGGCGGCAGCACCCTGAACATGAGCGGTGGCAGCAACCTGACCGATGTGGCCCCGGCCGATGTGGACGGGGATGGTGACCTGGACTTATTAACGCTCAATGAAACCGACCAGCGGGTGGAGGTAAGCATCAACCTGGGTGGGGGAGCCTTTGGAGTTGGTATGACAGTACCGCTTTTGCGCTGGCCGCGGGCCTTGGCGGTGGGCGATGTGGATGGCGACGGTGACCTGGACTTCGTCGTACCCTACTTCCAGCCCTCCCTGAACCACAACATTGTGAGCGTACACCTGAACAATGGACAAGGGACTTTCAGCCGCGGTGCCGACCTAATCCTGGACTACGAGCTGGTGCATGTGGCCCTTGGCGATGTAGACGGCGATGGGGACCTGGATATGGTAGTAGCCAAATACCTTTCTTCGAACACCGTATACGTCCGTTTCAACAACGGAGCAGGAGTTTTCTCCGGTGGCTCCCAATTGAATAGTGTTGGCGCTAATCCCTACCATGTGGTATTGGGCGACATCGACAACGATGGCGACCTGGACCTCGCCGTGACCAACTTTTTTCAGCCAGGTTCGGGTAACGTCACTATTTATCGCAATAATGGAAGCGGCGTGTTTGCCATTTCTTCCAATGTGGTAGTAGGGGCTTACCCGACTTCCTCAGCGCTGAACGATATCGACCACGACGGTGACCTTGATTTGTTGACTATTGCTGCCGGCTCCAACACGCGGGTAGTTGACCTGCGGCTGAACGATGGCACCGGTCAGTTTGGCGGTGGCTATTCGTTGCCCGTATCAGGCGGCATTCGCAGCATGAGCTTGGGCGACGTAGACGGCGATGGCGACCCGGACCTGTTGCTGGGCAGCAGTCGGCCCCTAGTTCCGCCTCCGCCACCCAATTTCAGTCCCATAATTGGTACGGTGGAGTTGTATAAGAATGACGGGGCAGGCACGTTCGGCCCGGTACATGCGGTGATGGACGTGGGCAATACCTATCCCATCCAACTGGTAAATGCCGACATGGACGGGGATGGTGACCTTGACTTTATTGCTGTTGGCACCAATGTGGGATTTGGACAGGTTGTAATGCGCCTTAATGGAGGCACCGTGGCCGCTACTGGCCATGCAGGCTTGGCTGAGCAGCTTGTGGTGCATCCTAATCCGGCTCATCACCGGTTTGCATGCTCACTGCCCGCTGTTTCCGGCGCCAAAGCGGCCACTCTTATCCTTCGCAACGCCCAAGGGCAGGTAGTGAAAAACAGCTCGTGTCTGCTGCCCGCTACCACGGCCGAAATGAGCGTGGCTGATTTGGCTCCGGGCCTGTACCTATTGCAGGTGCAGGTGGGAAAGCTTTCCACTACGCGGCGGCTGGTACTGGAGTAATACGGGGCTCGGGTGTCGCACATTACAGGCTGTACCTCGAAGCAGACAAGTTCGTAGGCTGGCAGGTGAAACTGGATAGTTTTGTTTTCCACGGGTTCGCCGAAAGCAGGTAGCCTTTTTTGTTCGTTTTTCCTCGCCTCAATCACCTGTAAGCCATGCAACAGAACCTGCAACTAACGCCGGCCCAGCGCCGGGTAGAGCTGGCCCGCCCGTGGGTGCTGCTGGCCAGTTATGGCACGGCGGCCTGGCTGGGCTGGTGGTGGCTGGCCGTGCCGCTGGCCGTGCTCACCTGCCTGGCCGCCTTTGTGCAGATGCACGACGCCATGCACAACGCCCTGGGCCTGGCCAAACCCGCCAACAAGCGGGTGCTCACCCTGAGCGGCCTGCTCATCCTGAAAAGCGGGCACGGCCTGCAGGTAACCCACCTGCGCCACCACGGCCGCTGCCTCACGGAAGACGACCCCGAGGGGGCACCGGCTACCTGGAGCTTTTCGCGGGTGCTGTGGCAGGGCCCCTGGCATACCCTGATGCTGCGCCGCGAAGCCCTGCGCATTGCCCCCGGCACCCGCCGCATTCAGCTGATGGAAACGGCGCTGACGGGCCTGCTGCTGCTGGCCTTTGTGGGGCTGTACTGGCTTACCGGCTCCCTGCTGGGGCTGGTGTACTGGGGCGTGGCCTTTTTCATGAGCATCACCATGCCCATCTGGGCCTCCTACATTCCGCACCACGTGTCGTCGCGCAACCCCGTGGCCCGCACGGCGGCTGCCCTGGCCCAGGCCTGGACGCCCATCACGGCCTCGTTTGCCTTTCACCACCTGCACCACCACTACCCCCGGGTGCCCACGGCCCTGCTGTACCGCGCCGCCCGGGAGCTGCCCCCGCCGCCCGAGGAAGAGCACCATCATTAAGCACTGCTGCTCGTGGTGTCGCCGCTCGCCAGTCGCGCTAGCCGGCCGTAACGCTGCCGGCAGTGCTCAACAACAGCAGCTTGGCCTGGTTGATGAGGCGGCTGCGGGTTTCCTGGGCTTTGCGCGACTCGGTGGAAGGTGCCCAGAAGTACACGCGCACGGTGAGGCTTTCGTCGTTGAGCTCCTCAATTACGGCCGAAGGAAGGAAGCCGGCCTGGTTCAGCACCAGCGGCTCGCGGCGCACCTGGTCGAGCAGCTGCTGCATGAGGAGCTCGGCATCGGCGGTGTTGGGGAGCTTCACGGCAAAGTCGAGGCGCATCTGCCCGTCGCGGGTGTAGTTCTGCACGGGCTCCTTCAGCACCATGGAGTTGGGAATGTAGATGTCCTTGCCCTCGGCGGTCTTGATGCGGGTGGTGCGCAGGTTCAGCTCCAGCACCTTGCCCTTCATGTCCTTAATCTGAATGCTGTCGTTGATGTTGAAGGGCCGGTTGAAGGCCAGGATAACGCCGGCCAGGAAGTTCTCGGCAATGTCCTTGAAGGCAAAGCCCACCAGGAAAGCCGATAGGCCCAGGCCGCCCAGCAGGCCGCCTACCACCCCCGAGAAGCCCATAATCTGCAATGCCAGCAGCAGGCCGCCCAGCACCAGCAGCCAGCGGCCTACCTCGGTAAGGAAGTTGGTGAGCAGCGGGTCGGCGGCGTGTGCCTGCAGCCGCACGGCGAGGTAGGCGCGCAGGCGCCCGGAAGCCACCCACACAAGGGCCAGTACCACCGCCGCCGCTAGCAGCCGCGGTAGCAAGTACAGGAACTGCATCCAATAGCTGTGCGCGACGTTGCTGAGCTCTTCAAGCATAAAACAAGGGTTGCGAGGATAAAGAACCGGCCGCCACCGGCCAGAAGCCGCCAGCTGCCAGCCGGCCCGGCAAAGGAAGAAGTGCAATAATACTGCAAAAGCGGGGGCTGAAAGGGAATTGCAAGCCTAACCCTGCCCGGGGCAGGACGGCAACCCGCCAGCCCCGGTAGCGCGTAGGGAAGGACTTTAGCTTTCAGCACCTGTCCGCTTTCTCAACCTTGCTTCTATGCACCGCCGGCCATACACCCTGCACTTCGACCCCAAGCTCAGCCTGAACGCCGAGGAAAAACACGTCCGTGACGGATTGTCGGCCGTGCTGCTCACCGGCGACAACCTGTGGGTGAGCTGCGACGAGCGTACCAGCGTGGAGCGTCTGCGCCGTACCGGTCCCCACAGCTTCGGCGAGCACTGCTCCTACGAGCTGGCCGACCTGCTGGACTTGCCGGACGATGCCGACTCAGAGATTGACATCGAAGGCATGGGCCATGCCAACCATTACCTCTGGATTGTAGGCTCGCATAGCCTGCGCCGCAAAAAACCCGATAAAAAGGGCAAAGATGCCGAGGCGCAGATTGCCCGACTGGCAGAAGTGAAGGGAGAGCCCAACCGCTACCTGCTGGCCCGCATTCCGCTGCTGCAGAATGAGAAAACCGGCGACTTCGAGCTGCACAAAGCCGCGCCTCACCCGGAGAAAAAAGGCCACATGCTCCGGGCCGCTCAGCTGCACGGCAACGGCAAAGGCAACGAGCTGCTGGACTTGCTGGCCGACGACCCGCATATCGGCCCCTTTCTCACCATTCCCGGCAAAGACAACGGCTTCGACATCGAAGGCCTGGCAGTAACCAACAAGGGACAGGTGTTTGTGGGGCTGCGCGGCCCCGTGCTACGGGGCTGGGCCCTGGCCCTGGAGCTGTACCCCGAAGAAGACAAGCACGGGCAGCTGCGCCTGGGCAAGGTGAAGGGCGCCGCCCAGACCTACTACCGCAAGCACTTCCTGGACCTGCGCGGCATGGGCCTGCGCGAAATGCGGGAATGTGGCCCCGACATGCTGCTGCTGGCCGGTCCCACCATGGACCTCGACGGTACCATTGCCGTGTACCGCTGGCCCGGAGCCACCAGGCTGACTGCCGACAGCCTTATCCCGGCCGATAAGCTGCAGCGCCTGTTCGACGTGCCCCACGGGCACGGCCCCACCGCCGGGAAAGACCGCGCCGAAGGCATGGCCCTGCTCGACGAGCGCCATATTCTGCTCACCTTCGACAGCCCGGCCGACAGCCGCAAGACCGGCGACAACCAGGCAGTAGCCGATTCTTTTTTGCTGCCGGAATAAGAGTTTCGTCCTGCTGTTACACAGGCGGTGAAAATGGCGCGGGTACGACCCCGCGCCATCACGTTCTTACCGCGTAACATCAGTTAAGCGTTAAAAAGCCCGCCGGATTAATGCCAGCGGGCTTTTTAAAATTCAACTTTTAACCGAATTACAGCTTGTCCGACACCTGGTCGGAAATCTGGCGGCCGGTGCGCAGGGCGTGAAACTCGGCCTGCTGGGTGCGAATGGTCAGCTTGTCGTCGAACGACATATTGGGGCGCAGCTGCTCGTAGCGGGCGTTGAGGCTGGCCAGCACCGAGCCCGCCAGGGCCCAGTCGCTGGGCCGCCAGCCCTGCCGGGTACTGCGCACCTTATCCATGAAGCGGCCGTAGGCGTCGAGCAGGGCCGGTGCGGTCATGTTGGCCACGGCCGTCTTCCGCCCCAGGAAGGTCGAAATCTGAGCATCGGTGGCCCGTACGTCGGCGGCCTCACTGGCCGGGGCTGGGGCCGGGCGGCTGGTGGTGCCGCTGGGCACGGCGGCCGGCGTGGTAGCCCGGCCTGCCACCGAAGGCGTAGCGGCAGTGCCGCCGGGCATGGTGTAGGTGCGCGTGGTGCGGCGGACGACCTTGCCCGTGGCGGGGTCCAGGTCTTCGGTGGTTTCGGTTACCACAGCGCCGGGTGGGGGCGGCGTAGCTGTGTCGGAAGTAGACGCCTGAGCCAGGGCGCCGAGGGGAAATGCCAGGAGCAGAGCAGCAAAAAAGCGCGAGCTAGTCATTGGAAATACGGAATGGTTGGGCCTTTAACGAAGAAATAGCGAAAATCGACGTGTGGACGCATCTGCAAAACCATGCCATTTCCTGGCTGAGGGCAGCCGCGCCCAGCTGGTGCTAGCGTACTACTTCCCGAATGCCCTCGGCCACCCGCAGCAGGTCGGCCTCCGTCATGGCTGTGCCGCTGGGCAGGCAGAGGCCTTGCTCAAACAGTCCGGCGCATACCTCCCCGCCGTACATGGGGGCCTGCTCGTAAAGCGGCTGCAGGTGCATAGGCTTCCAGAGCGGGCGGCTTTCTACGTTATGGGTTTCCAGGTGCAGGCGCAGGGCCTCGGGGGTACAGGATGTTTCGGCCGGGTTCAGCAGTACCGTTGTCAGCCAGCGGTTGGAGCGGCTGCCGGGCAGCTCCGGGGCGGGAGCCAGGCGCAGGCCGGGCAGGCCGGCGAGGTGTTCCTGGTACCAGGCAAAAATTTCGCGGCGGCGCTTCACCCGGTCGTCCAGCAGCTCCATCTGCCCGCGGCCAATGCCGGCCAGGATGTTGCTGAGCCGGTAATTGTAGCCCAGCTCCGAATGCTGGTAGTGCGGCGCCTCGTCCTTGGCCTGGGTAGCCAGGAAGCGGGCTCTGAAGGCTAGTTCGGCGTCGTTGGTAACCAGGGCGCCGCCCCCGCTGGTGGTCAGAATCTTGTTACCGTTGAAAGAGAAAAGGGCAATCTTCCCAAAGGTGCCCAGCTGCTGTTTGTTGAAGCAGGAGCCCAGGGCTTCGGCGGCATCTTCCAGAATAGGAATGTCGAACTCGGCCGCAATGGCCAGGATTTCGGGCAGGCGGGCCGGCATGCCGTAGAGGTGGACCAGCAGCAGCACTTTGGGCTTGTTGCCTTGAGCAATGCGGTCCAGGATGGCCTCGCGCAGCCGCTGCGGGCACAGGTTCCAGGTATCGGGCTCGCTGTCGACAAATACCGGCGTGGCGCCCAGGTACAGGATGGGGTTGGCGGTGGCCACGAAGGTAAAGGAAGGGCACAGCACCTCGTCGCCGGGCCCAACGCCCAGCAGCAGCAGCCCCAGGTGAATAGCCGCCGTACCCGACGACAGCGCCACGCAGTAGGCGGCGCCGGTGTACTGGCAGATATCCGCCTCAAAGCCCGTGAGGTTGGGCCCAATCGGCGCTACCCAGTTGTCCTCAATGGCCTTGTGTACATAGTTAAGCTCATGCCGGCCCAGGTGAGGCGGGGAAAGGTAGAGGCGGTCGTAATCCTGGCTGCGCATGGTTTTAATTAATAATTAGTAATTAATAATTAATAATTAAGAATTGCGGCTTGTGCCCTTGCAGGGTCTGGGCAGTGCTTTTTCGACGAGCTAATCATTATTAATTAATAATTATTAATTGCTAATTAGCCAGCGCTCTCGCCGGTACGCCCACCGCCGTAATTCCACCCGGCAGGTCGCGCACGGCTACGGCGCCAGCGCCCACAATGGAGTCGGCGCCCACCTGCACGCCCTGAATCACGGTGGCATTGGTGCCCAGGTACACCCCGGCGGCGAGGTGGGCCGCACCGCCCACGTTGGCGTGGGGCATCAGGGAGCAGAAGTCTTCCAGCACGGCATCGTGGCCGATAGTACAGCCCAGGTTAAGCAGCACAAAGCGGCCCAGGCTGATGTCGGTAGTCAGGATGCAGCCCTGCTGAATAATGCAGCCCTCCCCCAACGAAACCTGCTGGTAGCTTTCCAGCGCCACGGCCGGGTGCACCAACACCGGGAAGTGCAGCAGGGGCGAGGTAAGCCGGGCCCGCAGGGCGCGGCGGCTGGCGCTGCCGCCCACGGCCAGGGCCACGTGCAGGGGCTGGGCGGTGGCGTTCAGGTCGGCTGAAGTGCCCAGGTAGGGCAGGCCGGCAATGCTAGCCTGCCGGGGCGCCGCGTCGTCGTAGAACCCCCGCAGGTCCCAGCCGGGTGCGGCCCCGGCTTCGTTGAGCTGGCGAACCAGCACGGCAACTTCGCGCCCCAGGCCACCGGCGCCCACAATTACCAGGGGGCGGGCGGCTTCGGGCTGGTCGTACTCAGAAAAGAACAGTTGGGTCATGCCAAAGGAGTAGGAGAGGGGGGCGTGCTGCCCATGAATCGGGTGGCGGGCGCGTCGGCACCGGGCGGCCGCCGGGAGGAAAAAAGCTGGCGTAGCGTCATCCCTAGGATGCGTACGTCGAGCGCCCAGCTGCGGTGGGCCACGTACCAGCTGTCGAGCGTAAATTTCTCGTCCCAGCTCAGGGCATTGCGGCCGTGCACCTGGGCCCAGCCCGTAATGCCGGGCCGCACCAGAAAGCGGCGCTTCTGCTCCGCCGTGTACAGGGGCAGGTAGTCGTGCAGGAAGGGGCGCGGGCCCACCAGGCTCAGCTCGCCGCGCAGCACGTTCCAGAGCTGGGGCAGCTCGTCGAGGCCGCTGCGGCGCAGCAGGCGGCCCAGGCTGGTGAGGCGCTCGGCATCGGGCAGCAGCTCGCCCCGCGCATCGGTGGCCTGCGTCATGGTGCAGAGCTTGAGGATGTAGAAGGGCTGCTCGCGGTAGCCGGTGCGCAGCTGCCGGAACAGCACGGGTCGCAGGCCGCCCAGCCAGGCCGCGCCGGCTGCCAGCGCCAGCAGCGGCGCCAGCAGCAGCAGCCCCAGCGCTGCCGCGCTCAGGTCGAAGGCCCGCTTGCTAAGCTCATACATCGGCCGTGCTCAGCCGGAAGCCGCTTTTGAGAAGGAATCGGTCGTTGGTGGCCACGGCCCGGAAGGCGCGGCGGCCGTGCAGCACCTGGTCGTCCCACCAGGCTACGGCCTCGCTCGGGGCCAACGGCAGGGCTACCTCGGCCGGCGTGTTGCTGATGTGCTCCAGCAGAAACTGGCGAAACTCGG
Source organism: Hymenobacter saemangeumensis (assembly GCF_039541835.1). Lineage (NCBI taxonomy): Bacteria > Pseudomonadati > Bacteroidota > Cytophagia > Cytophagales > Hymenobacteraceae > Hymenobacter > Hymenobacter saemangeumensis. The sequence continues at coordinate 18,359 of NZ_BAABGZ010000015.1, read as the reverse complement.
CGGCCAGGGCGTGGGCTTCGGCACTTTCGGCGGGGTCTACGCAGTGGTAGTTCCAGTTCAGGCGCAGGCCGGCGGGCGTATCGGCAATGATGGGCAGGGTGCGGGAGTCGCCGGCCTTGGCAAAGCGTACGGGGCGGTTGAGCAGGCGGGTCGCCAGGTCAGGGCTTTTGGCCTGCAGCTGCTGCCAGAGCACGTCGGCGTCCACGAAAGTCGTTTCGCCACCCTCCGGGGCCTGCACCAGGCAGTGCATAAACATCACCTCGGCCGGCTCGCTCAGGTACGACTCGTCGGTGTGCAGGGGCTGGGCGTTCTTGCTGAAGCGGTAAGCCGCGTCGTCGGGAATGGCGGCGTCGTAGCGCACCTCAATCCACTTCTGTCCGCTGCGGATGCTGCCCTGGGCATAGTCCTCATCCAGGTGCAGGCACTGCCCGGTGACTTCGGTCAGCTCATCATAAAAGGCCGCCCAGTCCCCGGCCGGCACATGAGCAGCCAGCCCCCGCAGGTACACTACTTTTGCCGAGCCCAGGGCTGCCCGCAGCGCTTCCGCCACGGCGGGCAGCGGCTGCCCGGGAAGAATGGTGAGGGTAGTGATGAATGACATAATAAAGACAGTGAACAGTGACCAATGAACAGTCAGCAGAACGGTTGATTTAACTGTTCCCTGCTAACTATTCGCTGCTCACTTGACAAAATTACCAGTTCTTATGCTCAGTTTCCCCAATGCCAAGCTAAACCTGGGGCTTTACGTCACGGCCCGGCGGCCGGATGGGTTTCATACGCTGCAAACGGCCATGGTGGCCTTGCCCTGGTGCGACGCGCTGGAGATAGTGCCGGCCGCGGCCGGGCAGGCCAGCCACCTGGCCCTCACGGGCATTCCCATTCCCGGCGACCCCGGCACCAACCTCTGCCTGCGCGCCTACGAGCTGCTGCAGGCAGATTTTCCGCAGCTGCCTCCCATTCAGATGCACCTGCACAAGGTGGTGCCCATTGGGGCGGGGCTGGGCGGCGGCTCCGCCGACGCAGCCTTTGCCCTGAAGCTCCTCAACCAGGTATTCGAGCTGGGCCTGGCGGGGGAAGCGCTGGAAGACTACGCCCGCCGCCTGGGGGCCGACTGCGCCTTTTTCATTCGCAACCAGCCCGTGCTGGCGGTGGAGCGCGGCGACGTATTCGAGCCCCTGGCACTCAACCTGAGCGGCATGCCCTGCAAGGTGGTGTACCCCGGCCTGCACATCAGCACCGCGGAGGCCTACCGGCGCGTGACGCACCGGCCGCCCCGCCACGACCTGCGCGAAGCCCTGGCCCAGCCCCTGGAAACCTGGCGCCATACCATCAGCAACGACTTTGAGGATGCCCTCACGCCTTACTACCCCGTGCTGGGCGACATCAAGCAGGCGCTGTACGCGGCCGGTGCGGCCTATGCCAGCCTCTCGGGCTCGGGCTCGGCCGTGTACGGACTGTTTCCGGGCCTCGAAGCGGCCCCCGCGCTAGGGGTTCAGGGGGACTACCTCGTCTGGGACGGGCTGCTTTGAGCCGTGCAGGCGCTGCAGGCGGCGCTCATCCCAGCGGGCTACCACGGGGTGAATCAGCACGCTGACCAGGATAACCACCGTGCCCAGGTAAAAGCCCGGCGACATGCGCTCCCTGGCGCCAAAGATGAGCACGGCCAGCACGATGCCATACACGGGCTCCAGGTTGGTGGTCAAGTTGACCACGAAGGCCGACAGGCGCCGCATCAGCTCCACCGACACGGAGAAGGCGTACACCGTGCACACCCCGGCCAGCAGCAGCAGCCACAGCCAGTCGTAGCCCTGCCAGCCCAGCTGCAGGCCCCGCCCCTCGGAGAAGTAGCGGCTATAGAAAGGCAGAAACAGCGCAATGCTGAGGCAGGCGCCGGCCATCTCGTAAAACGTCAGGCGCAGCGGCGAATGCTGCTGTACCAGCCGCGAGTTCAGCACGCTGAACAGGGCCGAAAGCCCCGCCGACAGCACGGCCACGGCCAGGCCCAGCAGCTGGTCGAACTCCGCCTGCGACACCAGGTACAAACCGACCATGGTGAGCATGCCCAGCGCTACTTCGTAGCCGCGCACCTTGCGCCAGAGCAGCAGCGGCTCCAGCAGCGAAGTCCACAGCGCCAGCGTGGCCAGCCCCGCCAGGCACACGCTCACGCTCGACAGGCGGGCCGCCAGGAAAAAGGTAATCCAGTGCGTAGCCACCAGCACTCCAATGCTCAGCAGACGGGCGGCCTGCCCCGCCGGAATGCGCCAGCTTTGCTTGCGCGCCAGCAGCAGCACCCCCAGCCCCAGCACCGCCAGCAGCGTGCGCCAGAACACCAGCTCTACCGGCGGCACCGTCAGCAGCTTGCCCAGAATGGCCGTGAAGCCCCACAGGAGCACAATGAAATGAAGCTTGAGGTAATCCTTAACCAATGGGCGAATGGATGAATGGGGTGAATGGGTGAATGGAGAGAATGACGGTAATGAGCAAAGGAGGAAATGTCAATTTTCATTCACCCATTCACCCATTCACCCATTCACCCATTGTTACTTCGGCACAAACCGGTACAGGGCCAGCCCAATCCCGCTGAAGACGATGGTAGGCACCCATGCCGCCAGCAGGGGCGAGAGGCTGCCCACCTGGGCCAGGTTGCGCGAGAGCATGACGAAGATGATGAAGATGAAGGCCAGCACAAAGCCCAGCGCAATCTGCCCGCCCACGCCGGCGCGCGACTTTCGGGCGCTGAGGATGACGCCAATCAGGGTGAGCACCACGATGGCAAAGGGGTAGGAGTACCGCTCGTACTTCTCGCTCAGATACAGCTGGGTGTCGTCGGCCCCGCGGTCTATCTTCTGCTGAATGAAGTCGTTGAGCTGAGGCAGCGTCATGGTCTCGGCCAGCTTAAAGGTGCTGGCGAAGTCCTTGGGGAAGAGGTTCAGAGTGGTGTCGCGGGCCGGAAACGACTCCAGCCGCTCGTTCTGGGGGCCAATGAAGGTGCGTACCACCTGCGGCGACATGCGCCACACCTGCTTGGTCGAGTCCCAGCTGATGGCGTCGGCCGTGAGGCGGCGGCGCAGCACCGTGCCGTCGATGGTTTCCAGGGCGAAGCGGCTGCCGATGTTGTGCACGTTGTCGTAGCTCTCCAGAAACACGTAGCTGCGCGGCCCAATCTTGATGTGAATGTTGCGCCCCTGAAAGCGGAACGGGTTTTTTACGTAGGTGCGCTCAAACTCCACCCGCGACTTGTTGCCAATGGGCAGCACCCAACCGATAAGAATGAAGATGAGCAGCCCCACCACCGCGCCGCCCACTGCGTAGGGCAGCAGCAGGCGCCGGAAGCTCACGCCCGAAGCCAGAATGGCCACAATCTCGGTGCGGGCCGCCAGCTGGGCCGTCACGAACACCACCGCAATGAAGATGGTGATGGGCGAGAGCAGGTTGGCGAAGTAAGGAAACAGGTAGAGGTAGTAGCCGAACAGAATCTTCGACATCGGCAGGTTGTGCTGAATGAAGTCGTCGTTCTTTTCAGTAAAGTCAATCACGCAGATAACCGACACCAGAATCACCACCGTGAAAAAAAACGCGGCGAGGAATTTCTTGATGATGTACTTGTCGAGCAGTTTCACGGGGGGGGGCAATTATAAATTTTGAATTATAAATTATAAATGAGGAGGCTAGCTCATTGAGCAAGGAGACGCTTTGAACGCCCATTTATAATTTTTAATTTATAATTCATAATTACAATCTAGTCATTACCTGCTTCACCATCTTCTCCTTCCAGGGGCCAAACGTGCCGCCCAGGATTTCCTTGCGGGCTTCTTTCACCAGCCAGAGGTAGAAGGCCAGGTTGTGGGCCGAGGCCAGCTGCGGGCCCAGCATCTCCTTGCTCTGGAACAGGTGGCGCACGTAGGAGCGGGAGTAGAACGTGCTGGCCGGGCCCTCCAGGGCCGCGTCGATGGGCTCGAAGTCCAGCTCCCACTTCTTGTTGGTGATGTTCATAATGCCCTGCGTGGTGAACAGCATGCCGTTGCGGGCGTTGCGGGTCGGCATCACGCAGTCGAACATGTCCACACCCAGGGCAATGTTTTCCAGGATGTTGGCCGGCGTACCCACGCCCATCAGGTAGCGGGGCTTGTCCGCCGGCAGGATGTCGCACACCAGCTCCGTCATCTCGTACATCAGCTCGGCGGGCTCGCCCACGCTCAGGCCGCCGATGGCGTTGCCCTCGCGGCCCTGGGCGGCAATGAACTCGGCCGACTGCACCCGCAAATCCTTGAAGGTGCTGCCCTGCACGATGGGGAACAGCGTCTGGGAGTAGCCGTACAGGCCCTCGGTGCTGTCGAAGCGCTGTATGCAGCGCTGCAGCCAGCGGTGTGTCATATCGAGGGAGCGGCGCGCGTACTGGTACTCGCAGGGCCAGGGCGTGCACTCGTCGAAGGCCATGATGATGTCGGCCCCGATGACGCGCTGAATGTCCATCACGCCTTCGGGCGAGAACAGGTGCTGGCTGCCGTCGATGTGGGAGCGGAACTTGACACCCTCCTCCTTGATTTTGCGCGTACCGCTGAGCGAGTAAACCTGGTAGCCGCCCGAGTCGGTGAGAATGGGCCGGTCCCAGCCGTTGAAGCGGTGCAGGCCGCCGGCCTGGCGCAGCACGTCCAGCCCCGGCCGCAGGTAGAGGTGGTAGGTATTGCCGAGAATAATCTGGGCCTGAACGTCGGTTTTCAGCGTTTGCTGCGACACGGCTTTAACCGTGCCCGCCGTACCCACCGGCATGAAAATAGGCGTTTCAATAGCCCCGTGGTCGGTCTGGATAAGGCCCGCCCGGGCTTTGCTGGCCGGGTCCTGGGTAATGAGGTCGAAAGTCATAATAGGTCGTAACGCGGAATTCTATTCTGCGCGTTCGCAGCAAATGAAGATGCCCGCCGCAACGCGGAATGAAATTCCGCGCTACTGCAAAGGTAGCCCGCCCGCCCGGCGTCCCGTACTTTTGCCTGTTCAACCGCGTACCCACCCTTGCTGCCTTACCTTCCCAAGTCGCCCGTATTCTGGCTCCTGCTGGCCTCAGTGCTGGTGCAGCTCTTCTACGCGGCGTATTATTTCTGGCCGTTTGCCCGCCGTCCGGCCGAAGCGCCGGCCGATGCCCCCGGCCCCGACTCCGAGCCGGTGTCCATCGTCGTCTGCGCCCGCAACGAGCTCGATAACCTGCGCCGCCTGCTGCCGCTGCTGTTGCAGCAGGACTACCCCGGCACCTTCGAGGTGGTGCTCATCGACGACCGCAGCCGCGACGAAACCCAGCTCTACGCCCAGCAGCTCACCCAGTACTACCCCGAGAAAGTGCGCCTTGTCACGGTCGACCGCACGCCGGAGGGCTTTGCGCCCAAGAAGTACGCCCTCACGCTGGGCATTAAGGCGGCCCGCCATGCCCGCCTGCTGTTTACCGACGCCGACTGCATTCCGGCCACTAACCAGTGGCTGCGCCTGATGCAGCGCGGGTTTGCCCGCCCAGCGGAGGTGGTGCTGGGGTTCTCGGCCTATGCCGAAGAGCCGGGATTTCTCAACAAGCTCATTCGTTTTGAAACCCTGCTCACCGCTGCGCAGTATCTAAGCTTCGCCTGGCGCGGCCGGCCCTACATGGGGGTGGGCCGCAACCTGGCCTACACCCGCAGCTGCTTTCAGGCTACCAAAGGCTTCGCCTCCCACATCCGGCAGCTCAGCGGCGACGATGACCTGCTGGTGCAGGACGCCGTAAAAGCCGGGCAGCGCGTAGCTGTGGTTGCCGATGCCTCGGCCCACACCCTCAGCGAGCCCGCTGCCACCTGGGGCGCCTGGTGGCGGCAAAAGCGCCGGCATCTGTCGGCCGGGCGCAGCTACCGGCTGCCCGACCGCCTGCGGCTAGGCATTTTTATCATGGCCAATGTGTTGTACTACTTTACCTCCTTTTACCTCGCCTTGTTTCCTGAAAATTGGGTACCTTTGGTAATAGTGTGGGCGGTGCGAACTTTATTTGTCAGTGCCGTGTACGCACGGCTTAGCCGCCGGCTTCAACAAACTTTGCCCGTCGGGTGGCTGCCCTTGCTCGACGTAATTTATTTTATTCAATACCTCGCCTTGGGAATCTCGCTATTCCTTAATCGCACCCTTCGATGGAAGTAAACAACCAGGACGTTCAGAAGCAGTTTTCGGCCAAGGCCAAGCACGATTTCAAGCTGATTCGGGCTGCCGTGGAAAACGGCGACGAGAAGGCTTACGCCGAGCTGATGCACATCTACAAAAAGCCGGTGTATCACGTGGTGCTCAAGATGGTGCGCAACCAGGACGACGCCGAAGACCTCACCATTGAAGCCTTCGCCAAGGCTTTCCGCAACCTGCACAAGTTCAACCCCGAGTACGCCTTCAGCACCTGGCTGTTCCGCATTGCCACCAACAACTGCATTGATTTTATCCGCAAGAATAAAATCAAGACCATGTCGATTGACTCGGCCATTAAAGTCGATAACGGCGACGAAATCACCATCGATTTCCGCGACAACGACCTGAACCCGGTGGAGCACGCCATGCGGAATCAGAAAATCGAAATCATGCGCCTTGTGGTGTCCAAGCTGCCCGACAAGTACCAGCGCCTGGTGTCGCTGCGCTACTTCGACGAGCTGAGCTACGAAGAAATTGCCACCGAGCTCAAAGCCCCGCTCGGCACGGTGAAGGCCCAGCTGCACCGCGCCCGCGAGCTGCTCTATGACATGGTGAAGAACACCAAGCAGATTATCTAAAAGTAAAACGCCCCGGCCAGCCAGCCGGGGCGTTTTGCGTGAAAAGCCAGGCCGGATGGCCTCGCCAAACTTTGTTTGCCGCAACTTTGCGTCATGAACCTTATTCAGCAGTACTTCCCCCAGTTTAGCCCGCAGCAGCTGCGCTTGTTCCGCGAGCTGGAAAGCGAGTTTCTCGCCGTGAACGAGCAAATCAACCTCGTGTCGCGCGCCGATACCGACAACCTCGTGGAGCGGCACTTCCTGCACGCGCTGGGCATTGCCAAGGTGGTTCAGTTTCCCCAGGGCAGCACCGTGCTCGACGTAGGCACCGGCGGCGGCCTGCCCGGCCTGCCCCTGGCCATTGCCTTCCCCGACGTGCAGTTTCACCTCGTCGACAGCATCGGCAAGAAAATCCGGGCCGTGCAGTTCATGGCCGGCGCCCTGGGTTTGCACAACGTCACGGCCGAGCAAGTCCGGGCCGAGCAGCTGCGCAGCAAGTACGACTACGTGGTAAGCCGCGCCGTGGCCCGCCTGGCCATGTTCCACCCCTGGATAGCCCACCGCTTCAAAGCCAAGCCCGCCGCCGGCAGCGGCCTCTACTACCTCAAAGGCGGCGACCTCACGGAGGAAATTGCCGAGTCCGGCCTCAAAGCCACGGTAAGCGACCTGAGCAGCTTTTTCAAGGAAGAGTTTTACGAGACGAAGAAGGTGGTTTTCGTGCCGGCCAAGTAGTATTATACCCTCTGTCATTGCGAGTGGAGGGTAGCGGAACGCGCCAACCGAAGGTCAGCGTAGCTAATCCTCCTCTAACCCTCAGACAGGTCTCAATGTGACTCATAGAAAAGCCCCAATGCCAGTGCTGGCGTTGGGGCTTTTCCAAAATAGAGTTAGTCGCTGAGAGCAGGACGGATTGCTTCGTCCTTCGTCCTCGCAATGACAGAGGCCGTACGCCCTCATCACCTCATCACCTCATCACCTCATCACCTCATCACCTCATCACCTCATCACCTCATCACCTCATCAGCACATCACCCCGGTACCTGGGCCGTCAGGAACTCCACGGCCCGGCGCTCGGAGTAGTACTCGCCATCGGGCGGGCCTTCGGGGAAGCCGACGTGCCCGCCCGCTGGCGGTACTGATGGGGGTAGAACAAAAAGGACAAAATCTTACCTTAAACAAAACTGAAAAAAAACAGGCAAAAACCGCCTTGGCTGGCTAAAAACCGGCTTTTTAACCTTTCTCAGAGAAAAACTGAGAAAAAACGGAAAGGACAAACGCTTGTGCCCAGCTTGGATTTTGCTTGGACTGGCAGCCGTGGTAAGGTGCGAAACCAGCCCTTAACCTACAGGAACCACCATTGAACGGCCCAAACTCGGGCCTTTAATGGTGGTTTTTGTGCGTTTTAAAGCACTCTCAGCCCTACTTGTGACTGTAGCTCCATGAACTGAGCACGGAGTTCGTCAATATCAGCACGGCTACGGGAAACCTCTTTAACCAGGTCATACGCTGGGTTTGCAAACTGCCTTGATAAGCGGCCAACAGCTATCCACACTTCCCTAACGTCCCTTCCATCTATGAATTGGGTGGGATAAGCAGGATTATCAGACAGTATGGTGACCTCGCCCCGGTCACTAAGCCTGTTTAGCAGGCGTTTAACCAATAGCCTTTCCTCTGTTACAATGACGTGGACATAGGTATCACGAATGTCATTGGCCCATTGCTCCACATAGCGGCATATTACCCAGTCACCTTCATACAATGTGGGCAACATAGAGTCACCAGCTACCTGAAATGCTCTGAAAGTGCCGTTTTTGAACGCTCTGTCAGGCAGTGAGAACGCGGGCAGCTCTCGCACAAATTCACGCTCAGTAAAGCCACCGGCCGCATAACCAGCCGCAGCACGGGTGCTGACAAGTGAAATGTTGTCGTTACCGCTCGCATCAACTGTGGTGACTAGTACACGCAAGTTGTCATTGCTGGCTTCTTTAAAATTTGTCCCTTTCGTTTTCTCCTTTCCGCTTGGGGATGGGTTTAGGGATGGGTTTGGGGATGGGTTATTAGAGACACTTACCGCCATATGCGGTCTGAACATGTCCCCTTCTCCTGTGTGAAACCAGTGTGCAGAAACTTGTTTTGCTCCAATTAGAAGCGTGACAACCTCAAAGGGTACTTCACGGCGGCCTTTTTCAATGTTGCTTAAAAAAGACCGCGAAACATTGATTAGAGCCGCAAAAGCTTCTTGATTAAGCCCTAACGCCTGTCGGACTTGGAGCAACCGCGTACTTAGCGGGCTTATATTTTCTGGCTTTTGCTCCATTTTGAAAAATATTTTGCTCCAAAAGTTGCCATTGCTCCTTTTTGAAACGTAGATTTGCCGACCCTAACCAATCAGTTAGGCCGCAAATATGACGACTAGCAAGCAAACTCGCTCAGCTGAGCTTAAGAAATATGGGATTACCCTGAACTACTTGGCCAATTTGGCTAAGCGCTCAGAATCCTATGTGAAGCAATGGTCAGCCGGTAATGAGAAAAGCCCGCACCTCGACAGGGTAGCAAATGGCTTGATTGCCCAGCGTAAGAAGGAACAACAACAAGCCGCTGGCTAAGGGAATGCAGCTGATTAACTCAATCATCTATGTTCCATTTGATAGCCTAGTGAGCCTTGGGGTTCCTGAAGGCACCATCAAATATGGAATTGCCGCACACCGGGCCGGTAAGGCTCAGTCGTGGGCTAACATGCCAGACCCGGCCGATAAGCGGCGGGTGCTGGTAGCCTATGACTCCATACCACCGGCAACGCGGGCAAAGCTTCCGGCTAAGTCTGCCCTGCTACAGCAGTTGGCTGATAAGACACGGGAAGCAACAAGTGCTGCTGATGCCCTGGCTGTGCGTATGGTGCTGCCCGCTGTGCCCAAAGCTGACTTAGCGGCCCTGCGTGGGTTCCGCATTGAGCGTGAGCTGACCGATAAAAGCACGGGGGAAGTACTCACTAAAGAGCTAAGCGGACTCCCTGAAGACAAAATCAAAGCTTACGGCATGGCTTGCCGGTGGCTGGCCCTGCTGAGTGATGAGAAGTGGAAGAAGAAGGCCGAACGGGTTAAGCTCAGCCCGGCTTTCGCAGCAATGCCCGCTTTTATTGCTGCCTGTGTGGACTTGTTCACTGAAGATGGGGTGAAGCTTCCCACCAATTACAGCAAGCTTCAGGCTAAGCTACGGGAGTACAAAGAGCAAGGGGCCGCGTGTCTGGTAAGCAAGTCCTACGGCAACACCAACACCCTGAAAGTGGGGCATGATGAGCTGGAATACTTGATTAAGCTGTATTCGGACGCTCGTAAGCCCAGCTTTGAGCTGGTTACGGCTTGGTATAATGAAGCGGCTGTGCGCCGTAGGGAACTCGGGTTGAACCCCTGGCCTGAAATCACCAGCGGAACCACCAAAAAGCGGCTGCTGGCACCTGATGTGCAGCCGAACTGGTATCTGCCCCGTCACGGGTTCGCAGCATGGAAAGCGAAGTATGAATACACCATGCTTTGCTACAAGCCCACCCAGCGTGACGTTCAGTGGGTAATTGATGGCACGAAGGTCAACAAACGCTACCGCACAGCTAAAGGCACGTCTGCTAAGCTGAAAGTGCTAGTGGTGATGGATGTGGCCACTGACTATTTCTTGGGTTGGGCCTTCGCGGAAACCGAAGATTCACGGGAGGTGGCAAAGGCCGTTCGGATGGCACACCGCCGCGCGGGTGGTGTGAAGCCGCTACAGTTTCTCTATGATGGTGACTCGGCTAACCTGTCCTTTTTCAAGGGTGTCGGTGGCCTGCACTACAAGGCAATGCCGCACAATGGCCAGTCTAAGACCATTGAAGGTGCTTTCGGGCGGCTGCAACAGCAAATCATGCGGGCTGACAAGAACTTCACTGGCCAGAACATCACGGCCAAGGAAATCAACAGCCGCGAAAACCTTGATGACTTCAAGGAAAAGGATTTGCCCACCCTGGCTGAGTGTATAGCCCAAGCTGAATTTGAGCTTCACGTTTGGAACAACTACAAAGGCTCCAAAGGTGACCGGCTCTCCCCTAAAGAGCTGTATGAAGCCAGCCAGAATGGTGATACGGACTTCATGACGCCTGAAGACGAAATGGAAGCGTTCTGGGTGTGGAATGACCGCCCCATTACCTACCGCAAAGACGGGCTACGGTTCAAAAAGCAGGGTGTAGAAACCGTGTTTGAGGTGGTGAATGAAGTAGCCACTGACTTCCCCGGTGTCACCCAGCGGGTGCCGGACATGGACTTTCACAGTGCCTTTGTCGGCCAAGAATTCTGGGTGAAGTACGACCCTGAAAACCCAGCCGGTGGAATCGGGCTGTTCGTGGGTGCCGATAAGCGCTTCATTGGTTTTGCCCACCCGAAACAGGCAATGCCTCGGGCACAAGCTGACTACAAAGCAGGTGACCGGGATGCCATACAGGTTCGCTTAGTGGCCAAAAAGGAGCAAGCGGGCCGCATTGTGAACCGACAAGCGGACATAGCAGACCGCTTTGACGCTGAAGAACTCCTAAAGTTTGGCCAGAATCGGTGGTGGGGAAAAGATGTGGAAACCGCCGCTGAAGAAGACTTCATGAAGGAACAAGACGTGGCCAAAGCACCACGCCGCCTTCCCGCTCGGGCCGCTTCACCAGCCACCGTGGCCAGCCCTGCCAGCAGCTCAGCCAATCACGCTTCTAAATCCGACTACCTGAAGCGCATAAGCTTCAACGAAGACTAAAAAAACGGCCACCACGGGTGCAACCGTGGTGGCCAATACCAACCCCAAACCAACCCTTTTACAACACAAAAGTATGTTAGAGTCACACAAATCCTTAATTGCCAAGGAAGCTGCGGCCTACCTGAGCAGCCACCAAGACGTTAGCGCGGGCAAGCTGGCTGGCCTATCCGGTGTAAACCCGTCTTACCTGTCCTATATCCTGCGTGGTGAATGGAATGCCTTCCCGATTAAGGGAGGCAAGGCTACCACCCAGATTGGAGACACCCACTTCCTGAAGCTTCAACACTACCTGGGCTTGACCTTGGAAGTGTTTGAAACCAAGCCCTTCATTGATATTCACTTTGCCTTGGCGCAAGCCAAGCAAAATGCGGGCTACAGCATCATTGACGGGAATACGGGCCAAGGCAAAACCTTTGCCGTGACTGAGTTTCAACGCCAGCACCCGGCCGGAACCTACGTGGTGAAGTGCGCTAACTCTATGACACCCCGAATGATGGTGCAAGCCATTGCGGTAGCCGTTGGGGTGCTGCCTGTAGGCGACAACAACACCATTCTTGCCGCTGTGGCCGTGAAGATGTGTGCTACGCCTTATGCGCTGCTGATTCTTGATGAATCGGAAGTGATGATGAAAAAGCGGCTGGCTATCGGGTTCATCAAAGACCTGTATGACCGGGTAGAAAACCGGGCTGGCATTGTCATCATGGGTGCGAATGACCTGCTGGCTACGATGAAGGCACGGGCCGCTAAGAACATTGAGTCTTTCCCCCAAGTAGTGCGCCGCTTTGGTGCAGAACCCGTGATGCTGGCCAGCGGCATTGACCGTGATGACGCGGTGGCTATATGCAGCACCTACGGAGTGACTACCACCCGCGAAGTGACGCAACTGATTGCACAGTGCGAGAACTACGGCACCCTTTTCAGCACCCTCAAAAAGCGCAAGAACGATGCTGAAGCCCTTAGCTAATCTCACCATGCAGGCTACCGAAACCCAGCAAGGATGGGCACAGCCCACCAACGCCAACGGCTGGCACTACTACCGCTTCAGCGGTGAAGCCACGGGCGAAGAAGTCAGCTTGTGTGGCCGCTGGGGTGCTGCTGGGGTGCAGCCTGAAGACCTATACGACAAGAACCACGGGTGCGCTGACCACTGCCAGAAGTGCCAAGCCCTACGAATCAAGACAACCTTTTAAAGTCTGTTTAAAGAATGCCTAAAGTGAAAGTAGCGCCCGAAAAGCGGGCGGTGAAGCGGTCGGTATCGATGCACGATGTACTGAACAACAAGTACAAAATGCTTGACCTTGACCCCGAATGGCGCAAGTACATTGGCCACCCCCAAGAGAACTTCAAGATGATAGTTTATGGGGAAAGCGGTGGGGGCAAGACAACGTTTGTGATGCGCCTGTGCGTGGCCCTGACCAAGCTGGGCAAGGTCTACTACAACAGTGCTGAAGAAGGGGAAGGGGCCACCATCCAAGCGGCTGCCCAGCGGTGCAACGTGAAAGAGCTGTGTGCAAAGGGTTCCTTCATGCTGGGTGACCGGGACAGCTTTGATGACATGGTGTACAAGCTCAGTCAGAAGCGCTCGGCACCGTTCGTGGTGCTAGACTCGCTGCAATACATGGAGCTGAAAGAAGCTCAGTTTAAGCAGCTGGTAGAACTGTTTAAGCGCAAGGTCTTCATTGTGATTAGTTGGTCTAAGGGCGCTTCGCCTAATGGCAAGGTGGCTCGGGCGGTCGAATACATGGCCGATATAAAGACCTACGTGAGCAACGGCAAGGCTGTCAGCAGAAGCCGGTTTGGCCCAACGGAACCCTACGAAATCTACCCGCCTCGGCAAGTGGAGGTGAAGAAGAAGGGAAGGCCAGCCAAAGCCAAGGCAGCACCCGAACCAGAGCTATTCAGTGAAGATGGGGAAGCTGAAGAAGAATAGTTCGACAGCGAAGCGCACCACGCTTGGGGTGCGCTTCACCCTTCACCCTCGGGAGCAACACTGTCTGAAGACAATGCTTGAGGAAGTAGCCAACATGAAAGCAGCCACCGACCTAAACGACTTCGGGCGGCTGATGACCGAAACAGGGCGAAGGCAAGCCCAAGAATGGCTGACACGGCGGGCTTTCCTGCTAATGCCGCTCAGCAAAGAACACCGCTTCACCATGTCGCTAGCTGAAGCCTTCGCCTTGGAAGTGCTGATATGGAATGAACCGGGCTTAGAGCTAAACGGCACCCTGCACCGCCTTTTTCTTGACCTACACGCAGTCTTAACCGCTACGATATGAGCCACGCACAACAAATCAAAGAACAAGATGCTACCACCCGCGCCCGCTTGCTCGGGTTCCTGGGTGAAGAGGAAAGCTGGGTGACTGAGCTAATAAGTGACCTGGGAAATGATTGGCTGGAAAGCCTGTATGGCACCGCCCGCGCCCGTGAAAGAGCTGCTTACTCAAAGGAGTTTTGGGCTTGGTGGAATAACCAATGGGCAATCACTGATGCCAAGCTGAGTGCCCGGCTTCGGGTAGATAAAGCCGGTGTGATGCACTACAGCCGTGACGCTAACCACACGGGCTTCATTCACTCCCACGGCGAGTTTCAAGCCTTCTACGCTGTGCATCACCAACTACAAATAAACCGCTTAGCGGTGCCCGCTGAACTCGCTGCCCGCTGGGTGGCAACTGGCCAGAAACCCCAATAACATCACCTGCACCTATCATGAAAATACAGAAAAACAACCCCGTTTTAAACCCTTCGCGGGCAGAGTTTAACCAGCATTTAAAGCCCTGCCCTTTCTGTGGTAAAAAGGCCCGGTTGACCAACAGGCTTGCCGACTCCTACACCGTGGAATGCACCAGTTGCCTTGGTCAAAACGAAGGTGACACCATCGGTGGTGACGGGGTGGTAGCAGACCACCGAATAGCTATGGCAGATGCCGTGGAACAGTGGAATACCCGCGCTTAATCTCTCACCTTTTTTCATAAAACCCCATGCCAAAAGAGAAATACCCCATGACCCATGAACAGTATAACGGGCTGTTGATAGGTCACATTGACGAAGTAAAAGATGCCTTTAGAGAGCGACAAAGGCAGCTTGACAAGTTCGGCCCCCAAAATCGCACACCTACAGAGTGGTTTCTGATTCTCTCAGAAGAAGTTGGTGAGGCTGCTAAAGAGTGTGTAGAAATGCAGTTTGACGATGCGAACCACCCACACGCAGACCCAGACCGCTACTACAAGGAGCTAACAGAAGTAGTGGCCGTGGGCCTCGCAGCAATGCAGAACTACAACCAACGGAAGCGGGCCGCTAAAGCCGCACAGCAATAACCTTTTTCAACCTTCTTACCCAACATTCAACATGGCAACTGTAGCCGAACAACCCACCACCAAAACTCCCCGCAAAGCCCGCAAGGAAACGGCACATGAAAAGGCCGCTCGGCTCCTTGAAAGCTATGCCAGCATTGCGGCCAAGATTGCCAAAATCAAGGAAAGTGCCCAGAGCAAAATTCAGCCTTATGCTGATGCTTTGGCTGACGTTTTTCAGGAGCTTAAAGAAGTGGCTGAGCAAAACACCACGGCACTTTTTGGAACTGCCAAAACCCTTGGCTTAGAGTTTGGCACCATTGGCTTCAAGCTTGGTGACAAAAAGCTAATCCTGCCTGAAGAACTGAACCAGAAATGGTACATGCAAACGGTGAAAGACCTAGTGCCCGGTGCTGTAGAAGAGAAGGTGAACGATAAGAAGCTGATTGCTGCCCTTGCCGTTCTGCCCGACCTGCAAGCTGCCTTGGCTAAGCGCTCAATTGAGGTGGTACAGCCAAACAACTTTTTTATCACACCTAAAAAGCAAATAAAAAAGTCTGCTTAACCACACTCCTATGCTATGAAAACAGGCCACAAAACGCAGGTAACCAGCGGGGTTCACGAAGGCCAGCAGGCCGAAATAAAGGAGCCTCACCCGGACTTTACGGGCTTTTATAGGTGCTATATCGGACAATCAGCGGCCGATATAGAAGCGCAAAAAGAGAATAAAGCACCTGAAAACGTGGCTTTGCTTCACGAAAACCAGCTCTTACAATCCGCTGAATAACCAATAAGCCCACCACGGGTGCCCTGTGGTGGGCTTTTTTACTGCCTTGTCATGAAAAGAATAAGAGCCTTTGAAAGAATTAGAACCGAGTACCCAAGCGGGGTGCTTACCTGTGACGTGGTGTTGCCGCGAAGCCAGCGGCCCGAGAAGCAATACGGCACTGCGCTTACCCTTCCGGCTGTGTTGGATTCCGCTGGCCAGTATGATACCGATGCGGTAGAGCTGGCACCGGGCATGATATGGCGCACTTGCATCTTTCGGCTTTATCAGTGGCGCAAAGATGCTTTAGGGGTGAGTGCAGAACCCTATGAAGTGGCCCGTTTTTCCTTTCTGCCGAGTGATTGGCAGACCCCCTTAAGTCTGTGCCGCCAATTGGTTTCTGAGTTGAACAACGGGCAGCTTTCCGACACTGCCCGGCAAATCAAAACGATATGCAACAGCTGATAGCACCTTGGCAGAACCGGCGGCTTCACCAGCTCATAAACCAGCACAACATTCAGCCCGACGAAAAAGCCGCCTTGGTCAGAGAGTTTAGCCGCTCGGGTGCTACCAGCTCTAAGGAGCTGGCTTATACAGAAGCCACCAAGCTTATTCAGCACCTGGAACGGGCGGGTGGTGGTACGGGTACTGAGTCGGAATTCGACACCCTAAACCGGATGCGGGGAAAGCTGCTGAGCATGGCCCACGAAATGCGGTGGGAACACGCTGATGGTTCNCGAAAGCGCGTCACCTCTTTGTCGAGAAACAGCTTCTTGCCTTGCATCTTCCCTCTACGAAAACTGGTTCTGCAACAGCCACGAGGGTTTCTCCGGTTCACTTCCTTACCTTCCCGTTTCAACGCTCCTTTATCCTCCCCCTCCGCATGGATTACACGGTATCCCCGGAAAGAGCCGCCCTGTTGGCTGAAAAATTCTTTGAGTTCAGCTTCGACGGCCGCAAGCCCGACCGGGCCTTCTTCGACACCATCACCAACCCGGTGGAGTTGCACCTGATTGCCGGCAACTACAACTGGGACGACGGGGCCAAGGTCTTGACGTGGATAGTGGACAGCCCCCGCTGCGACAAGGCCACCGCCGTCATGCTGTTTTGGCACGCGCAGCCAAGTTATTACACACGGTTCTCCAGCCAGAAAGAGGCAGAGTGGGACAAGGACGTATTCCGGCTGCTGCGACGCATCCTGAAAAATGTGACCTCGGGTTTCTACCAAACGGCCTTGATTGCTTACGACCCGCGGACGGACCCCAAAGCAGAGGGGGTGGACGAAACCGACCCGAAGGCCAAGTGGACCATTCCGGACGTGCTCAAGCAGCCCGTGGCGGGCCCCCTTGTGGTCGAGCTGGAGTAAGGGCCTTACCCTCGTTCAGGAAAACGGTCCGAAGGTAAACGAGGCGACAGGGTTATGGTGACTTACGGGCCTGTGCTAACTGACGAGCATAGCTTCCCTTCCATTCCAGCGTGAATTCCCATCCCAGGGTGCCGCCACGCAGGTCCTTCCGGCGCACGATGAGGCCATGCGTCGAAGTAGCATAGTGAGGTGGTCTAGGCAGGCCGGACAGAAGAAGGACGTATATTTCTTCTGTTATGACAGCAAAAACCAGCGGGGCGTCGCCCGACAAACGGCGCAAATACGACGAGGCATTCAAGGCCGAAGCCTTGCGCCTGGCCAGCGAGAGCCGCAGCACGCAGGCTGCGGCCCGGCAGTTGGGCATCAGCCCCAAGCTGCTTTACCGCTGGCAGCAAGCGCAGCTCGTGGCTGAGGTGGGCAGTGAGGAAGTGGCCCGCGACCCGGAAGTACGCGCCCTGCGCGCCCGGCTGAAGCGGGCCGAGCAGGAGCTCGACATTTTAAAAAAAGCCTTGGTCATCTTCGGCCAGCCGACCCGGTGAGCACCTACCAGCACATCGCCGAGCGGGCCGCTCAGGTGCCCGTCCGTCAGCTCTGCCACACGTTGCGCGTGGCCCCGGCCGCGTACTACGCCTGGCAGTGCCGCCGGCAACAGCCGACGGCCGAGCCGGCCTGGCAAGTGGCCGTGCGCGAAGCGTTTGCTTATCACAGCCAGCGCTACGGCACGCGCCGGCTGCGCGTCGAAGTGCAGGCCCAGGGCCATGCCGTCGGCCGCTGGCGCATCCGCCGCGTGCTGCAGGCGCACGGCCTGCGCGCCCAACAGCCCCGCTCGTTTGTGCCGCGCACCACCGACTCGGACCCGGCCGTGCGCGCGGCCCCCAACCGCTTGCTCGGCCAGCCGGCCCCGGTGGCCCCGAACCGGGTGTGGGTGGGCGACATCACGTACTTGCCCCGCCAGGGCGGCGGCTGGCTTTACCTGGCCGTGTGGCTGGACCGTTGCTCGCGCAAGATTGTGGGCTGGGACGTGCGCGACACCATGCCCGAAGACCTGGTCAGCGAGGCCTTGCGCCGGGCCCTGGTGGTGCGCCGGCCCCCGGCCGGGCTCATCGTGCACTCCGACCAAGGCAGCCAGTACACGGCCACCCGATTCAAAGACCTGGTCGCCAAACACGGCGCCCGGCAAAGCATGAGCCGGCGCGGCAACTGCTACGACAACGCCCACGCCGAATCGTTTTGGAGCCGCTTCAAGGCCGAGTTACTCGACGGCGGCAGTTTTCCCGGCTTAGCCGAAGCCAAGCTCGAAATCAGCCACCACATCGCCTACTACAACGCCGAACGGCGCCATTCTGCCCTCGGCTACTGTTCACCCAACCACTTCGAAAACCACTTGCAAATCATGTCCCAATTGTGTCCGGCTTAGCTAGACCACCTCA
>NZ_BAABGZ010000014.1:0-63269 GCF_039541835.1 Hymenobacter saemangeumensis | reverse complement strand
CAAAAATGAGGTGGGTCGCACCCCAAATTTCGCCTCGTCGTGGAAGTCTTTTTTATTGGCACCCTACTTCCTAAACAGCTTCAGGGTTTTAACGAAGCGCTTGAATTCTAATGCGGGTGCGCCAAAATTTATTAACAGACCTATTGGCAGTCGATAAGCTTCCAGATAATTGATGATTTGCGCATAATGCGTTTCGTTCAAACCGCTTAGCGCTTTTAGCTCCAGCAATACGGTTTCGTTGATGAGGAAGTCAACACGGCGCGACCCGATTTCGTGTTGCCGATAAGAAATAGGCATTTCCAACTCCCGCTGTGCACTAATTCCACACTGCTCCAGCTCAATGGCCAGAGCTCTTTGGTAAATAACTTCTTGAAAACCTGAGCCCAAAACCCGATGCACCTGCATGGCGCACCCAATGATTTTACCAGTTAAGACACGGTAATCATCCAGATTGATAATAGCGCCTTTCATCTCATTCCCATTAGTAGAGCCGGCAAGCTAGGCCCTTTATACATAATGAGACTATCCAGCGGAAGATAAATGCTAAAGAAGGAAAGCAGAAAAGAAAAACGGATAAGAACGAATCCAAAAGAATCCGTTCTTATCCGTTTGATCTGCGTCAATCTGCGGTTCAGACTAATCAAACTTAATCGCCTTCACCGGGCTAATCCGAGCAATCAGGTAAGTGGGAATAAGTATGGCCAGCATGGAGGCCACGGCGGTGGCGGCGTTGAGCACGAACAGCATCTTGAAGTCCCAGAAAATCGGCACCCGGTCCATGTAGTAGTTCTCGGGGTCGAGGGGAATGAGCTTGAAGTAGTACTGCAGGGCGCAGAAGCCCACCCCGATGAGGTTGCCGATGAGGATGCCGCGGAACGTGAGGGAGAGGCCGCGGTGAAAAAACATCTGCCGAATCTGGTTGTCGGTTGCACCCAGGGCCTTGAGAATGCCAATCATGTTGGTGCGCTCCAGAATCATGATGAAGATGGTGGCCACGATGTTGAAGGCCGCCACGAAGATGATGAGGATAAGAAAGATGACGACGTTGCGGTTGAGCAGCTGCAGCCAGTCGAACAGCTGGGCGTACTGGTCGGTGATTTTGTCGATTTTCACGTCGTAGGGCAGCTGCTCATACATCTGGTCGGCCGTGGGGTCGAGGCGCTTGAAGTCGCGCAGCACCACTTCCATGCCGCCCACCAGGGAGTCGGGCCAGGCATTCAGCTCCCGCACCTGCTTGATGTCGCCGATGACGTACACCTCGTCGAACTCGTCGAGCCCCGTCTGGTAGATGCCCTGCACCTTGAACTTGCGGATGCGGGGCGGGTTCTGAATAAAGTAGAACAGGGCCTCGTCGCCCACGCTCAGGCGCAGCTTGTCGGCCACCTTGCGCGAGAGCAGGATGTCGTTGCTGGCGGCCGTGTCGGTGAAGGTGATGAACTTGCCGGCCTGCAGGTTCTGGCGCATGGGCGAGTGGCCGCCCTTTTCGTCGATGCCCTTGAGCACCACGCCCAGCACCTCGTCGGGGGTTTTTATAATAGCCGTTTTCACGGCGTAGGGCTGGGTGTACTTCACCTGCGGGAAGGCCCGCAGCTCCTGCAGCAGCCGTGGCCCGGCAATGGGAGCCACTTCCAGGGAGTTGTTGGTATCGTAGCGGCTGATTTGCAGGTGGGCCCCGAAGGAGAAAATCTTGCTTTGAATCTCGTTGCGGAAGCCCTGCAGAATGGCAAACGACACCACCATCACCGCCAGCCCCATGGCGATGCTGATGATGGCTATTTTTGTAACCGAAGACGTAAAGGAGCCGGCGTCGGCACCTTCAATCTTCTGGGAAATGTAGCGGGAGACGTTCATTGCGGAGGTGTAAAGCTACGCAGAACCGCTACTCGAAAGTTTTGCTTTCCGGCCAGGCTTTTTTTTCGCCCACCCCTAGCCCAGTGGCCTTGTTCTTGAAAGGGCGCCTGAGCCGTACCATCCATTTTCGCTTTATCTGACATGCTGCTTATAAAAACGCCCCTGCTGGCCTCCCTGCTGGCCCTGCTCCATACGTGTACCACGGCCCAGCCGGCCGGCGGGTCCCGGCCCCAGGCCTCGGCACCCGCCGCTGCGGCCCAGCCCTCAACGAAAAATGCCGGTGCCGCGGCCATCACCGTGGGGGCGGCCCAGCTGGATAAGTACCTGCCCCAGCTGAAAAACCAGCGGGTAGGGCTGATTGTCAACCAGACCTCGCTGGTGGGCAACACCCACCTGGTGGATACGCTGCGGGCCCGGGGCGTGAACGTGACGGCCATCTTCGCCCCCGAGCACGGCTTCCGCGGCGAGGCCGCCGACGGCGCGACCATCAAGGACGGGCGCGACGCCCGCAGCGGCGTGGTGGTGCGCTCCCTGTACGGCGCGGCCAAAAAGCCCACGCCCGAAATGCTGGCCGATGTAGACGTGCTGGTGTTCGACATTCAGGACGTGGGCGCCCGCTTCTACACCTTTATCAGCACCATGCACTACGCCATGGAAGCCGCGGCCGAGCAAAACAAGGCCGTGCTGGTGCTCGACCGCCCCAACCCCAACGGCAGCATGGTGGACGGCCCCATCCTGGAGCCGGCCCACAAGTCGTTCGTGGGCCTCGACCCGCTGCCCATTGCCCACGGCCTGACCGTAGGCGAGCTGGCCAACATGATAAACGGCGAGAAGTGGCTGGCGGGCGGGCGGCAGTGCCGCCTCACCGTGGTGCCGGTGGCCAAGGGCTACACCCATGCCACGCCCTACGTGCTGCCGGTACGGCCCTCGCCCAACCTGCCCACGGCGCGTTCCATTACCCTCTACCCATCCATCTGCCTGTTTGAGGGCACCAACGTGAGCGTGGGCCGGGGCACCGACACACCATTTGAAGTGTTTGGGGCCCCCACCCAGCCCAGCACCCGCCCCTACTCCTTCACGCCGCGCCCCAACGCCGGCTCGCCCACGCCGCCGCTCAACGGCAAGCTCTGCTACGGCCTCAACCTGCGCGAGGCCGGCCCCAACCAGCCCCAGGGCTTTACCCTGAAGTACCTTATCGACTTCTACCAGCAGAGCACCGACAAGGCCAACTTCTTCGGCAAATACTTCGAGCAGCTCTCGGGCACCCGCAGCCTGCGCGAGCAGATTATTGCCGGCAAGAGCGAAGCCGAAATCCGCGCCAGCTGGGAGCCGGGCCTGAGCAGCTTTAAGCAGCTGCGCAAGAAATACCTGCTGTACCCGGAGAGCTAGTAGGGCTTCTGTTTTTTCACACAGTGGTTGGCAGGGTTGTTCTGTCCCGTTCCTGAACGCATACTGCAAACCACTGCGGTTTTAGCACTGTGGAACACTGCGTGAAAGCAAACAGGCGTTTTCTTTGCCCCATGAATACACCGCTGCGCCTCATCTTCATGGGCACCCCCGATTTTGCCGTTGCCACCCTGGAAAGCCTGCTGGCCTGGCCGGGCGGGCAGGTGGTGGCCGTCGTTACGGCGCCCGACAAGCCGGCGGGCCGCGGCCGGCAGCTGCAGGGCTCGGCCGTGAAGGAGGCGGCCCTGGCCCATGGCCTGCCCGTGCTGCAGCCCACCAACCTGAAGTCGCCGGAGTTCCAGGCAGAGCTGCGCAGCTACGCGGCCGACCTGCAGGTAGTGGTAGCGTTTCGCATGCTGCCCGAGGCGGTATGGAACATGCCCCGGCTGGGCTCCATCAACATCCACGCCTCGCTGCTGCCGCAGTACCGCGGCGCGGCCCCTATCAACTGGGCCCTGATTCATGGGGAAACGGAAACCGGTGTGACCAGCTTTTTCCTGCGCCACGAGATAGATACCGGCGACCTGATTCTGCAGGACCGGGTGCCTATCGCGCCGGAAGACGACTTTGGCTCGCTCTACAACAAGCTGAAGGTGGCCGGGGCTGCCCTGGCCCGCCGCTCGGTGGAAGCCATTGCCGCCGGAAATGCCCCCAGCACGCCCCAGCCCGAAAGCGGCGACCTGCGCCCCGCTCCTAAGCTCAGCAAGGAAACCGGCCGGCTGGACTTCAGCCAGCCCGCCGCCCGGCTGGTGAACCTGGTGCGCGGCCTCTCCCCTGTTCCCACGGCCTTCACCACCCTGCCCGACGGCCGCAGCATGAAAGTGTTCCGAGCCCAGGCTCTGCCGTTTGAAGGCGAAGCCCCCGCTCCTGGCAGCTGGGACTCTGATGGCAAAAAGCACCTGCGCGTGGCCACTTCCATCGGCTGGCTCGACTTACTGGAGGTGCAGGTGGAAGGCAAAAAGCGCCTGGGCATTGAGGAGCTGCTACGCGGCTTCCGTCTGCCTGCCTAAGCATGCATAACTCAAAACTCAAACTCGCATAGCGCATGGTTTCTTTCGTAGTTGCAGTAGCCGAGAATGGTGTTATTGGAAATAAAGGCGACCTGCCCTGGAGCAAGCTGCCCGACGACCTGCGGCACTTCAAGCGTCTCACCCAGGGCCACCCGGTGGTGATGGGCCGGCGCACATTCGACAGCCTCGGCAAAGCCCTGCCCAACCGCACCAACATCGTCATTACAAGGCAGGCCGACTGGTCGGCTCCGGGCTGCGAAACCGCGCCCTCGGTGCAGGCAGCCCTGGAGCGGGCCCGCGCAATCGACGAGGAAGTGTGCGTGATTGGCGGCGGCGAAATCTACCGCGAGGCTCTGCCCGCCGCCGATGTCATTTACCTGACCGAAGTGCATCATACCTTCGAAGGCGACGCCTTTTTCCCCGAGCTTTCTCCCAGCGAGTGGCGCGAGGAAACCCGCGAGCGGCACGAGGCCGACGAGCGGCATGCTTACGCCTTCAGCTTCGTAACCCTGCGCCGGCGTTAAGTCAGCAGAGAGCACAAAATACGTGTCATTGCGAGCGTAGCGAAGCAATCCGTCCTCTAGCACACAGTCACCCCGAGATGTGACAAATTAAAAGCCCCAATGCCAGCACTGGCATTGGGGCTTTTCAACATTGGAAGGCTGGTCACTTAGAGAGGCCAGATTGCTTCGGCTCCGCCTCGCAATGACACGTCTTTTGTGCTCCTAGTCACCATCTCTCAAACTCATCTAGCGCATGAGCACAAGCTTGCCCCAGTCGTTTTTAAAGGCTTTGTCGCCGGCGGTGGCCCGCTGCTTGAACTGCCCCTGGGAGTCATCCAGGGACACGCGGTAGAGGTAGGTGCCGTTGGCCAGGCGGTCGCCGTACTGGTCGGTGCCATCCCAGGCAAACTCGGTCACGTTGTTGCCAATATGCAGGGGGCCCAGCTCGCCCATGAAAATCTCGCGCACCACGCGGCCGGCCACGGTCATAATCTGAATTTTCATGTCGCGCGGCAGCTCTTGGCCGGTCACGGTAAACACGAAGCGGGCCTTGCTGGTCACCGGGTTGGGATAAGGGAAGACGTTGGTGATGGTGGAGGCATTGACCACCTCAAACTTGACTTCCATCTCCTGGTTGCCGGCCGTAGTACCGCTGGGGTCGCGCACCTGCACCCGCAGCGTGTACATGCCGTCGGCCAGGGGCTGGCCCTGGCCCGGGCGGTACTCCAGCCGGGCTACGCTGCCGCGGGTGGAGTCGACCGAGAAGCTGATGTTGGAGGCGCGCAGGTCCACGGGCACGGGGTTCTGGCCCTGGCGCTGCAGCGTGACAGTGAAGTACGACACGTTGCGGATGTGGCGCAGGCGGTCCTCGTCGTTGACCTGAATGAGGATGCTGGGGCGGGGCGACACCAGCTCGCCGTTGAGGATGCGCCGGCCGTCGAAGGCCACGTCCAGCACCGGCGGCAGGTTGGCATCGGCCACGGAGAAGGACGCCAGCACCAGCTGGTTGTTGAAGTAGTTGAGCTCAGGCAGGGCATTGGGGCCGGGCGGGTTCACCGTCACCACCGGGATGAAGGAGCCAAAGCGGCCGATGACGTTCAGGCTGGCCTGGAAGGTAATCGTGTCGTTGGCCATCAGCTGGCGGGGCGCGGTAATTTCCCGGCGGGCTACTTCGCGGCCGGGCAGGCCGCCGCTGTTCTCGTGGATAGCCACAATGGCCTTAAGGGGTGTGCCGAAGTTGATGGCCGAAACGTTGGCAAACTTCACCGGGAAGCTGATGGTGCCGACGCCGGCCGCCTGGGCCGCGATGCGGGCCGGGTCGTAGCTGGCCGCCGAAATCAGGTCGCGGCGCACCACCCCTTCGGGCAGGCCCTGGTAGGCCACAAACCACTCCTGCAGCTGCGGTGCCAGGCGGCTGACCGTGTCTTGGAGCACCAGCTCCAGCTGCAGGTAGGGATACTGCTGGGCCGATACGCTGGCCAGGGAGTAGCTGGTCAGGGAGCCCGCCGTGGGCACGTTGTTGTTGAGCACCGTGCTCTGGCCCTGGGCATTGATGCCAATCAGGCTCAGGGTGTAGCTGCTGGTGCTGGTGTTGGGGTCTTTCTCAACCCAGTGCGACAAACTCTCCCATTGCTGGGCCGGGCCAATTCGGGTGGAGACAATCCGCCCGCGCGTGCTGGGCGTGCGCAAGGTGTCGGCCAGGCTGATAATCTGGTCGTAGCGCGGCGTTGTGCCCGCCGTGCTGGGGCCTACCTCCCGGACGAGTCGGCCACCGGCGCTGTTTTTCTGCGCCAGCAGGGCCAGCGGGTCGCCGTTCTGCAGCTGGTTGATGAGCTGCGAGCCCAGCAGCGTGGCCAGCTGGCTTTTCAGACTCGCCGGCAAACTAGCCCAGCGCACGCGGTTCATGCCAATCAGGGCCACGTAGTCGCCGTTGGGCACGTTGTTGAGCAAGGTGCTGAGCTCGCCCTGCCGGGCTGCGCTGTTGTTGATGTTGTTGAGCGTGTCGGCCGCGCTGGTCGGGTTGGCCGCGAAGATGTAGAACTCCTGCGTGCCCTGCCCGCAGCGCAGCGAGGCCCCGGCCACGGTCTTGGGCCGCAGCGTCACCCGGTCGTAGACGGCCACCATGATGTTGGGGGCGCGCACGGCGCAGTTGTTCACAAAGGGCGGAGCCATGGGGTCGGCAATGATGCCGTAGCCCGTGCCCTGCGTGAAGGTCGCGGCCGAGCCGGGGAGCCCGCCGCCGCGGGTGCGCAGCTGCAGGGGCTTGAGCTCGTCGGTGAAGTGCCAGCGGCCCGAGGGCGCATCTACTTCGATGCCCTGGCGCAGGTCGCGGCGGAACTGTCCGTAGTGGCTCTGCGACCAGCCCAGCAGGCCCGGCACCACGCGGAAGGAGCTGTTCACCCAGTTGGCGTCCTCGTCGGGCAAGGGCGTCTGCAAGCGCACGCGCCAGTACCACACCAGGCTGTCGCCATTCTGGGCCGCCGGCAAGGTGGGCGTCCACTCCGCCGTTACTGCCCCACGCCGCAGGGACATCGGGCGGCCGGGACTGGTGAAGGTGGGCACGGTATCGAGCTCGAACTCAAAGGCGCGCTCACTGCCGTTGGGCGTGTTGGTCTGGGCCACCAGCCGCGGCGTGTTGGTGGGCACCATGGCAAATTCCACGGGGTTGAGCAGTGTGACGCCGCCCTGCAGGAAGTTGTAATAGATTTCGGCCGTGTTGTTGTTCTCGTCCAGCTCGGGCTCGTGGTTGCCGTAGTCGAGCTCCACCACAAAGCGGTTGTTGCCGAAGATGCCCGCGCCGGTGTTGGGCAGCACCAGGCTATAGGTGGCATTGGTCTGGTGAATTTGCCGCACCCGGTGCAGGGTCGACTCCACCCGGCTAGGTGTGCCGTAGGTGCGCGTCACGCGAATGCGCAGGGAGTCGCCATTGCGCAGGCAGAAGTTGCCGGGATTAATGACCCCCACGTTGAGCGTCAGGTTGGGCGAGGCGGCGCTGAGCACGGGGCTGGCCGGGCCGGGGGCAATGGACAGCTGCGGGTTGCTGGTCTGGAAGTCGGGCAGTTGCGGGGAGTACATGCGCAGCACCGGGTCGCCGTGCCAGGTGGTGCACAGCAGCTGCTCAATGCCTTCGGGAGTCTGGTAGTCGACCTGCAGCTGCAGGCTTTTTACCACTTCGCCGTGTACCTGGGCAATGGGCTTGCCATACCAGGAAGGGTTGTTGAACAGGCGCTGGTACATGGAGTCCTGGGCCGGATGCAGCAAGTAGGCATAGCTTAATCCAGTTTCTCCCATCATTCCCACGCTGCCTTTGTTGGCAGCAAACAGCCAGTTTTCACCAAAGGTTGGATAGTTCACATACAGCTGACCGGCGGCGCAGCCGTTGTAGAACATCACTGGATATTTACCCTGGTTGTTGTAGTTGTTGCTGGGGTCGGTAACGTTGCCGATGTTGAGGGCAAAATCAGTGTTGGAGCCGTGCCCGAAGTAGGTAATGAGCGACAGGCCCGGGTTGAGCTCGTTGGCAATGTTGATGCTCACCGGCAGCGAGGTGTAGCCGCCAACCGTGGTGCGGCTGTAGGTGCGTACTACGCGGCCCACCCAGCAGGGGCTTTCGGCCCGGCGCTTGTACTGATTCAGGAAGCCGTCGAACTCTCCGAACTCAAACGGGTTGGCGCCGCCCGACATGTGAAGCACGTTTTTGCGCCAGGCCGCGGGTGCCGGATTTAGCGGGTTTGGACTTTCGTGGACAATAACCTTATCCAGGTAATCTATCACCTCCTGCGGGGTTTTGGCCACAATTCGGCCCGTGGGCAGCTTGGAGTGGAAGTCGTTGTTGCGGAAGTCCGAAGTCAGAAAGTTGTCGGAAATGCCCCGGGTAGAAGTAGGCACCAAATCCAGCCCCCGCTCCCCCTGGATGCGCAGGGTGCGGGTAGCCAGCGGGGAATTGCCAGAACCGAAAAACTCATTCGGTCCAATGCCTTTCCCCAGCAGCATAAGGTACTTGGTTTGGCCAGTCGGGGCGTTGGCGGCCATCCACAGGCCAAAATGGCGAATGGCCATCACCGACCGCTCGCCGTAGTGGAATTGGTCATAAAGCTGGTGGCTGGTCATCATCAGCGTATCGTAGCGACCACCGGCCGCCGAAGCCCGGTACTCGGCATAAGCCTTGGCTGCGTTGGGTACGGTGCCGCCCCCGCTGCGCGTGGCCGGGCCCATCAGCTGCTTGTGCGTTACAATCAGGTAGTTGGGCACGGCCGGGTTGATATTGCGGAACTGCACGCGCCGGGCCGGAGCCGGACGCATGGTGCGGGCCAGGTCGTAGAGCAGCAGGCGCCGGCTCTGCTGGCCGGTAGCGCTGGGAAACACGAAGCGCCGGCCGAACTGCCCCAGAGTCTGGGCCGCCGTGGGCTCGATGCGCTGCACGTTCCAGGGGTCGTGGATGTCGAAGCCGCGCACGGTGGCGGGAATGGTGTCAACCTCAAAGGTGGCCGGCCCGCCTAGCAGCGAGTCGTTGCGGAAGTAAACATGCGAGCGGTTGCTAAACCAGCGGTTGTACTGCGGCGCCGTAATGCTGAAGTACGACACCCGGAACAGGTCCTTGGGAATGCGGTTCAGGTTGGGGTTATTTACGCCAATCTGAAACTCAAACCGCCCATTGGCCGCGATGTCGGAGCGCTGAATTGGGTACCGGGGGCGCACCACCGCGTAGTTATTATACGTAATGGTGCCCACGGTGCGTACCATATTGCCCGGCGCCACAACCCGAATGTCGGTAGTGTGGTTAGTAGCCGAGGAGCCCACCACCCCTACTTCCAGCACGGGAGCAGGCCCCACGCCAGCGGGCGGCACGGCCCGCAGCAGCGAGTCAATCACGTCGCCAATACTTACCGGGCTGCTGGACGTGCCGTTGCCCCAGTCCACCGAAATAAAGCCTTCGCCGGCCTGCAGCCAGGGCAAAAAAGTAATACCCGAAGGACTGGGCGCCTCCATATACGCATAATTTTCCAGCTTCAGCGATGTTTGCAGGCGCCAGCCGTGCGGGGTACCACCAGCCGCTACGGGCGTGGCCATGCGCCGCCCGGCCCGGCCCGTCGGCCCCACCGAATACGTTAGGAAGTAAGCCGCCGTATCGGTGTAGAAGCTGTAGTACTGGTGGGCCTGCTCGGCCGGGTTCTTGTAAAATTCGGCGTCGAGCTTGCCATCATTGCGCTGGCCGAAGAACTCGAAGTACGTGGTCGGGTCCAGCACAGTAGTGCTACCACCCTGGTAGATGGCCACTTCCCGGCCCCGCCGCCAGAGCTGAATGCGGGTAGGGTCGACGCCGGTGATGCCGGCGGCCACCAGGTACTGGTAGTCGATTTTGTAGATGCCATCGCGCCAGACCTTGAGTTTGTAGTACTGCTGCCCGGGCTCTATCCACTCGTTGCCGTAGGGGCCCGACTGCGCCGCCGCCGGTTGGGCAAGCGCGAATAGCCCGGCCACAACAAGCAGAAGGCTCCAGCTCAGGCGCATCCACTGGTAGCTTTTATTCATAACGTTTCGTGCTAATACTGAATTAAGAAGGTATACGGCAAAGCCGGCGCCGGTGGCGTCGGCTTATTTAAAGCCATAACCCAGCGATACAATCAAGGAGTTGGTTTGCGACGTGTTGCCGGCTAGGTTTTCCACGGCCAGCCGCGACAGAGCCAAGTCGACGCGCAGGCCGCTGATGGCGACGCCCGCGCCGAGGTTGTACTGCCCCTGCCATTTGTCGGACCGGGAGAAGCCATTTCTAACTTTCTGGTAGCCGCCGGTGCCGCCGCGCAGAAACACCAGGTCTTTATAGCCCAGCTCCAGGCCCAGGCGGGGGTCGACGCTCACGGCGCTGCTGGCCAGCAGGGTGTTGCGCCGTCCGTCGGTGGTGGCTTCCAGGTCGGCCGCTACCAGGGCCGAGAACTGCTTGGGCAGCTCGAAGCGGCGGCCTACGCCCAGCACGAAGGTGGGCAGGGTAATTTCGGTGCTGCTCTGCGGAATGGGGTCGTTTTCGTTGGCCGACAGGTTCAGGCCCTTCTGGTACTCCTCAGCGTTGATGGACCAGGCGTTGTAGGTAGTGGTCAGGTCGCGGGCCATCAGGCCCAGGTTCCAGCCCTTGTGGTTGTACTGCACACCGGCGTCGAGGCCAAAGCCGTAGGCGTCGGCGAAGTTGCCCACGTTGCGGTAGATAACCTTGCCGTTGGCGCCCACGCTTAGCCCCTCAATGTTGCCAATTTTACGGGCGTACGATAGCAGCAAGGCATAATCGGCTACTGAGAAGTAGGTGATTTTGTCGTACTGCACGTAGCCGTACTCGTTCACCAGGGCCCGGGTGTCGGCGATGTTGTCGATGCCTAGGCGAACCAGGCTGATGCCAATCGCACTTTTTTCATCCAGGGGCATGGAGAAAGCGGCGTAGTCATTTTTTACGATGCCCGAAAACAGCTCCGAGTGCATCAGCACGCCGTCGTACTTGTTCTTCTGATTGGTGAGGCCGGCCGGGTTCCAGTAGCCGGCGGTGGCATTGTCGGCCAGGCTGGCTTGCACCTTGCCCATGCCCAGCGCCCGGGCTCCTACCCCAATGGTCAGGAATTCGTTGCTGTATTTAGGCGTCTTGGTGGTGCTTTGGGCCGCGGCGGGCAAAGCCAGCGCCGCCGTGGCAGCACCGAGCAACAGCCGACGGGCGGCAGAGGAAAGCTTGGACATAAAAAGAACGGTAAAGGAATTTCGCAGCCGAACGAAAGATAGCGGATTATAGTGCGCGAAAGCCGCGAATTTCGGGCCAAGCTGCTAACTGCCGATACGGGCAAAACGTTTGGCCCGATGTGTAGCCCGCCAGGGATTTAAAGTGGCCGGCTAAAAGGCCTGACACGTGCAGGCCGCTATAAGTGTTACGCTCCCCTACCTACCCCCCTTCCGCAATTCACATGCGTGGAGGTTGGTCAACACTTTTAGGCAAGGCAAGGGCCCCAACCGGTACCGAAAAATTGCTGCCGAAAAAATTTATCGAAAATATTTTTCGATAAAAAGTGGCTCAACTTGCTAGAAATAGACTTTTTGAGAAAAGCTCATCTCTAATCAGGGATTTTATTGCAACAGTACCTTGCGTTACAAAGTACCTGCTTTATCTTTGTACCGTTCTTCACCCACTAGCTTGTCATAACCGCCCATGAAACTTGAGAACACCCAGGTTCAGATGCGCAAGGGAATCCTTGAATTCTGCATCCTGGAAATAATCGCCCGCGGCGAAGCATACGCCTCCGACATGCTGGAGGAGCTGACTTCGGCCCGCATGATAGTAGTAGAGGGGACCCTCTACCCGCTCCTTACCCGCCTGAAAAATGCCGCACTGCTGGACTATGTCTGGAAGGAAAGCACCAGCGGCCCGCCCCGGAAATACTACACCCTGACCGATACGGGGCGGCAGTTTCTGGAAGAGCTCCGCGACACCTGGCAGGAAATGGCCACCTCAGTCGGCATTATCCGGGCCGGCCGCCCCAGCTCCCTGCCGGCCGAGCCGCCCACCGAGCACCTTCTGTAGCCGCTTTCTTTTTCCTTCCCACTCACCAAGCATCAAAACACGGCCTTGTTCGGCCTTTAGTCATGAAAAAGAACATCAGCATCAATCTGCAAGGCATCATCTTTCACATTGAGGAAGATGGGTACGACGTGCTCGGCCGCTACCTGGCCGAAGTAAAGGCGCACTTTGCCGGCTACCGGGGCCACGAGGACATCGTAGCCGATATTGAAGGCCGCATTGCCGAAATCTTCGGCGCCCGCCTCTCCCCCACCCAGCAGGTTATCACCCTGGCCGACGTAGAAGCCATGATGGCCAAGATGGGCCGCGTGCGGGACTTCGCCACCGATACCGACGAGGACGACGAAGCCGAGCCCGTAGGCGCCGCCGGCTATGCCTCGGCCGGCTCGGCCTACAGCTACGGCAGTGCCACGGCCACGGCGCCCCCGCCCACGGCTACGGAAGACGGCCCCCGCCGCCTCTACCGCGACATGTCTAACCGCAAAATTGCGGGTGTAGCGGCCGGCATCGCCCAGTATTTCCGCGTCAACTCGCTGTGGATTCGCCTGGGCTTCCTGGGCCTGTTCTTCCTCAAGCCCTTCGTGAAGATTATGTCGCTGGGCATGCTGCACCTCGACATCAGCGGGGGCTCGGCCGCTTTGGCCTTGTTTTCTTACATCATTCTGTGGATTGCCCTGCCCAAGCACTACAACGCCCCGCCCCTCGACGACAACTTCGACTTTAAGTCGCTCAACAACGGCCGCAAGTACTTTCGCGACACCGACAACGGCAAAATCGGGGGCGTAGCCGCCGGCCTGGCGCCTTACCTGAACCTGGATGTGACCCTGATTCGGGTGCTGCTGCTGGCCGGCCTCTTTGCCGGGGGCTTCACCTTCCTGCTGTACCTGATTCTGTGGATTGCCGCCCCCCAGGCCAAAACCGTGGCCGACCGCATGCGGATGCGCGGCGAGGACATGACCCTGGAAGGCTTCGACAGCAGCGTACGCAACAATGCCTTTGATGGCAGCACGCCCGGCGGCAACCGCCCGCTGGGCTCCTTTCTCGAAGACCTGGCCCGCAACCTGCGCCCTCTGGTTGACTTTATCGGCTCGGCCATCCGCGTTTTCGCCGGGTTCATGCTTACCCTCATCGGCTTTGGCATGCTCGTCGCCAGCGCCATCTTCCTCGGCGTGGCCCTGGGCCTGATTCCCAGCTCCGAAAACATCATCATGGGGGATATTCCGGTACATGTGTTCGTGAACGGCGTACCGGGCTGGGCCCTGATAGCGGGCTTCCTGTCCTTTGCCATCCCCGCCGTGTCGCTGTTCCTGGCCGGCCTGAACCTGCTGCTGCGCCGCTCCTTCCTGAGCCGCACCGTAAGCTTGTCGCTGCTGGGCCTGTGGTTGCTGAGCGTAGTGGGCGTGGTAATGGCCACCGTCCGCCAGAGCCGCGACTTTCAATACGATGCCGAAGTGGAGCAGGTAAGCCAGTTTCCGGCCCTGACTACCCCCGTGCTGCGCCTCGACGCCCGCGACATCGACCGCCAGCACGAGCAGCGCGTGAACGTACGCCTGGTGAGCGTGGATAGCGGCCGCACCGTGGAAGTGCTGCGCACCTACTCGGCCAAGGGCCCCAGCGAAGCCGAAGCCCGCCGCACGGCCAGCACCTCCATCAGCCACAACGTGCAGGCCAAGGGCGACTCCACCCTGCTCATCGACGACCATTTCTCCTTCCAGAGCAACGCCAGCTACCGCGACCAGGAAGTAGACCTTACCATCCGCCTGCCCCGCGACCGCACCTTCCGCCTGGGCCGCAACTTTACGTACCTGCTGGGCGACGGCGACTTTGTAGGCAACCGCGAGCCCAACGAGCCCGAGCTGCACCGCTACCGCCTGGTGGGCAACAAGCTGGAGTGCATCGGCTGCACCCCGGACCAACTCCGCAGCCAGGACAACAACGACAGCGACGACGATGAGCAGGACGGCGACCTGAACCTGGACATTGACCTCGACGAAGACGGCGACGATACCACCGTAAAGCTGAACTTTGGCAAGGTGCCCGGCTTCAACACTGACCTGAGCTACTACGGCGACGACCGCCGCACCTTCAGCGAATCGGACTTTGAGCAGGTACACGTGGGTGGCAACTACCGGGTAATGGTGCGCCAGGGCGCTGCCTTTAAAGTGGAAGCGGCCGGCAGCAAATCGGCGCTGGAGGGCATGCGCGTGGTGCGCAAAGGCAATACCCTCAGCATTCGCCCCAAGCGCAGCGGTTTTTTTGGGAGCGACTGGAGCAAGGATGGCGAGAAGGTGCTGCTGAGCATTGAGATGCCCACCCTGAATGAGCTGGAATTAGCCGGAGCTGTGCGCGGCGACGTGAGCGGCTTTCGGGGCGACCGGCTGAAAGTAGAGCAGGCCGGTGCCAGCCACCTGCGCCTCAGCGGCGAGTTCGACAAGCTGGATATGGACCTGGCCGGGGCCTGCCGCAGCGCCATCAAAGGCTCGGCCCGCGAGCTGAAGCTGGACGGTGCCGGGGCCTGCGAGCTGGCGGCGCCCAACTTTAAGGTGCGCACCGCCGACATCGACCTGGCCGGCATGAGCAAAGCCCGCGTGAACGTTAGCGAAACCCTGAAAGCCGATGTAGTGGGCGCCTGCCTGATTGAGTACAGCGGCAACCCCAAGAACGTTGACACCGACGCCGCCGGCGCTTCCCGTGTAAAACGCCTAAAAGACTAAATTATAGTTCCTGGTTTCCGGTTGCTGGTTTCTTGTTGTTGTTCAGAACAAAAACCAGCAACCAGAAACCGGAAACCGGAAACAAAGCAAAGATGCCGGGCAACCCTCGCGGGCCGTGCTGCATCTATGCTTCTGACGATAAGGAACCGGGCTTCATTTGGTGAGTGAATGTTGGCCCAACTTCCGGACGAAGTCCTTTGGCTGCCCCCTGCTGCAACAGGAAAGCCAGGGCTTCGTCCATTTCGTTTTTAATGTGGCCTTCCAGAATGGCCTCCAGCACGGCTTCCTTCAGCTCGCCTACCTGCCGCGAGGGCTTAAGGCCAAAGGTTTCCATGATGACCTCGCCGGTGATAACGGGCTTGAAGTTGCGCAGGTGGTCTTTTTCCTCCACCTCCTTCAACTTTTCCTCCACCAGGCCGAAGTTGCGCAGGTAGCGGGCTTTGCGCTCGTGGTCCTTGCTGGTGATGTCGGCCCGGCACAGCAGCATCAGCCGGTCGATGTCGTCGCCGGCCTCAAACAGCAGGCGGCGCACGGCCGAGTCGGTCACGGTTTCTTTTACCAGCGCAATGGGCCGCAGGTGCAGGCGCACCAGCTTCTGCACCATGCGCATCTCCTCGCCCTGGGGCAGCTTCAGGTCGGCAAAGATGCCGGGCACCCAGCGGGCGCCCTTGTCCTCGTGCCCGTGAAACGTCCAGCCCACTTTGGGGAAGTAGCGCTTGGTGGCCGGCTTGGCAATGTCGTGCAGAATGGCCGCCCAGCGCAGCCAGAGGTCGCCGCCGGCGGCCGCCACGTTGTCGAGCACCTGCAGGGTGTGGTAGAAGTTGTCTTTGTGGGCGTGCTGCCCCACCTTTTCCACGCCCTGCAGCTGGGCCATCCTGGGGAAGATGAGCTGCAGCAGGCCGGTGTGAAACAGCAGCTTGAAGCCGTAGCTGGGCACCGGCGACTCCACAATCTTGTTGAGCTCCACCGTGATGCGCTCCTGCGACACAATCTTAATCCGCTCCCGGTTGCGCACAATGGCGTCGTAGGTGTCGGGCTCGATGTCGAAGCCCAGCTGGCTGGCAAAGCGGATGGCGCGCATCATGCGCAGGGGGTCGTCGGAAAAGGTAATGTCCGGCCCCAGCGGCGTGCGAATGGTTTTGCTGGCCAAGTCCTTCAGGCCCTCGTAGCGGTCGACCAGCTCGCCGAAGCTGTCCGGGTTGAGGCTTAAGCCCAGGGCGTTGATGGTGAAGTCGCGGCGGGCCAGGTCTTCCTCCAGGGTGCCGGCTTCCACCTCAGGCTTGCGGCTCTCGGCCCGGTAGCTTTCCTTGCGGGCACCCACAAACTCAATTTCGCCGGCCTCCTGGGTGGGCAGCATGGCCGTGCCGAAGTTCTTAAACACCGTCACGCGGCCCCGGCCTTT
Source organism: Hymenobacter saemangeumensis (assembly GCF_039541835.1). Taxonomy (NCBI): domain Bacteria; kingdom Pseudomonadati; phylum Bacteroidota; class Cytophagia; order Cytophagales; family Hymenobacteraceae; genus Hymenobacter; species Hymenobacter saemangeumensis. The sequence goes on along the minus strand of NZ_BAABGZ010000014.1, from coordinate 46,794 downwards.
AAGCCGCCGCCCCACGGCCTGGGCCAGCTGAATGCCGTCGCCCACGGTTACCACGTCAATGTCCTTGCTGTCGCGCCCCAGGGCCAGGTCGCGCACGTAGCCGCCAATTACGTAAGCCGGCTGGTTCAGCTCGGCCGCCGCTTCGGCAATGGTCCGGAAAATGGGCAGGTCGGGTAGCTGGGGGATGTTCATGCCGGCAAAGGTCGGCAGCCGCCCCTGTAGTTGAAACCTCGGGGGGGCATCTATTGTAGCGCGGGCTTTCAGGCCGCGCTGCGGCGGCAGCTTACTCCCGCACCACTTCCAGCTGCCCATCCTCGCCCAGGCGCACGATGCGGGAAGGCAGGGCTGGGCTGCTTTCCTCCTGCCGCCAGCCTACCACATAGTCGGCACCCCGGACAATGGCTGGGTCAATCTCGGCGTAGCGGGCCGGCGTAGGAGCCCCGCTTTTGTTGGCCGATGTCGACACCAGCCCGTGGCCCAGGCGGCGCACTACGCGGTGGCAGAACTCATCCTGCGCCAGGCGCAGGCCCACGGTGCCATCGGGTGCCAGCAAGCCCGGTGCCAGGGCCCGGCTGGCCGGCAGTATATAGGTTGTGGGGCCCGACTGGGCCGCCAGGGCCGCCTCCAGCTCGGGCGGCACCTTGCTGGCATAACGGCTAAGCATGGCCAGGTCGGCCACCAGCACGATACTGGGTTTACCGACCGGCCGCTCCTTGAGCTTATAGAGCTGTCCCACGGCGCGGGGAACCTCGGCGTCACAGCCCAGGCCCCAGACGGTGTCGGTGGGGTAAAGAATAACCTGCTGCAGTAGCAAGGCATCTACGGCGGCATCAACTTCTTGCTGGAAACGGTTCATTGTCGCTGATTAACGCTGATTGTTTTGATTCCGCTGATTATATGCTGTTAACGCGGCTTTTATTAATTCCGCTGATTTCAGGCTCTCCCACAGTCCACTGGGAAGTTAGCTGTGCCGACTTCCGCACTCACTGCTGTAGAAGCTAGTAGCCGGAAGAATCAATGGAATCAATACAATCAGCGCTAATCAGCGATTGATTGGCAAAGCTCCACCAGAACTCCGGCGGCGCTTTTGGGATGTACGAAGCATACGAGCTTGTTGTCGGCGCCACGCTTGGGCTCCTCATTCAGCAGCACGAAGCCCTGCTCTTGCAGGCGCTGCATTTCGGCCCGGATGTCGTCTACCTCGAACGCTACGTGGTGAATGCCTTCGGGCTTCTTGGCCAGAAACTTGGTGATGGCGCTATCCGGCGAGGTGCCGGCCAGCAGCTCAATCTTGGAGCCGCCCACCTGAAAAAAGACGGTATCGACGGCCTCACTGGCTACGTGCTCCTTCTTATAGGGAGCAATGCCCAGCAAGGAAGTATAAAGCGCAGTAGCGGCCTCCAGGTCGTTAACGGCCAGGCCGAGGTGTTCGAGGTTGGTGAGCATCGTTTCGTAGTAAGGAGAGGGAGGAAAGGTGGACGCCGATGGTCTGTACGAGCACAGCGGGTGGAGGCGGCGCTCACGCCGGGCCCGTTACCGGCAAGGAGATTTCAGACCATTTAGGGGGTCGCAGCGGCCGATAAGCGCCTTCTGGGCGCCATAGGCCGAATATCGGGGGCAGGCAGAAAATCAGGCAGCAATCCCTATTTAGATTCTGTCTATTTTTGTGGGCCCAAAGAAAACCGATTTGATTGAAACGGTGTTCTACTGGGGAATTATTCTTCGCTAGATTTTTCCGCTGCGCGCAATGCTAAAGCTCCCGATTTACCTCGACAACAACGCCACCACCCCCCTCGACCCGCGGGTGCTGGAGGCCATGATGCCCTATTTTACCGAAGTGTTTGGCAACGCCGCTTCGCGCAACCACCCCTTCGGCTGGGCAGCAGAAGAGGCCGTGGATTACGCCCGCGAGCAGATTGCGGCCCTCATCAACTGCGACCCCAAGGAGATTATCTTCACCAGCGGCGCTACCGAGAGCGACAACCTGGGCATTAAGGGCGTGTACGAGATGTACGCCCAGAAAGGCAACCACATTATCACCGCTACCACCGAGCACAAAGCCGTGCTCGACACCTGTAAGCACATCGAGAAGCTGGGCGGCCGCGTGACCTACCTGCCCGTGAACTCGGAAGGCCTCATCAGCCTGGCTGACCTGGAAGCCGCCATGACGCCCCAGACCATTCTGGTGACCATCATGTACGGCAACAACGAGACGGGCACCATTCAGCCCATCCGCGAGATTGCCGCCATCGCCCATAAGCACGGCGCCCTGTTCATGACCGACGGCACCCAGGCCGTAGGCAAGATTCCAGTGGACGTAATTGCCGACGGCATCGACCTGATGGCCTTCACCGGCCACAAGTTCTACGGCCCCAAGGGCGTAGGTGCGCTGTACGTGCGCCGCAAGAACCCCCGGGTGAAGGTAACCGCCCAGATGGATGGCGGCGGGCACGAGCGCGGCATGCGCTCGGGTACGCTCAACGTGCCGGGCATTGTGGGCCTGGGCAAAGCCTGCGAGCTGGCCCGCCTGGAAATGGCCCAGGACGCCGAGCGCCTGAGCAAGATGCGCGACCGTCTCGAAAGCAGCCTGCTGGAGCTGGAAGAAAGCTACGTGAACGGCTCCCGCGAGCACCGCCTGCCCCACGTCAGCAACATCAGCTTTAAGTACGTGGAAGGCGAAGGCCTGATGATGGGCGTGAAAGACCTGGCCGTGTCGTCGGGCTCGGCCTGTACTTCGGCTTCGCTGGAGCCCAGCTACGTGCTCAAGGCCCTGGGCCTGAGCGACGACCTGGCGCACTCCTCCCTGCGCTTCGGCCTGAGCCGCTTCACCACCGACGAGCAGATTGACTACGCCATCGGCCACGTAAAGGAAGCCGTTACCAAGCTGCGCGAAATGTCGCCGCTGTGGGAAATGTTTAAGGAAGGCATCGACCTCAACTCCATTGAGTGGGCCGAACATTAATCAGTGAATAGTTATCAGTGAGCAGTGTACAGCTTGTTCTACTGCCTCACTTGATAACCTCTCACTGCTAACTGATAATTGTTAATTGTTAACTGAAAAAAGCCATGGCTTACTCCGATAAAGTAATCGACCATTACAGCAACCCCCGCAACGTGGGCACGCTGGATAAAAGCAAGAAGAACGTAGGCACCGGCCTCGTGGGCGCTCCTGAGTGTGGCGACGTAATGCGCCTGCAGATTGAGGTGGACGACGAGACGCAAACCATCGTGGATGCCAAGTTCAAGACCTTCGGCTGCGGCTCGGCCATCGCCTCGTCGTCGCTGGCCACGGAGTGGCTGAAAGGCAAAACCGTCGACGAGGCCCTGGCTATCGACAACATGGAGATTGTGGAAGAGCTGGCCCTGCCTCCGGTAAAGATTCACTGCTCGGTGCTGGCCGAGGACGCCATTAAGTCGGCCATCTCCGACTACCGCGTAAAGAATGGTTTGCCTGCGCTGGAAATCGCGCACCACTAATTTTTTAATTATGAGTTATGAGTTAGGAATTATGAGTTGTTGTTCCATCAACTCATAATTCCTAACTCATAACTCATAATTCCCTTTATGAGCAACGACACGCACGTTGAGAGTGCCCGCCTGCAGCGCGAGATTGAGCAGCACCTGGGCATGGAGCCCGGGCAATTGCTGTTCGAGTACCGGCAGCTGGACGGGCAGACCCGGCTGGACTTGATTACCGTCAATCCCCGGCACCAGCAGAGCTTTCTGTTTCGCTACGAGCTGGGCTACGACCGGGTAGACTGCCTGCGCAAGATGCTGAGCTACGTGCGCAGCTTCCGCGACACGGAAAGCTCTTACACCCTGCAGTGGCGGGCCCGCGGCGACAAAGAGCTGCAAACCTCCTACTTCCGGGCCCACAACGTGTACGAGGCCCTGGACAAGCTTTACTACGGCCGCGACCTCAACACCATTACTGTGTTCAGCGTGGTGCTGAACCCCAGTTCCTGATTAGCTGTTAGCTAATAGCTATTGGCTGTTAGCTCTCGACTGTTAACAAGCTAATAGCTATTAGCTATCAGCTAAAAGCTTCATAACAATGATTACCGTATCTGATAAAGCCAAAGAAAAGGTGCAGCGGCTGATGGCCGATGCCAACCTGGACGACACCTACCGCCTGCGGGCCTCGGTAGCTGGTGGCGGCTGCTCGGGGCTGAGCTACAAGCTCGACTTCGACAACGAAGTGCGCCCCATGGACCAGGAGTTCGAGGACAAGGGCGTGCGCGTAGTGGTGGATATGAAAAGCTTCCTCTACCTGGCCGGCACCGAGCTGGACTTCTCCGACGGTCTAAATGGCAAGGGCTTTCAGTTCAACAACCCCAACGCCTCCCGTGAGTGCGGCTGTGGCGAAAGCTTCTCCGTCTGAACTACGAATTGACACGAATTTTTCGGATTACACGGATTTTGTAGTCGATTCCCTATTCCGCTTCAATAAGAAAGGCCACCCTTGCGGGTGGCCTTTTTTGATAGGCACTGAGAGCATATTTAAAGTTGCTGTACAATCTTGCTTGACTGGCTCTCCCGCAAACGCTTCGCCTTTTTCTTGAGGGTGAGAAGAATGGCTTGGCTACGAGGCCTGTCGATGGATATTCACCACTACGGGAGCTGACAAGGAAAGCAAAATGGCCACCCCTGCGGGTGGCCATTTTACTTTAGGGCTGTAGGAAATCGTCTACAAAATCCGTGGAATCCGAAAAATCCGTGGCAATCCGTGGTCCAGACTACTCTTTCACGAACTTCCGCACTACGCGGCCCTGGCTGGTTTGCAGCTCCAGCAGGTAGCTGCCGGCCGTCAGCTTATCGAGGGGCAGCATATTGAGGCCAGTTTCGGCGGTGCCGTGTAGCAGGGTTTGACCGAGCTGGTTCAGGATGCGGTAGGGAGAAGCGCCAGCGGCCAGGAAGCTGATGCTTTGCTGAGCCGGGTTGGGGAACACAGTCAGGTCTTTCGACTCGCTGCCACCCACTACCACTACTGGCGAAAGCGAAGACTTGCCATCGGTGTCTACCTGACGCAGGCGGTAGTAGAGCTGCTGCTGGGGAGCCTGGCCGTCGAGCAAACCGTAAGCATACGTACGGGCGCTGTTGCCATGGCCCTCTACCCGGCCGATGGCCGTGAAGAATTTGCCGTCGAGGCTGCGCTCTACCATAAAGTAGGCGTTGTTTTTCTCGCTGGCGGTGGTCCAGCGCAGAGCTACACCCGCCGGCTGGCGGCTAGCCGTGAAGCTGGTCAGCTCCACCGGCAGGGGGTTCAGGCCGGGGAAGCCGTTGATGCTGCTGGCGCTGGTGCTGGCCAGGGAGAACTCCGAGCCGGGCGCGAAGGCCGTGAACGCGGCCGAGGTAAGGGTGCCCGCTACGGGGAAGCCACCGTTGGTGCTACCTGTGCTGGCCGAGCGGCCAATGTTGACCCAGGGGCTGCTGGCATCGTCGCGCTTAGCAACCACGAAGGAAGCGTCGGCGGGGTAGTTCACGAAGTCATTCACCTCGAACGCTATGGTGAGGGTGGCGCTGAAGCCCGTGGGTGCCACGCTGGGCGTGAGGCTGAAGTAGCGGCGCGACGATACGCGGGTCAGCCCTCCCGTCAGGGGGGTGGTGCTGGGTGCACCTTCAAACTCCTCGGCTGAATAAGTGGGGGTGTTGGTCTGAGCCGTGATGCCCAGCGTCAGCGGACGGAAGTTGCCTGCCTTGCCGATGGGGAAAAGCAGGGTGCGCGCCCCCGTAGCCGTAGCACGCAGCAGCGGCCCATTGATGTAGCTGCTGGCCGAGCCGCCGGTGATGTTGGCGGCAGCCGCGATGGTCAGCCTGCCGGTAGTGGCATTGGTGTTGATGTTGCCCTTTTGCAGGTCGAGGGTACCGGTAATGAGCACGTCGGTGTTCAGGGTGAGGCCGGTGGGGTTCGCCATTTGCAGGGTCAGGCTAGCCGCCAAACCGCTGTTGCCGGATGCCGTGCTGCTGCCAAGGGCCGTACCGCTGATGCTTTGAGGCGCCTGCCCGTCAAAAATCAGCTGCTGGTTGGTACCGGTGAAGCGCAGGTTGCCATTGTTGACGATGTTGCCCCGCACGTGGGTTGTGGTAATGCTATTCTGAAACTGCGTACCCGAGGCAATAATCAGGTTACCATTGATGGTAAACGGGGAAGTAGTGCCTGAACCCGCGTAACCAGATGCGTCGCGTGCCACAAAGCTGAGGTTTCCAAAGATTCGCCCTTGCAGTGCTATTGAGGTTAGCTGCCCGGCACTGGCTGGAGTAACGTCGAAGGCAAAGTTGCCGTTTTCAGTACCGCCTACCCCGGACAGGTTGTCGGTCAAATCCGACGACGAGCGTACCGTAGCATGCTGGTACAGGCCGCCGTTGTAGATGTAGGCGTTCAGCACACTGCCCGTAACTACAATACCTGCCGCTGAAGTAGCGCCGCTACGGTTGGTTACAATGCCTTGCGCGTAAATAGACAGCGAAGGCTGACCGGAAGCGGCCGTAATGGTGAGGGCGTCCGGCAAGGTGTTGCTGGCCGGCACTTCCAGCTCAATAGTAGGCTGGGCAGTTCCGCCGGGGTTGATGGTCAGGGAGCGCAGAACTACCGGGGCTACGCCGGCTCCGCTCATGCTTACCACGTAGGCGCCAGTCACGGTGCTGTGGTCGAGCAGCACGTCGTCGGTGGAGCCGGGCACGGTACCCGCCGACCAGTTAGCGGCCGTGAAGAAGCTGTTGTCGCCACCCGCGCCGGTCCAGCGCACGAAGGTGCTGGCCAGACCATTGCCACTCAGATTGAAAGTATAAGCTGGCTGGGTGGGGTCGTTGCTGTTGAGCGTAACGCTGCCCGTGCGGGCCCCGATGGCCGAGGGCTCAAAGCGCAGCGAGAAGGTAGCCGAGCTGAAGGCCGGCACAATGGTGGGCAGCACGCCAACCACGGTGAAGTCGCTACCCATAGTGCTGATGCTGCTGATGGTAAGGGTCTGGCCACCGGTGTTGCTTACCGTGAAGGACTGGGTGTTGCGCACGCCCACCCGGGTGTCGGGGAAGGCAAAAGAACCACCCGCGGCAATACCAGTACCACCCTGGGCCACCCCAATGGTCGGCGGGGCAATGTTGAGCGTACCGGTTACGGCAACGTTCTGGGTGGGCGAGACGCCGCTGCTGTGCACGATGTTGCCAGTCAGCGGACCCACGGTGCCGCTGCCGCTCAGGCGCACATAAATGGTAGTAGTGGGCACGCTTCCCCCGCTGGGCGTCAGCGTCAGGGTGTTTCCATCGGCTGTAATGCCCGTAAAGGCCGCCGTGGTAGAAACCTGGAAGCCGGCCGGGGCCTGAATGGTTAGCGGAATGATACCCAGCGAGCTGCCGCTCACGGTGTAGCTTACCGGCGGGGCCGAGGGCACAAGCTGCTGGGTGGCACCCACGGCCAGGGGGCCGTTGGTCGACACCGTAATGGTGCCAGGCGTCGCCGCCGACACGGTGCCTTCCACGTTCAGGGCATTGGCCGCAGTCACATTTTTCAGCGTAAAGTTGCCCGTGCTGGTGGCATTATAGCCGTAGAGGCGGAAGTAAATCGAGCCCAGCACGGCCTGCAGCGTGCCGCCGGCGGGCGTAAAGGAAAAGCTGTAGTCTACCCCATCGGCGGGCAGCGAAGCCGTACCCAACGAAACCGGGTTGCTGAAGTTGGTGCCGTCGGTGCTGTAGCGCAGCTCCAGGGTCTGGGGGCCGGCAGGAGTTCGCGTACCGCTCAGGGTGATGGTGTTAATGGTCGCAAAGAAGCCGTTGGCCATGGTCAGGTCAAAGGCCAGGAAGTCATCCAGGTTGGGAGTGCCGCTGGTGCTCCAGGCGCCGCTGTTGAAGCCGCCGGTGCTGGACTGTACCGAGAGGCCGCTGCCCCGGGTAATGGCAGAAGCCGTAACGTTGGCTGCCGTAGCAGCAGGGCTAACGGAGGCAGCAGAACCGGTTAAGGAGGCCGTAGAGTAAGTAGCCAGCGCGGCAGGATTAACGGTAAACGTAGCGGTGGCCGTACCACCGCCGGGGGCAGGGTTGGTTACCGTCACCGCTTTGGGGCCAGCCGTAGCAATTGCTGCCGCCGGAATGGCCACCGTGAAGCTGGTGCTGGTGAAGCCCGTAGTATTAGGAGTATAGCTCGTCCCGCCGAAGGTGAAGGTGGTGGTGGCTGCGGTCTGGAAGTTGGTGCCCGTTACGGTAAGGGTAAAGCCCGCCCCGCCGGCGAAAGCATTATTGGGCGAGAGGGAGGTAATGGTCGGAACCGGGTTGGGGGTAGGGTCGACGGTAAAGCTTGTGGCGCTGGTAGCGGTGTTGCCGCTTACGGTCACAGCAATGGGGCCGGTAGTGGCGCCGGTGGGCACCGTCGCCGTAAGCTGGCTGCTGCTTACAAACGAGACAGTAGTGGCCGTGGTGCCATTAAAGGTGACCGTCGCAGCATTGGTGAAGTTGGTGCCGTTGATGGTTACCACCGTGCCTGTCGGGCCGTTGGCCGGCGTGAAGCTGCTGATGGTGGGGGGCGCCGTTACGGTACCCGCAACCGCTTTATTTACGGAAGCAGCTCCCGTGCTGCTGTGCACGATGTTACCGTTGTAAGGGTTTCCGGCTACCGTTGCGGAAGCAGCCAGCCGCACGTAGATTTTAGTAGATGCCACGCTGCCGCCGCTTTGCGGCAGCACCAGGGGCGAGCCCGCCGGGTAAGCGCTGAAGGCGCCCGGGGTATTGGGAGTAGCCGACTCCAGCGCCAGCTCGTAGCCCGTAGGCGACACAATGCTGATGCCAGCCGTGAGGCTGCTGCCCGACACTGTATAGTTCTGATGGGCCGAAGCCGTGCCTTGCACGGTCGAAAACGTAGTCAAAGCAGCAGCTGAAACCGAAATGGCAGGTCCAACGGCTGAACCAGTCAAAACGATGTCGTCCAAGCGAACTGCCGTAGCTGTACCGGTTTTAACAAAGCGAATGGAAAGAGTTGCAGACTGCGCCGCTGCCGGCAGTGTGGCAGTAGCCTTAGTAGTGGCCCATCCAACTACTGCGGTACTAGCTGGCAAGTTGCTTACAGTCACTCCCGTTCCCGTATAAGTGGTGCCATCGGTGGAATATTCTACCAACACACCGTACGCCGCATTCGCTATTTCTCTTCGTATGCCAAAGGACAACTGAAGACCTGAGTAAGCGCTGGCATCAATGCTACCGATAGAAAAACCTATATTATCGGTGGCTTGTGTAAAAAAGGCATTGCCATTACCGGAAGCTCCGGTATAGCCTGTAGAAGCATTTGAAGAGCGAATATCTGCTGCAGCGACTAGACCTCCGCTGCCATAGGTATAACCCAGGCTTTTAGTCGAGAAGGTCGCTGGCGCGCTCTGACCGGCGTAAGTTGAAATAGCAGTAGTTGCCGATGGAGTCCCAAAGGTCTCCGTAAAAATGGTGGTTTGCCCCACCCCGAGTAGTGGGAATAGCAGCAGCAGAAGCAGCCCGACAGGGGACCAGGCTCTCTTCATTGTTTCCGTAGGAAAATACTTCATAACCCGTTTGTTGCTTAAAGTTTAGTCAGAGTAAGGGGTTGCAACTACAAAGGTACCACCCGCGGCAGGGTATAGCTTCTACTAGTCGGTTACGAATTTATTACCCGCCTCCCCTGCCTGGCCCAGGTACTCGCCATGCGCCGTTGTAGGCCCTGCTATCAGGCGATTTTCCTCGGCGAGCGGTTTGGAGGCGGGCACAAAAAAAGCCCCTGCCGAAGCAGGGGCTTTTTTGTCTTTGTCAGCCATTAGCTAGCAGCCAACGGCCATCAGCCAGGGAAACCTATTCCTTGGTGATGCGGCGGGTGAGCTTGCCGTCTACCGTGAGCAGGTAGGTACCGGCAGGCAGGGTGCGCAGGCTCAGCTGGCCCGAGGCGGGCAGCGTGGTGCTCAGCACGGCGCGGCCCAGCAGGTCGCGTACTTCTACCGACAGACCGGCAGCATTCCCATTCACGCCTACCGTTACCAGGTCGGCCGTGGGGTTGGGGTAGAGGCTCAGCTGAGCCTGGCTGGCTTCGCGGGTACCCGTGCCCATGAAGTTGGTAATGGTGATGTCGTCGATGTTGATGCGCGGGTTGGAGCCAGCCGTGGTGTTGGTGCTGCTGATGCGCAGGCGCACGTTGCCGGGGCGGTTGGCCGTGAACGAGTAAGTCGTCAGCGTGGTGGTAAGGGCCGCCGGGGCGCCCGACAGGGTAGTCCAGGTGTTGCCGCCGTCCGAGGAGATTTCCAGCGTGAAGGAAGCCGCGGCATCGGTACCGTACAGGGCGGCCTGCAGTGTGATAACGCCCGCGCCGTTGGGCTTGTCGAAGTTCATGGTGATGGAGCCACCGCCGCGAATGCGCGCGCTCTGCACCCCGTTCGTCTTGTCGTTAAACAAGTTGCCCAGCAGGGCATCGGTGAAGGTCCAGGCCCCGCTGCTCAGCATGACCGTGCCGGTAGCGTAGCCGCCCTTGGTGCCCGTCTCGAAGTCTTCGAAAGCAGAGACGGTAGAGGGAGCCACCACGATGAAGGACAGCGCCATGGAAGTGCCGCCGCCGTTGGTTGCGGTGATGGGGTAGGTACCCGGAGCCGGCACGCCGCTGGCGGGAATCACCACCGAGTAGCCGGTGCCGCTCGAGCCCAGTACCATGCCGGTGTAGTTGTTGCCGTTGAAGTTGATAACCGTACCGGCTACCAGGTTGGTGCCGTTTACGGTGAGGGTGAAGCCCATACCGGCCACAGCCCGGGCGGGCGAGAAGCTGGTGATGGTGGGCGCCGGTACGGCCGGCGTTACGGTGAACGTACCCGTGCTGGTGGCCGTGCCGCCGGGGGTAGTCACGGCGATGGTGCCGCTGGCAGCGCTAGCCGGAACGGTGAAAGTAATAGTGGTGGCGTTTACTACCGTGAAGCCGGTGATGGCTACACCGTTCAGCGTTACCGCCGTGGCACCGGTTAAGTTGGTGCCCGTAATGGTTACCGTAGCACCGCTGGCACCCGAGGTGGGGGTGAACGAGGTAATGGTGGGCGCCGGGGTGGGCACCGTTACGGTGAAGCTGGTGCTGCTGGTAGCCGTACCACCCGGGGTGGTAACGGCAATGGCGCCGCTGGTCGCGCCCATGGGCACGGTGAAGGTGATGGTCGTGCCGTTTACCACGGTAAAGCCGGTGATGGCCACGCCGTTCAGCGTTACCGAAGTGGCGCCGGTGAAGTTGGTACCGGTGATGGTCACGGTAGCACCTACGTTACCAGAAGCCGGCGTGAAGCTGGCGATGGTGGGAGCCGGCGTGGGCGTGGTTACCGTGAAGCTGGTTGTGCTGGTGGCCGTACCACCCGGGGTGGTAACGGCAATGGCGCCGCTGGTCGCGCCCGTGGGCACGGTGAAGGTGATGGTCGTGCCGTTCACTACGGTGAAGCCCGAAATAGCTGCCCCGTTCAGGGTCACGGCCGTGGCGCCGGTGAAGTTGGTACCGGTGATGGTCACCGTAGCACCTACGTTGCCCGAAGCGGGGGTAAACGAAGTGATGGTCGGGGCCGGTACCGGCGTCGTTACCGTGAAGTTGGTGCCGCTGTTCACGGTACCGCCGGGGGTGGTAACCGAGATGGCGCCAGTGGTGGCACCCGTGGGCACGGTGAAGGTGATGGTCGTGCCGTTTACCACCGTAAACATAGCGGCCACACCGCCCAGCGTTACCGAAGTAGCGCCGGTGAGGTTGGTACCGGTGATGGTAACCGTAGCACCTACGTTACCGGAAGCCGGCGTGAACGAGGTGATGGTGGGAGCCGGTGTGGCTACCGTTACGGTGAAGTTAGTGCTGCTGGTAGCCGTGCCGCCGGGGGTGGTCACGGCAATGGCACCACTGGTCGCGCCCATGGGCACGGTGAAGGTGATGGTCGTGCCGTTTACCACGGTAAAGCCGGTGATGGCCACGCCGTTCAGCGTTACCGAAGTGGCGCCGGTGAAGTTGGTGCCCGTGATGGTAACGGTAGCACCTACGTTGCCCGTGGCCGGCGTGAAGCTGGTGATGTTAGGCGCAGGCGTTACCATGCCCGCTACCGGGGCGAAGGCTACGCCGCGGAACACGGCGTTGGTGCCGGCGGTGGCAATGGCCATGGGCAGCATAGCGGCGCTGGGGGCCGCGTTGTAGCCGGCGTTGTCCGTGAGCAGAAACAGGCCGCCGTTGCCGCTGGCTGCCAGCGTAACAGTGCCACCGCTTACCATGCCATCGAGGCCGCGCACGGCCAGGGTGCTGGCAATGGAGCCATTCAGCGTCCAGGTGCCGCCCACCAGGCTCCACTTCTGGATGCCGCCGGGGGAAGAGGTACGGTCGTCGGCCACATACACCACGTCTACACCGGGCTCGCTGGTGCTCAGGTCGGCAAAGAAAAACTCATAGGGCTGGGGGCCCGAAGCCGTGGGGAAGCCCGGCAGCTGGGTAACAGTCTGCCCGGTGGTGGTGGGCAGGCCCGTTCCTACCTGGCTGATGCCCTGGTAAGTACCCGAGGCGGCCGATACGTACAGGTTGCCATCAGCAATTTCAACCACCCGAATGTTGGTGGGGGCGGAGTTGATAGCGGTGCTGGCACCCGTACCGCCAAACGGCACGTAGCGCACCCCGCTGTTGGAGCCTACCGCGTAGAAGTTGGCGCCGTCCACGGTAGCGGCCGAGCGGATGTTGCCGGCGCTGAAGGCATCGTTAACAACGGTGCTGGTGTTGATGGTGCCATCGGCGGCAATGCGGCCGATAACCCGGTTGACGGTAGCCGAGGTGGTACCGGCCACCGTTGCCGTGCCCGGGGCCGCATCATAGCCCGTCAGTACCAGGTAACGACCATCTTCGGAGCGCGAGAGCGTAGCATCGGTGCTCGACGAGCCGGTGTTGGTCAGAATGCGGTTGCTGCCGGACACGGCCGTGGGCAGGGCGATGGTTTGCACCAGCGTGCCCGTGGGCGTGTATTCGAGCAGGAATGTGGCCGTGGCCGCGCTGGACAGGGCAGCCGAGCCGTCGCCGATGCGCACCACCACGAGGTTGCCCGGGGTAAAGGGTGCGGCGGTGGTGGCCAGCGGCCACAGCAGAGCCAGAAATGCCAGGCAAGCCAGTAACCTGGTTGTAAACATGTGTTTCATAAAAGAGAATGAAGGTGAAAAAAAGAATAAGCTGCGAATCGAGGCCCCATCAAAAGGGGGCATAAATGTACAACGCCTTTCCGGCTGATGCCGCGCCCATCGCATTACGAAATGGTGAGCAGCGCAGCTACGTTGAAGCGCGGGCCAGGGTGACAGCAGCGCCGCGACCCCAGGCCAGGGGCCTCCCCTCCCCCAGTCCGGAACCTAAGGGCCCCAAAAAGCTTTTGGCAGCTGAGGCAACGTTTTGTTTAAGCTGTTGTCTTTTTGTTTAGGATGCGGGCGCATCTTTACAAATCTCTCTGAAATATTCCCGAACCTTACTCTATTTTGAAAAGACGTGACTTTGTGGGTCTCACCGGTTTGGCCGCCGGAGCCCTGCTGCTGCCGGGCTTTCTGAGCTTTGGCGCACAACCCGTGGATGCCGCCCGGCTACTGGAGCCCGGCCTGGAGCCCGCCGCAAAAAAACGCCTGGCCGACGCCGCCTTGAACGCAGCCAAAGCCGCCGGCGCCTCTTACGCCGACGTTCGCATCGGCCGCTACCTCAACCAAAGCATCTTCACCCGTGAAAAGCAGGTGCAGAACATTGCCAGCGGCGAAAGCTATGGCGCCGGCGTGCGCGTACTGGCTAATGGCACCTGGGGCTTTGCCGCAACCAACAACGTGACCGAAGCCAGCCTGGCCAAAGCCGCCCAGCAGGCCGTCGCCATTGCCAAGGCCAACTCCCGGGTGCAGAAGGAAAAAGTAGTGCTGGCCCCGCAGCAGGGCTACGGCGAGGTGAGCTGGAAAACCCCTATTCAGCAGAATGCCTTCGAGGTGCCGGTAAAGGACAAGGTGGATTTGCTGCTGGCGGCCAATGCCCGCGCCCTGGACAACGGCGCCTCGTTTGTGAACTCCACCCTGTTTCAAATCAACGAGCAGAAGTACTTCGCCAGCACCGACGGCTCCTATATCGACCAGGACATTCACCGCATCTGGCCCACGTTTGGCGTCACGGCCATCGACCGGGCCAGCGGCAAGTTCCGCACCCGCGACGCGCTGAGCGCCCCCATGGGCCTGGGCTATGAATACCTCAGCCCCAAGGCGGCCGACAAGATTGCGGGCCCGGCCGGCACCGGCCTCATTGGCTACCGCAACAGCTACGACATGCTGGAAGATGCCGCCCTGGCGGCCAAGCAAGTAAAGGAAAAGCTCACGGCCAAGTCAGTGGTGCCCGGCAAGTACGACCTGGTGCTTGACCCCAATCACCTGGGCCTGACCATACACGAGAGCGTGGGCCACCCTCTGGAACTGGACCGCGTGCTGGGCTACGAGGCCAACTACGCCGGCACCAGCTTCGCCACCCTGGAGTGGAAGGCCAAAAACCTGCCCTACGGCTCCAAGCTGGTCAACATCGTGGCGGATAAGCTGCAGCCCGGCTCGCTGGGCGCGGTGGGCTACGACGACGAAGGCGTGAAAACCAAGCGCTGGGACCTGATAAAGGAGGGCACGCTGGTCGACTACCAGAAAACCCGCGACCAGGCCCATATCCTTAACCAGAAGGAATCGGATGGCTGCAGCTACGCCGACTCCTGGAGCAACGTGCAGTTTCAGCGCATGCCCAACGTGAGCCTGCAGCCGGGCACGGCCAAGCTCAGCGTAGATGAGATGATAAAGGGCGTGGACAAGGGCATTTACATCGCCGGCCGGGGCTCCTACTCCATCGACCAGCAGCGCTACAACTTCCAGTTTGGCGGGCAGGTGTTTTACGCCATCGAGAAAGGCCAGATTACCGACATGGTCGAAGATGTGGCTTACCAGGCCAACACCCAGGAGTTCTGGAACTCCTGTGCCGCCATCTGCGACGCGTCCGACTACCGCCTGTTCGGCTCCTTCTTTGATGGCAAGGGCCAGCCCTCGCAGGTATCAGCCGTGAGCCACGGCTCGGCCACCACGCGCTTCAATGGCGTGAACGTGATAAATACGGCCCGCAAAATTGGTTAATGTGCTGATTGCTTGATGTGCTGATGTGCTTTGTCTGTTTTTCACAGTAGCACCTTAAACGACGCATCAACAAATCAACACATGAGCACATCATAAAATCAGTACATCAATTCATGTCCATCCTCTCCCAAACTGAAGCCCAGGACATCCTGAAAAAGGTGCTGGGCTTCAGCACGGCCGACGAGTGCGAAGCCACCCTGACGGGCAGCACCAGCGGCAACGTGCGCTCGGCACGCAACACCATCAGCACGGCCGGCACCGCCGACAACGTGGCGCTGGCCGTGGAGGCCCGCTTCGGCAAGCGTACCGGCCTGGCTACCTGCAATGAGTTCGACGAGGCTACGCTGCGCCGCTGCGTGCAGCGGGCCGAGGAAATAGCCCGGCTTGCCCCCGAAAGCCCCGAATACGTGCCCCTGCTGGGGCCGCAGCAGTACGTGGCCTCGCCGGCGGCCTTTTCGGCGCGCACGGCGGCCATTACGCCCGACTACCGCGCCCAGCAGATTGGGGCCAGCATGGCGTTGTGCGAGGCCCGCAAGCTGTCGTCGGCCGCCTTTTTCAGCGACTCGGCGGGCTTTACGGCCAAGCGCAACTCCAAGGGGCTGGAAGCTTACCAGCAAACCAGCAACCTGGACTTTTCCATTTCGGTGCGCACGCCCGACGGAACCGGCTCGGGCTACGCCATTGCCAATTACACCGATCTGGCCAAGTTTGACGCGGCTCGCCTGACCAAAGTGGCCGCCGACAAAGCCTCGTCGTCGGTAGGCGCCAAGGCCCTGGAGCCGGGCAAGTACACGGTTATTCTGGAGCCCGCGGCGGCCGTGGACCTGCTCAGCAACATGATGCAGGCCATGGATGCCCGCAACGCCGACGAGGGCCGCTCCTTCCTGAGCAAGAAAGGCGGCGGCAATAAGAAGGGCGACAAGGTATTCGATGAGCGGGTGACTATCTACTCCGACCCCACCAATGCCGAAGTACCCAGCCTGAGCTTTGCCGGCGACGGCCGGCCCCAGCAAAAGAATACCTGGATTGAGAAAGGCGTGGTGAAAAACCTGTACTCCTCGCGCTTCTGGGCCCAGAAAGCCGGCATCGCCGACCTGCCCCCGCCCAGCGGCTGGATAATGGAAGGTGGCACCCAGAGCACGGCCGACCTCATCAAAGGCACCGCCAAGGGCATTCTCGTAACCCGCCTGTACTACATTCGGGCCGTCGACCCCCAAACGCTGCTCTACACGGGCCTGACGCGGGACGGAACGTTCTACATTGAGAACGGCCAAATCAAGTTTCCCATCAAGAACTTCCGCTTCAACGAGAGCCCGGTCATCATGCTCAACAACCTCGAGGCCATTGGCAAGCCCGTGCGCCTGGCGGGCAACCTGGTGCCCCCGCTTAAAATCCGCGACTTCACCTTCACCAGCCTCTCCGACGCAGTTTAATCAATGCGAGAATGGGTGAATCAGTGAATGGGCCAATGGTTTTCTATTCCTCATTCAGCCATTCACCCATTCACCTACTATCAAGCTCATTCACTCATTCACCCATTCCGACATTCACTCATTGTTTATGAACAGACGCGACTTTGTGGGACTCACCAGCCTGGCGGCGGGAGCCCTGTTTTTGCCCAGCCTGCCCAGCTTCGGCGGGGAGCTGGTAGACCCGGCCCGCCTGCTGGAGCCCGGCGTAGACGTGGCCGTGAAGAAGCGGCTGGCCGACGCGGCACTGAACGCGGCCAAAGCCGCTGGCGCTACCTATGCCGATGTGCGCATCGGGCGCTACCTCAACCAGGGCATCTTCACCCGCGAAAAGCAGGTGCAGAACATTGCCAGCACCGAGAGCTACGGCGCCGGGGTGCGCGTAATTGCCAACGGCACCTGGGGCTTTGCGGCCACCAACTCCGTAACCGAAGCCGGCATGGCCAAGGCCGCGCAGCTGGCCGTGCAGATTGCCAAGGCCAACTCCAAGGTGCAGAAGGAGCAGGTGAAGCTGGCCCCGCAGAAAGGGCACGGCGAGGTAAGCTGGAAGGCCCCTATTCAGCAGAATGCCTTTGAGGTGCCCATCAAGGACAAGGTGGACCTGCTGCTGGCGGTGAATGCCAAAGCCATGGATACCGGCGCCTCTTTCGTCAATTCGGTGCTGTTTCAGGTGAATGAGCAGAAATACTTCGCCAGCACCGACGGCTCCTATATCGACCAGGACATTCACCGCATCTGGCCCACGTTTGGCGTCACGGCCATCGACCGGGCCAGCGGCAAGTTCCGCACCCGGCAGGCCCTGAGCTCGCCCATGGGCCTGGGCTACGAGTACCTCACGCCCAAAGCCGCCGACAAAGTGGCCGGCCCCACGGGCTCGGATGTGGTGGGCTACAAGTACAGCTACGACATGCTGGAAGACGTGGCCGCAGCCACCAAGCAGGTAAAGCAGAAGCTCACGGCCAAGTCGGTGGTGCCCGGCAAGTACGACCTGGTGCTCGACCCTCACCACCTGGGCCTGACCATACACGAGAGCGTGGGCCACCCCACCGAGCTCGACCGCGTGCTGGGCTACGAGGCCAACTTCGCCGGCACCAGCTTCGCCACCCTGGAGTGGAAGGCCAAAAACCTGCCCTACGGCTCGAAAATCGTGAACCTGGTGGCCGATAAAACTCAGCTGGGGTCGTTGGGCGCGGTGGGCTACGACGACGAAGGCGTGAAAACCAAGCGCTGGGACCTGATTAAGGACGGCATACTGGTCGACTACCAGAAAACCCGCGACCAGGCCCACGTGGTCGGTCAGAACGAGTCGGACGGCTGCAGCTACTCGCAGTCGTGGCAGGACGTGCAGTTCCAGCGCATGCCCAACGTGAGCCTGCAGCCGGGCAAGGGCAAGCTGAGCGTGGACGAGCTGGTGAAAGACGTGGAAAAGGGCATTTACATTGCCGGCAACGGCTCCTTCTCCATCGACCAGCAGCGCTACAACTTCCAGTTTGGCGGGCAGGTGTTTTATGCCATCGAGAAAGGCAAAATCACGGAGATGCTGGAAGACGTGGCCTACCAGGCCAACACCCAAGAGTTCTGGAACTCCTGCTCGGCCATCTGCGACGAGTCGGACTACCGCTTCATGGGCGCTTTCAACGACGGCAAGGGCCAGCCCTCGCAGAGCTCGGCCGTGAGCCACGGCTCGGCTACCACGCGCTTCAATGGCGTGAACGTGATAAATACGGCCCGCAAAATTGGTTAATGTGCTGATTGCTTGATGTGCTGATGTGCTTTGTCTGTTTTTCACAGTAGCACCTAAAAAGGCACATCAACAAATCAACACATGAGCACATCATAAAATCAGCACATCAACACCATGTCCATCCTAACCAAAGACGAAGCCCAGACCATTCTGAAGAAGGTGCTGAGCTTTAGCACGGCCGACGAGTGCGAGGCCACGCTGAACGGCCGCACGGGCGGCAACGTGCGCTCGGCGCGCAACACCATCAGTACGGCCGGCGCGGTCGACAACGTGTCGCTGGCCGTGGAGGCCCGCTTCGGCAAGCGCAGCGGCCTCGCCACCTGCAACGAGTTTGACGACGCCACGCTGCGTCGCTGCGTGCAGCGGGCTGAGGAAATTGCCCGCCTCGCTCCCGAAAGCCCCGAGTACATGCCCATGCTGGGCGCCCAGCAGTACCAGGACGGCAGCAAGGCATTCGCAGCGGCCACCGCCGCTATTAACCCCGACTACCGTGCCCGGCAGATTGGCGCCAGCATGGCGTTGTGCGACCAGAAGAAGCTGAGCTCGGCCGGCTTTCTGGAAGACAACGCCGGCTTTTTGGCCAAGCGCAACTCCAAGGGCCTGGAAGCCTACCAGCAGTTTACCAACGTGGAGTTCAGCGTGACGGTGCGCACGCCCGACGGGCAGGGCTCGGGCTACGCCGCGGCCGACTACACCGACGCCAGCAAGTTCGATGCGGCGCGCCTGACGAAAATCGCGGCCGACAAAGCCTCGTCGTCGGTGGGTGCCAAGGCCCTGGAGCCGGGCAAGTACACCGTCATCCTGGAGCCCAACGCCCTGGTGTCGAACGTGGATGCCTCCCTGCTGTCGGTGCTGATGCAGAGCCTCGACGCCCGCTCGGCCGACGAGGGCCGCTCCTTCCTGAGCAAGAAAGGCGGCGGCAATAAGAAGGGCGAGAAGATGTTCGACGAGCGTGTCACTATCTACTCCGACCCCACCAATGCCGAGGTGCCTGGCCTGGCTTTCGCCAACGACGGCCGCCCGCGCAACAAAACGGTCTGGATTGAGAAAGGCGTGGTAAAAAATCTGTATTCCTCGCGCTTCTGGGCCCAGAAAGCCGGCATCGCCGACCTGCCCCCGCCCGATGGCTGGATAATGGAAGGTGGCACCCAGAGCACGGCCGACCTCATCAAAGGCACAGCCAAAGGCATATTGGTTACCCGCCTGTGGTACATCCGCCCCGTCGACCCCCAGACGCTGCTCTACACGGGCCTGACGCGGGACGGAACGTTCTACATTGAGAACGGCCAAATCAAGTTCCCCGTCAAGAACTTCCGCTTCAACGAGAGCCCCATCATCATGCTCAACAACCTCGAGGCCATTGGCAAGCCCGTGCGCCTGGGCGGCAACCTGGTGCCCCCGCTCAAGATTAGGGACTTCACCTTCACCAGCCTGTCAGACGCGGTGTAGGCAATGGGTGAATGGGTGAATGAGGTGAATGGGTGAATGAGTGTTCTGGCTTGCTTTGCTTATGCCTCATTCATTCCTTTCACTCATTTCCTGTTTACTTCATTCACCCATTCACCCATTCACTCCATTCACCCATTGTAATGGCCTTCACCTTCGTGCGCCTCAAGTACCAGTCCGGCGACTGGGACGCCGTGGACGAGCGGATGCCGGCCAACCTGCTGCACTCCCTGGTGCAGTACACCACGGTGCCGGTGAATCCCAAGGAGAAAGTGGTGGCCCTGGACAGCCCCGAGCTGTTCAGCTACCCGTTCTGCTATTTGTCGGGGCATAGGCTGGTGCAGTTTTCGGCGGCTGAGAAAAAGAACTTTATCCAGTACGTCCGCAACGGCGGCTTCGTGTTTGTCGACGACTGCAACCACGACATCGACGGCCTGTTTGCCCGCTCGTTTGAGGAGCAGATGCGGCAGTGCTTCGGGGCCGGCGCCCTGAAGAAGCTGCCCAAAACCCACCCCATCTACTCGCAGTTCTTCACCTTCAAGGACGGCCCGCCCAACACCGGCTTCGAGCTGAACGGCTGGGGCGACGACCTGGTGCACGACTACCTGAAAGGCATAGAAATAAAAGGTCGCCTGGGCGTGCTGTACTCCAACAAGGACTATGGCTGTGAGTGGGATTACGACTTCCGCAACAAGCGCTTCCTGGCCGAGGACAACACCAAGTTTGGGGTAAACATTCTGCTGTATGCCCTTACTGCTTAACACCTTTGCCAGGGCGCTAAAGCTTGATGCCTACGCCCAGTCGAAAATCGGGTATGAGTCCGGTCTGTTTCAGGTCCGGCCCCGTCGAGCCAGGCCTGGCCGGGTCTACGTCGGTACGGTCGGTGCCCAGGCGGTTCCAGTAGAGCAGGCCCATACTGGCATCCAGGGCGAGGCGGGAAGTACCGGGTTTTCCCAGCGGAAGCTGGTAGCCTGCCAGCAGTCCAGTCCCCGCGCGCTTGCCATGCGTAAGCAGATTGCCATCCAGCAAATAAGCGGCGGAGACCGCGCGGTAGCTGACTACGGGAGAAACGTAGAAGCCCGTCATCATTCCTGCAGTAGCGCCCGTCTTTTGGGTGTAATAACGTGCCATCAGGGCGGCCCCGCTACGGCGGTTGGTGCGCTCACCACCATTAAAGAGAGCTTCAGCACCCAGGCTCCACTGCCCGTTAAGCTGCCGCTCATAGGAAACCAGCACAGGGCAAACCAAGCCGTTGTCAAAGAGGCTGTTGCTAATGTTGTATGCCAGTGGTGAGAGAAGGTCGAAACGAACAATGTTGCGGCGGTAGAGCTTATCTGCCGGCATTGCGGCAGGTGCTGAAACCGGAGCGGGGGCTTCGGCTGCCTGGGCTGAGGCAGCAGATGCCCGAGCAGGAGCTTGGGCTAATGCCGGGGCTGTGAGGCTCGCAGCCAAGGGGAGGACAAGCGCCGCTACTGCAGGGCAAACTGAAAACTTGGATGAGTTCATAGTAGTAAGGTGTTCAGTAAGTAGAAGGCCGAATTGATAAGTAAAGTAGCAACCACACGGGCCCGGCACTCAACCCCAAATGCTGGATTGTCCGACTTTAACAGCTTTCGCCAAACACGTCTACAGGGGCAATAAACCCGCTTTTTGCGCCCTGCCATTAGACTTTATAACTTTTCCTTTTCGCCCGCTTTTCGCCTTCTTTTCCTTTGACTGAAGAACAACTCCACCCCCTGCTGGCCCGCCTGCCGGTCCTGAAAGCCGAAATCGCCAAAGTCATTGTTGGCCAGGAAGCCGTGCTGGAGGAAGTGCTGGTGGCCCTGCTGGCCGGTGGCCACGCCCTGCTCGAAGGCGTACCTGGCTTGGCTAAGACCCTGCTGGTGCGCACCCTGGCCGCGGCCACCGACCTGCCTTTCCGCCGCATCCAGTTTACGCCCGACCTGATGCCCACCGACATTCTCGGCACCGAGGTGCTGGAGGAAGATCACGGCACGGGGCGCCGCTCGTTTAAATTTAACCCGGGCCCCATCTTCGCCAGCCTGGTGCTGGCCGACGAGATAAACCGTACGCCGCCCAAAACCCAGGCCGCCCTGCTCGAAGCCATGCAGGAGGGCCACGTCACCTACGCGGGCACCGAGCACGCCCTGCCCCGCCCCTTTTTCCTGCTGGCCACCCAGAACCCCATCGAGCAGAGCGGCACCTACCCCCTGCCCGAGGCCCAGCTCGACCGGTTTCTGCTCTACGTGCGCATCGGCTACCCCAGCGAGCAGGAGGAGCTGGCCGTGCTGCGTGGCACCACCGGCACGGCCGGGCAGCAAGTGCAGCCCGTGCTGGGCGGGGCCGAGATTCCGGCCCTGCAGCAGCTGGTGCGGCAGGTGAGCTTCAGCCCCGAGCTGATGAGCTATGTGAACCGCCTGGTGCGGGCCACGCGGCCGGCTACGTCGGATGTGAAGTTTATCCAGGAGTATGGCCGCTGGGGCGCCGGCCCCCGGGCCGGGCAGGCCCTGATTCTGTGCGCCAAGGCCCGGGCCCTGCTGCACGGCCGCTTTGCCGCCACCCTGGAAGACATTCGCGCCCTGGCCGCACCCGTACTGCGCCACCGCGTACTGCTGAACTTCAACGCCGAAGCCGAAAACCTGACCGCTGATGATGCCGTGGCTGCCCTGCTGGCCGCGGTGACGGTGTAGGTAAGAGTGAAGGAATTGAAAGTGGGAAATCGAAAACCGAAATTATAAGAACGTCATGCTGAGCGGAGCGCAGCGAAGTCGAAGCATCTCTACCACGAGAGTAAACCCCTTCAAAAAAATTACTGCTGCGGTAGAGATGCTTCGACTCCGCCTTCGGCTTCGCTCAGCATGACGTTCTTATTCATTCTATTACCAAACACTGAGTACTGAGCACTGAGTACCAAAAACCAAAAAATGCTTTCCCCCGAAATCCTGCACGGCTTACGAAACCTGAGCCTGGCCGCCCGCCGGGCGGCCGAGGGCTTTCTGCACGGGGCGCACGCCAGCCGGCGGCACGGGGCGGGCATGGAGTTCAGCCAGTACCGGCCTTACCAGCCCGGCGACGACCTGCGCCGGCTCGACTGGCGCCTGGCGGCCCGCTCCGACCGCTACTACCTGCGCGAATCGGAGGTAGACACCAGCCTGAGCATACACCTGCTGCTCGATGCCAGCGCCAGCATGAACCACCGCGACGACAACGGCCTGACCAAGCTCGACTACGCCCGCCTGCTGCTGGCGGCGCTGGCTTACCTGGCCCAGCAGCAGGGCGACGCCGTGGGACTGAGCATTCTGGGCCCGGCCGGCCTGCGCCACCTGCCGCCCCGGGCCGATACCCGGCAGCTGCCCCGCCTCTACCACGCGCTGGAAACCGCGGAGGCTGCCGGCGGCTTCCCCGGGGTGGAGACCTCCGCCCCGCTCACCGCCCGGCGGCAGCGGGCCCTGACGGTATGCGTAAGCGACCTATATGAGAAAGAGTCCGAAATCACCACGCTGCTCACCAAGCTGCAGGCCGTGAGCGGCGAAGTGCTGCTGCTGCACTTGCTGGCCGACAATGAGCTGCGCTTCAGCTACCGCGGGGCCGTAACGCTGCGCGACCTGGAAACCGGCCGCAGCCTGCAGCTCGATGCCGACGAGCAGCGCCCGGCCTACCAGGCCCGCCTGCAAAGCTGGTTGGGCGAAACGGCCAAGGCCGCCCGCCGGCGCGGCTTCGACTACCACCAGCTGAATTGCAGCGAGCCGCTGGACCGGGCCATGCGGGAGTTTCTGCGCCGCCGCAACACCATTAGCTAAAGCATTGTCTCTGGGCCAAGCCGCTGCCCACAGCCGTACCTGGACGAATCCCTGCTCCTTTTCCGCTCCCTTCGCCTTGCTCACCTTCCTTACCCCATCTGCCTTACTTGCCCTGCTGGGTTTGCTGGTGCCGGTGGCCATCCACCTCTGGAACCGGCGGCCGGGCCGGGAAGTGGCAGTGGGCAGCCTGCGCTGGCTAACCGCGGGCGCCAACCGCCGCCTGCGCAGCCTGCAGCCCGAGCAGCTTTGGCTGCTGCTGGTGCGGGCAGCCCTGCTGGCGGTGCTGGCCCTGGCCCTGGCCGGCCCGGTGTGGCGGCAAGCCCGGCCGGCCCCCCGAGGGCAGGTGCTGTTAAGCCCTGATATCGCAACGAACCCGGCCCTGGCCCTGCACCGCCCCCGCATCGACTCCCTGCGCCAGCGGGGCTACACCCTGCGTTGGCTGAGCGCCGGCTTCCCCAAAATCTCGGGCCCCGCCTGGCAGGCCAGCTCCCGGGTGCTGGGCGACAGTGCCCGGGGGCTGCTGGCAGCTGAGAGAGGAGTACCGCGCTACCAATGGGCCCGCGTGCAGCAGGCGGCGGGCAAGTTTGGTAGCCAGCCACTGCTCGTGCTGGGCAGCACCGCCCAGCGCGGGCTGCAGGGCAGCCACCCGCCGCTGCCGGGCACTATTTCCTGGGTGGCGCTGCCCCATACCGGCCGCAGCCGCTGGGTACAGGCGGCGGCGCTGCGAGCCGACAGCCTGGCCCTCTGGCTGGGCAGCAGCACGGAAGCACAGACCAGCTTCCGCCGGTATGCGGTGAGCAAGCCGGCGGCAGGTGCCCCCATTCGCCTGCCAGGCCTGCCTGCTCACCAGTTGACCGAGGGCGCCCAAGGCCGGCTGCTTACCTCCCTGCCCACGGCCGGACCAGCTCGGGAGACCATACCCGTAACCGACCGTCCGCTTCGGGCTACTATTTTCTATACCGATGAGTATAGTGCCGATGCGCGTGTGCTGCAGGCCGGGCTGCGGGCCGCTGCCCTGGGGCTGCGGGTGCCGCTTGCGCTCCGCCTTACTTCTTCGGCGCCCGCGCCGGCTGCGGCTCCCGACTGGCTTTTCTGGCTGAGCGACGACCCGCTGCCGGCTGAGTGGCGCCGGGCCCTTGGCCAGGGCACCCGGCTGTGGCAGGAAGCACCTGCGCCCGGTGCGGCAAACCTCAGCCACCTGCAGCATCGCCTGGTGCAGGAAAAGCCCACTGCCATCTTCCGCCGGGCGGTAGCCGCGCCGACGGGGCAGCCGCTATGGACCGATGGGCCGGGCCGGGCCGTGCTTTCCCGCACGGCGGTAGACCAGGGCGCGATATACCAGCTGCACACCCGCCTGCACCCGGCCTGGAGCGAGCTGGCCGACAGCCCGGCGCTGCCAGCCCTGCTCCTGGAGCTGCTGCATCCCGAGCCTGCCCCCGACATCGCCAGTGACTCCCTGGACCAGCGGGCCATTGACCCGGCTCAGCTAGCCGGGCCGACCCGGCCGGCGGCGCGCTCCAACCCGCAACGCGTCTTCCATACCATCGATTTACGTCCCTGGCTGGTACTGGCCGCCGGGCTGCTGTTTGCTTTCGAACGCCTGCTGGCCCAGCGCCGGGCCCGGCTTAGCCCCACCACCCTATGAGTACGCCGGTTTCTACTTCGCGGGAAACGGAGCTGCTGCGCGCCCGCCGGCAGCTGCAGGCGGTGGCCCGAAGCTACCAGGCCCGGCGTGCCGCTGCGGTTTTACTGCCAGCTGTAGCAGCAGCCGGGTTGCTTTGGGCCGCGAGCAGCAGCTGGCCGGCAGTCTCGGGGCTAGTGTGGGCGGGTATGGCCGGTCTGGTCCTGCTCCTTACTGCCTGGCAGCTCTGGCCCCTGCGGCAGCTGCGGGCCGCTACCGTTGCACCCCGCCTCGACCGCCAGCACCCGGCTCTGGAAGACAGCACCGGCCTGCTGCTTCGTCGTCCGGAAGACCTAAACCTGCTGGAGCTGCTGCAGCAGCAGCGCGTAGCTTCCCGGTTGGAGGAGCTGCACGCTGCCGGAAGTTCCGCCCTGCCCGTATCCCTGCAAAAACCGGCTTTGGGGGCGGGCCTGCTCCTGCTGGCGGCGGCGGGACTGTGGTGCCTGCCACAGCAGGCCCGGGAGTTGAAGCTACAGCGAGTGGCGGTGCACTTTCCCAGCCAGGCAAGCAAAGCAAGCCCTGCGGCCGCTAGCATCTCCAGCACCACGCTTGCAGTGACTCCGCCAGCTTATACGCGGCAACCCACATTCTCTCCCCCGCAGGCGTCCTTTCAGTGCCCGCAGGGCTCGCGGGTGCGCTGGCAGGTAAGCGTGGCTGGAGCCGGTGCTGCGGCGCCGGAACTGGAAATCGGGCTGCGGCGGCTGCGGCTGCAGGCGGTGGCTGGCAAGCCCGGCACGTTCTTCATCAGCCAAACGCTAAATAGCTCCACGCTCTACCGCCTGCGCCTGGGCAGCACCGTGTCGGACGACTACGCCATTGAAGTGCGCCCCGACCAGGCGCCGGTGGTTCGCATTCAAACCCCCAAGCCCTACACGCTGGTGGAGTTCGGGGTGCGCCCCGAGCTGCCGGTGCGGGCGACGCTGCGCGACGACTACGGCCTGAGCCGGGCCGAGCTGGTGATTACCGTGGCCCAGGGCCAGGGCGAGGCCGTGAAGTTCCGGGAGCTGCGGCGCGAGCTGAGCGCCGGCCTGAGCGGGCAGCCGCCCCAGGCCTCGCTCAGCAGCATGCTCAACCTGCCCCGCCTGGGGCTGACGTATGGCGACGAGCTGTACTTCTACATAGTCGCCCGCGATAATCAAGGCCGGCAGGCCCGCACCGATGCCTACCTGGTGCAGTGGCAGGACACCGCCGTGGCCAGCAGCCTCGACGACATGAGCCTGGGCGCCAAGGTGGCGCCGGCATACTTCCGCAGCCAGCGCCAGATTATTATCGACACCGAAAAGCTGCTGGCTGAAAAGAAGCGACTCGATGCGGCCACCGTCAGCAGCCGGGCCAATGCCCTGGGCTTCGACCAGCAGAGCCTGCGCCTGCGCTACGGCAAGTTTATGGGCGAAGAAGCCAGCCAGAGCCTGGGCGCGGCCCCGCGCCCACCCATTGCCGAAGAGGAGGATGAAGACGAGCATGGCCACGCCCCCACCGCCGAGGAAGAGCACCACGACCACGGCCATGCGCCCGCGAACCCGGCCCAGCCCTCGCCCACGGCGGGCACCGACGAGCTGATGGAGCCCTACATGCACCGCCACGACGACGCCGAAACGGCCGACTTCCTGGAGCCGGCCGTGAAAGCCAAGCTGCGCGCCGTGCTCGACCAGATGTGGGCCGCCGAGCTGCGCCTGCGCACCGGCCAGCTGGCTGCCGCCCTGCCCTACGAGTACCGGGCCCTGCGCCTGCTCAAGCAGGTGCAGCAGCAAACCCGTGCCTACGTGCGCAAGGCCGGCTTCACGCCGCCGCCCATGCCCGAAGCCACCCTGCGCCTCACCGGCGAGCTGGCCGGCGCAGCCGCCCCGCAGCGGCACCGGGAGCCGGCACCAGCCACCCCGCCGCCGGCCGCGCGCGCCGCTTTGCGCTGGCTGCAGGCCCATCCGCCCGGCTCCCGCCTCGCCCCGGCCGACGCCCGCCTGCTGGAACAAGCCGGCACCGAGCTGAGCGCCGCGGCCCTGCAGCGGCCGGGCTTATACCTGCCGGCCCTGCGCGCCCTGCGCCAGCTCATTGCGGAAGCGCGGGCCGGCCGCAGCGCCTGCCAGGATTGCCGCGCCCCCGTGGAGCGGGCCCTGACCGACCTGCTGGCTGAGCCCCGCCCCACCCCTGTTGCGGCCCCGGCCGGCGACCGTATGTCCCGTCGCTATTTTCAGGAGCTGAGCCAATAGCATGACGTTTTTAGCCCCTCCCAACCTGCTTCTCTACTACGGCCTGCTGGCCGGCTGCCTGCTGCTGGGCCTGGGGCTGGCCGTGCTGGCCTGGCAACGCCCCCGGCAGCGGCAGCGCGGCCTGCGGGCCGGCGCCGGGGTAGTAGCAGCGCTGGCCTTGTGGCTAACGGCCTTTCCCCCGCTGGTTGCCGTGCGGGCTGCCCGCCCGCAGGCCGTTCTGCTCACCACCGGCTACCACCCCGACACGCTGAGCACCTTGCTGCGCCGTCTGGGGGCGGGCACGCCCGTCTACTTTTATGGCACCGGGGAGGCCCCTTCAAAAGCCCGCGTGCTCCCCAGCCTGCTCGACCTGGCCGAGCAGCGGCCGGCGCTGCAGCGGCTGCACGTGCTGGGCCAGGGGCCGGCCCCGGCCGAGTTGGCCCTGCTTGGCACCATGGCCGTGCAGCACCTCGCGCCGGCTCAAGGTGCCGGGTTTCGTGCGGCCGGCTGGAACCGCCGGCTGGTGTTAGGCCAGACGGTGGAGGTGGAGGGGCAGGTGCTGCCCCTCCCCGGCAATGCCCCGGTGTGGGTGAGCCTGCGTGCCGCGGGGGCGGTGCGCGACTCACAGCTGCTCCAAGGCGGTGGCGACTTCCGCCTGCGCTACCGGCCCAAAGCGGCGGGACTGGCCGTGTATGAGCTGGTGCTCCGGCGGGCTGGGCGGGTGCTGGAGTCGGCCCCGCTGCCGGTGCAGGTTACCGAGCGTCAGCCCCCGGCTGTGCTGCTGCTGGCTGCCACGCCTTCGTTTGAGTTTAAGTTTCTGAAAAACCACCTGGCCGATGCGCGGTATGCTGTGGCCCTGCGCAGCACCGTGAGCCGCGGGCTGCAGCAAACGGAGTTTGTCAACCAGCCCACCCGGTCACTCACGCGCCTTACCCCGGCCCTGCTGGCTGGCTACGGCATCCTCATCGCCGATGCCGCTACCCTGGCCGGGCTGTCGGGCGCCGAAAGCCAGGCCTTAAGCAGCGCCCTGCGCGCCGGCCGCCTGGGCCTGGTGGTGCTGGCCGATGCCGCCCCGCTGCCCCGCACGCTGCCGGCCCTGGCAGGGTTTTCTGTACAAGCACGCCCGGCTGCCCAAACAGCTGCTCAGCCGCTTACCTGGGCCGATGGGCCCGCCCCGGCCCCGGCCAGCCTGCCGGCGCAGCTGCGCCCCGGCCTGCAGCTGCGGGCCCTGGCCCGCGGCCCGCAGGGAGCCCTGGCCGCTGCCAGCCGCCGCGTAGGGCTGGGCTCGGCGGTAGTGTCGGTGCTGCCCGAAACCTTCCAGTGGCAGCTGCAGGGCCGCCCGGCGGTTTATGCCTCTTTCTGGAACCACCTGCTAACGGCCGCCACGCCCCCTGAGGAAAACGGGCCTGCCTGGAGCTATGAAACGCTCTGGCCGCGCCCCCACCAGCCCCTGCTGCTCCACCTGGCAGCTCCCCTGCCCGAGGCCTTGCCTACCGTTAAAGCCCTGGCCGGCGGGCCCGCCGTGCGCCTGGCCCTGCGCCAGGATACGCGCCTGCCCGAGTGGAGCACGGCCCGGTTCTGGCCCGCCCGCACCGGCTGGCATCAGGTGCAGGGCCCGGGCGGTAGCGTACACCACTTCTACGTTTTTGCCGACGCCGTGTGGCCGGGCCCTGAGCAGCAGGCCCGCCGCCTGGCCCTGGCGCAGCGCACGGCGGCAGCGCCAGGCCTGGCAGCCGCTGAAACAGCACTGCAGCCCTGGCCAGCCACCTGGTTTTTCGTGTTGTTCCTGCTGGCGGCGGGCTACCTGTGGCTGGAGGAAAAGCTGTAGCAGGCCCTGCCTACTCCCACAGCGGGTAGTGCTCCAGGTTGACTTCCTGCCCGAAAAAGATGCGCGTGCTTTCCTCAAACGAGCGGGTGAAGTCCGACACGTAGAAGTGGTGCGTGGGCGGCGTGGCTGCCTCGGCTGCCAGCAGGCCATGCGCGGCCAGGTAGGCCTGGGTGTGGGCCGCCACGGCGTCGGAGGCATCGAGCACGTCTACTTTCCCATTGTAAAAACGGCCAATCTGCTCCTTAATGAGTGGATAGTGGGTGCAGGCCAGCACCAGGGCGCTGATGTCGGCCAGGGCCGGGTTGCTGAGGTAGGCCCCGATGATTTCGTCGCTGACGGAGTTATCCAGAAAGCCTTCCTCCACCATGGGCGCCAGCAGCGGGGTTGCCAGCGAGTGCAGCTCCACGCCCGCGTCGAGGGCGTCTATCTTTTTTTTGTAGACGTTGGAGTTTACTGTCTGCTTGGTGCCGATAAGGCCCACGCGCTGCCCCGGGTAAGTCTGGCCTACGTGGGCCACGATGGGGTCAATCACGTTCAGCACCCGGGCTTTGGAGCCCACGTACTCGCGCACCAGCTCGTAGGCTGCCGCCGAGGCCGAGTTGCAGGCAATAAGAATAACCTTGCAGTGCTGCCGCAGCAATAAATCGCAGATTTTAACCGCATAAGCCTGAATGGCAGCCGTGCTTTTATCGCCGTAGGGCAAATGGGCGGTATCTCCGAAATACACAATTCGCTCGTGCGGCAGCAGGCGGGCCACGGCCCGGGCCACGGTGAGCCCGCCGATGCCGGAGTCGAACATGCCAATGGGCCGCGCGGCCAGCGCAGCCGCCGTGAGGGGCGCAGATGCAGCAGTTGTCATGCCGCAAAGGTAGCCCGACCGTAGCTGTAGCCGGCCTCCCGTTTTTTCACAAAAAAAGCAGGGTCTTTACTGAATCATAAAAACACTTCCTATATTTCAGGCCCATTCACGCTCAATTTTTTAGTTATGAGCAGTATTCTGGCCGAAATCGACCATGCCCTGGCCGCGCATGACCCGCGCCGGGGCCGGCCGGTGGCCATTTACCTGGGCGAGCGCAAATTCACGCAGCTTACCCTGGACGCGGCCCGCGAGCCCCTGCCCGAGCTAAGCACCGACCACGGCCGCCCCCTGGCCTACCGCAACCTGGAGCTGCTGCGCGACGAGGTACACCTCGACGAAGTAAAGGTTATCTGAGTGTAGCGCGGACGCTGAGAGTCCGCGTTTCGTGCCGGCTGGTGTTGTTCTGGGTCGCGGACTCCCAGAGTCCGCGCTACTGCAGCAGGGGCAGCAGCACTTTCCACACGGTGCGGGCAATAATCCGGTCGCCTTCGGCTGTGGGGTGAATGCCGTCGCGCTGGTTGAGCTCGACGTGGCCGGCTACGCCTTCGAGCAGGAAGGGAATGAGGGTGGCGTTGTTTTTCTGAGCCAGCTCGGGGTAGATTTTACTGAAGTCGGCCGCGTAGGAGGCCCCCAGGTTGGGCGGCATCTGCATGCCGGCCAGTACAATTTTAGCGTCGGGGCTTTTCTTGCGCACGGTGTCGATAATGGCCTGCAGGTTGCGGCGGGTGTCGGCCAGGGGCAGGCCGCGCAAGCCGTCGTTGGCGCCCAGCTCCAGCACGAAGATGTCGACGGGCTGGCGCAGCACCCAGCCCACGCGGCTGCGTCCGCCGGCGGTGGTTTCGCCGCTCAGGCCGGCGTTCATTACCTCGTAGCCCAGCCCGGCCGAGTCGATTTTCTGCCCAATCAAGGCCGGGAATGCTTCTTCGGGGTCCAGGCCCATGCCCGCCGTAAGGCTGTTGCCAAAAAACAGGATGCGCTTCTTGCCGGTAGCGGCTGACGCCCCGGCCGCGGCGGTTTCAGTGGCAGGCGCGGCGCTGCTTTGCTGCTCGGTTTTGGAATTGCAGCCGGCCAGCAGCAGGGCCAGCAGGGCGGCGGGGGCCAGGAATTGAAGCTTCATAAATCGGGGAATAAGCATTTTCAGCACGCAGTAGCCAAAATGCGCAAAGTATTCGTAAGGTTTGTGCGTCAGGCTACGCAAACGTAATGCGGCGGCAGCTGTTGCTTGCTCGGCCCCGCTCATTGCGAAGTACTACTTTGCCATCCGGCATACCCGCCGCGGCGGCCCTTTGTTATTTTGAACTCCATCAGACTGTGATACTACAAGTCGAGAACCTCACCAAGTCTTACCCCAGCGCGGGGCAGCAGCTCACGGTGCTGCACGAAGTAAGCTTCGGCCTGCAGGCCGGCGACACCTTTGCCATCGTCGGGCCCTCGGGCTCGGGCAAAACCACGCTGCTGGGCCTCTGCGCCGGCCTGGACCGCGCCAGCTCCGGCAGCGTGCGCCTCAATGGCATTCAGCTCGACAACCTGAGCGAAGACGAACGCGCGGCCGTGCGCAACCAGCACGTGGGCTTCATCTTCCAGAACTTCCAGCTGCTGCCCACGCTCACGGCCCTCGAAAACGTGCAGGTGCCGCTGGAGCTGCGGGGCGAAAAAAACTCGGCCCAAACCGCCCAGGGGCTGCTCGAGCGCGTGGGCCTGGGCCAGCGCAGCCACCACTACCCTACCCAGCTTTCCGGCGGCGAGCAGCAGCGCGTGTCCCTGGCCCGGGCCTTTGCCAACCGCCCCGCCATCCTGTTTGCCGACGAGCCCACCGGCAACCTCGACCCCGACACCAGCGCCACGGTAGTGAACCTGCTGTTTGAGCTCAACCGTGAAGCCGGCACCACGCTGGTACTGGTCACCCACGACCTGGAGCTGGCCGCTCAAACCCAGCGCGTGCTGCGCCTTAGAGGTGGGAAGGTGGTTGTTGAGAATGAGGTGATTCGTTGATGTGCTAATGTGCTGATGGGTTAATAAGCCGAGGATGCTTTTGTCAATGATGTGAAGCCGAAGGCAAACCTATTCAGCTTCATCAACAACGCTAAGCTCTTTACTGCTTCTCACCCTCAGTCCACAGCTGGCTTATCGCATCAGCACATCAACAATCAGCACGTCAGCCAGCCAGCACATCAATAATCAGCACATCTGCACATCACCTAATCAGCACATCAACAAGAATGGCCAATACCTCCTGGCTCCTGCGCATGGCCTGGCGCGACAGCCGCCGCAGCCGTACGCGCCTGCTGCTGTTCATGTCGAGCATCATCCTCGGCATCTCGGCCCTGGTGGGCATCAACTCCTTTGGCGACAACCTCGCCCGCAGCATCGCCGACCAGGCCAAGGAGCTGCTGGGGGCCGACGCCATGTTCTTTTCCAGCCAGCCCTTCGACCCGGCCGTGGCCCCGCTTATCAACAAGCTGGGCACGGAGCGGACCGACGAAGTCACCTTCGCCTCGCTGATTCTGTTTCCGCGCACCCAGGGCGTGCGCCTGGCCCAGGTGCGCAACCTGAGCGGCAACTTCCCCTACTACGGCAAGTGGGACGTGCAGCCGGTGTCGGCCATTGCCGGGTTCCGCGCCGGGCGCGGCGCCCTGGTCGACGACGTGCTGCTGGCCCAGTTTGGCAGCCGGGTGGGCGACTCCGTGCGGGTGGGCAACGTGACGCTGCCCATCCTGGGCAAGGTGCTGAGCACACCCGGCCGCTCGGGCATGGCCAGCGCCGTGTCGCCCTCGGTGTTTCTGCCCGGCAGCTTCCTGGAGCAAACCGGCCTGGTGCAGCGCGGCAGCCGCGTCACCTACCGCACCTTCGTGCAGTTTGCGCCCGGCACCGATGTAGCCGGCCTGGTAAAAGGCCTGCAGAACCGTTTGGACAAAGCCAACATTGAGTCCGACACCGTGAGCAGCCGGCAGGAGCGCACGGGCCGGGCCTTCGGCGACCTTACCCGCTACCTGGGTCTGGTGGGCTTCGTGGCCCTGCTGCTGGGCTGCGTGGGCGTAGCCAGCGCCATCAACCTTTACGTGCGCGAAAAGCTGGCGGCCGTGGCCGTGCTGCGCTGCCTGGGCGCCAGCGGCCGGCAGGCCGTGCTCATCTACCTGATTCAAACCGCCGGCCTGGGCTTGCTGGGCGCCATCATTGGCGCGGCCCTGGGCGCGGCCGTGCAGCTGATGCTGCCGCGGGTGCTGGGCAGCCTGCTGCCGGTGGATGTGGCCATGGGCGTGTCGTGGTCGTCTATTGGCCTGGGCATCGTCACGGGCCTGCTCATGGCCGTGCTGTTTGCCCTGCTGCCCCTGCTGAGCATCCGGCGGGTGTCGCCGCTGCGGGTGCTGCGCTCGGCCTACGAGGAAGACACGGCCGGCCCCGACCCCATCCGCTGGTTTATCTACGCCCTGGTGATGCTCTTTATCACGGCCTTCGCCTACGCCCAGACGCGGCAGTGGCTGGTGGCGCTGGCTTTCGCGGGCGGGCTGCTGCTGGCTTTTGCCACCCTCATGGGCCTGGGCCTGCTGCTGATGAAGCTGGTGCGCCGCTTCTTTCCCAGCTCCTGGAGCTACGTGTGGCGGCAGGGCCTGGCCAACCTCTTCCGCCCCCACAACCAGACGCTGACGCTCATCACCTCCATCGGCCTGGGCACTTTCCTGGTGGCCACGCTCTACCTGGTGCAGGCCCTGCTGCTGGGCCGCCTGCAGCTTACTTCTTCCGATAGTGAGCAGCCCAACCTGGTGCTGTTCGATATTCAGCGCGAGCAGCGGGCCGGCGTGGAGCAGCTGCTGCAGCAGCAGAAGCTGCCCATCATCAACGGCCTGCCGGTGGTAACCATGCGCCTGATGGCCATCAACAAGCGCACGGTGGCCGAAATCAAGCGCGACACCACCGACAACATTCCACCCTGGGCGCTTACCAACGAGTACCGCGTGACGTACCGCGACTCGCTCACTGCCTCCGAAAAGCAGCTGGAAGGGCGCCCGCCCTACGTGGGCAAGGACGGCCTGCCCCGCATTTCCATCGACGGCGGCTATGCCAAAACCGTGGGCCTGCACCTGGGCGACACGCTCAGCTTCAACGTGCAGGGCTCGCCCATGAAGGCCATTATCGGCGGCACGCGGGAGGTAGACTGGGCCAAGATGCAAACCAACTTCCTGGTGGTATTTCCCAAGGGCGTGCTGGAGCAGGCCCCGCAGTTTTATGTGCTCGTGACGCGGGTGCCCAACACCCAGCAGCTGGGGCAGGTGCAGCGCCAGCTGGTGGCCCGCTTCCCCAACGTGTCGGCCATCGACATCGGCCTGATTCTGAAAACCGTGGACGACATCCTGCAGAAAATCTCGTTCGTCATCCGCTTCATGGCCTTCTTCAGCATCGTGACGGGCCTGCTGGTGCTGGGCAGCTCGGTCATTATCAGCCGCTACCAGCGCATACAGGAAAGCGTGCTGCTGCGCACCATCGGCGCCAGCCGCCGCCAGATTCTGCTCATCACCCTCACCGAATACGCCTTCCTGGGCCTGCTTTCGGCCATTGTGGGCATCGGGCTGGCCGTGGTAGCCAGCTGGGCCCAGGCCGCGGTGGTGTTCGAGGCCGACTTCACGCCCACCATCCTGCCCCTGCTGGGCTTGATGGCGCTGGTCACGCTTATCACGGTGCTTATCGGGCTGTTCAACAGCCGCGAGGTGCTTACCCGCCCCCCGCTGGAAGTGCTGCGCGGCGAGGGCTGAGTAGAAAAGTGGTACTGGCGCGAGCTTAGCGCAGCGTAACTCGTGCCAAGCCATGTCGGGGAGGCTGTGCCCCGCCCTGCCGCGCCAGCGGCAAGGCGGGGCTGCGCAGCCGGCTTGTTCTGCTGCGAGGCACAGCCTCGCCCGAATGAGCTGACACGAGTTGCGCTGCGCTAAACCCGCGCTCGGGCCGTAACCTCAACATTTCAGCCGACCCCACCCGCCCCGGCCGTACCTTTGCGGCCTATGAATCTGTTATCCGCCGAGAACATCTCGAAGAATTACGCCGACCGCTGGCTGTTTAAAGAACTGAATTTTGGCCTGAACCAGGGCCAGCGCGTGGCCTTTGTGGGCATTAACGGCACCGGCAAAACCACGCTGATGAAGGTGCTGGCCGGCATCGAAGCGCCCGACACGGGCGAGGTGAGCGTGCGCAAGGGCATCCGCGTGACCTACCTGGGCCAGAACCCGGTGTTTGATGAGAGCCTGACCGTGGAGCAAACCATCTTCGCCAGCCAGAACGACACCCTGCACGCCATTCAGGACTACGAGCACGTGGTGAACGACCCCAACCACAAGCCCGACGACCTGCAGCGCGTGATGGAGCGCATGGACGCCCTCAACGCCTGGGACTACGAAGCCCAGGTGCAGCAGATTCTGGGCCGCCTCGGCATTCTGGGCGAGTTGCTCACGCGCAACGTGGCCCAGCTTTCGGGCGGGCAGCGCAAGCGCGTGGCCCTGGCCCGCGTGCTGATTGAGGAGCCCGACGTACTGCTGCTCGACGAGCCCACCAACCACCTCGACCTGGCCACCATCGAGTGGCTGGAAAACCGCCTCTCCTCCCCCACCCTCACCCTGCTGATGGTGACCCACGACCGGTACTTCCTCGACAAGGTAGCCAATGAGATTGTAGAGCTCGACAAAGGCCAGATGTACCGCTACCAGGGCAACTACGCCTACTTCGTGGAGAAGAAAGCCGACCGCGAGATGCGCGAGGCCACTGAAGTGGAGAAGGCCCGTCAGCTGTTCAAAAAGGAGCTGGAGTGGATGCGCCGCATGCCCCAGGCCCGCGGCACCAAGCAAAAAGCCCGCATCGACGCCTTTTACGTGACCAAGGAGAAAGCCAGCACCAACCTCAGCAAGCAGCAGGTGGAGCTGAGCGTGAAAACCACCCGCCAGGGCGGTAAAATCATCGAAGCCAGCCACCTCAACAAGAAGTTTGGCGACAACGTGGTGCTGGACGACTTCAGCTACGTGTTCAAGAAAAAGGACCGGATTGGCCTGGTGGGGCCCAACGGCGCGGGCAAGTCCACGCTGCTCAACATGCTCACCGGCAAGCTGCAGCCCGACTCCGGCATCGTGGACGTGGGCCAGACCACGGTGTTCGGCTACTACACCCAGACCGAGCTGGAGTTCGACCCCTCGCAGCGCGTCATCGACATTGTGAAGGAAGTGGCGGAAGTAGTGGAGCTGGCCAACGGCGACGTACTCACCGCCAGCCAGTTTCTGAACCTGTTCCTGTTTCCGCCGGCCCAGCAGTACACCCTGGTGAGCAAGCTGAGCGGGGGCGAGAAGCGCCGCCTGCAGCTGCTGCGCGTGCTGATTAAAAACCCCAACTTCCTGATTCTTGACGAGCCGACCAACGACCTGGACCTGGCCACGCTCAACATCCTGGAAGACTTCCTGCTGCACTTCACCGGCTGCCTGCTCATCGTGAGCCACGACCGCTACTTCCTCGACCACCTCGCCGAGCACCTCTTCGTGCTCGAGCCCGGCGGGGCCGTGCTCAACTTCCCCGGCAACTACACCGACTACCGCGAGTACCTGGCCGAGCGCGAAACCGAAGCCGCGCTCGAAGCGGAAGAAAAGGCCGCCAAGGCCGCCCGCGCTGCCGCAAAAACGGCCGCCGTGCAGCCGGCTGTAAGCACCGCTGTGGCACCTTCAGCCGCTAAACGCCGCGCCACCTTTGCCGAGAAAAAGGAATACGAGCAGCTTGAGAAAGCAATGGCAACCTTGGAAACCGAAAAGCAGGACATCACCGCCAAGCTGAACGGCGGGGCCGGCAGCCCCCAGGACTTCGCCGCCTGGGGCGCCCGCCTGCAGGCCATCGAGAATGAATTGGGCGAGAAGGAAGAGCGCTGGCTGGAGCTGGCGGAGTTTATGTAGGAGATTTTGGTGATGAGGTGATGGAGTGATGAGGTAAAAAGCCCTGTCATTGCGAGCGCAACGAAGTGCAGCGAAGCAAACGCAGTTCGGCGTAGCCAATCCGTCCTCTAGCAGCAGTCACTCCGAGCTGTGATAAATCAAAAGCCCCAACGCCGGTTCTGGCGTTGGGGCTTTTTACATTAGTAAGTTAGTCGCTGAGAACAGGACGGATTGCTTCGTCGTGCCTCCTCGCAATGACATGCTAGCTCAAACCACATCTACTCCCGGGTGTGCGTCTGAATAAACTCCAGCGGCACCGGGCCGTTGGGGCCGGGGGCCTGCAGGCGCAGGGTGTCGGCGGTATCAATGCGGGGGAAGTATACTAGGCCGTACACCTGCTCGCCGGGCTGCAGCGTCACTTTGCGCAGGGCGTGCTCCTGCAGGCGGCCCGACTGCCGGCGCAGCTCCTCGGCGGTGATGGCCTGGCGGACTTTGTTGGCGCCCGAGGCGATGTTGTAGGCCATGGCCGTTTCGTGCAGCAGGGCCCGGCTCTGGAACTGCGACACGGTTTCGCGCTTGCCAATGCTGCTGATGTCGGCCACCAGGCTAGTGGCCGTGAGGGCCACCCCCAGCCAGTCGATGCGCGAGGCCCGCGCCGCCTCCTTATCTGCTTGCCGCTGCAGGGCCGAAATCTCCGCCTCCGGGTCGATGGCCGGCACCTTGGCCGGCAGGGGCTGCAGATACTCCGAGCGGCTGGCCGCAGCCACGCTGGCCGATACGGCCGTGCCGCGCGCCGGCTTCACCCTGGGTGCGTTGGCGGGGCGCGCTTCCAGGGCGCGGCGGCTGGGCTGGCAGCCGAAATCGGTGGGCGCTACTACCAGTGGGCGCTTGCTGGGGTTGCGGTACTCGGCCTCGAACACCAGGCGGGTGGGCTCGTAGCGCACAAAGCTCAGGCGCACCTCCACGCTGTCGGCAAAATTCTGAGCCTGCTCGCGCCCTTCAATAAACAGGTTTGTAGGGTGGGCCGGCTTCATGCCCAGGTAGTAGGTGGGGGCGCAGGAAACCGTGCTCCAAAGCAAAAGCAGCAGTCCGTAAGTAGAGAGTCGTAGCATAGCGGTAGGGCAAATGGCTATTGACGTCGATGCAGTTTGCCGGAAAAAGGTTGCATGGCCCTGCTCGAGAAAGCCGGCCCGGCGTCAGCTACCCAAAGTTACGCCGCCGGCTTGTGCGCTATCATCACGTAATGCCGGCACAGCAACGATTTAAAGCCGAACAGCTGCTGGCGCAGGGCCTGGGGCGTAGAGTTTTTAAGGCGGCGCGTGCTCAGCCACTGAAAAGGGTAGATGAGCAGCGCCAGGGGCAGGTAGAGCAGGTCTTCGGTATAAAACGAGGTGTAGAACACCTCCTTCACCTCCAGGCCGTGGATTTCCAGCAGGCGCTTCAGTTCCTGGTGCTGCACCAGCTGCGTGATTTTCTCGTCGGCCTCAAACAGGAGCTTAAACCGGCGCACCCGCCCGGTAAACAGGTACGACACCCGGTCGCGCATGGTCAGGATGTTGTCGTTGGTGACGAGCAGCTGCCCGCCCGGGCGCACGTGCCGGGCGCTGCTGGCAATAAACGTGCGGGTGTTGCCAAACATCATCACCCCGCTCACCGACGTCACCAGGTCGAACGCCCCCGCCCCCGGCGCAATCTCAAAGGGCTGGCTGAGGTCGGCCTGCTGGTAGTACAGCCCGGGCACGGCCGGCGCGGTGGACCGGATGTCGCTGCCGACCAGCGTGGCCTGGGGCCAGTAGCGGCGCAGCAGGGTCAGCAGCTCGCCGTCGCCGCAGGAAAGGTCCAGCACCCGGCTCTGGCTGCTCAGGCCGGAGCGCTCCAGCAGGTAGCGCAGCACCTCCCGGTTGACGTGCTTCTGGGTGTTGCCCCGGGGCACGTTTTCATAATCTGGGGTCGGCGGGGCCCCGGCCGGGTACGAAGTTGCTGCTTCCATGTAAAGCCAAAGAAACAGTATAGCGCCCAGAAACCCGCTCAAGAACCCAAGCTGCGGGCTTTTACCTTGTACTCACGGGCCAGTTACCTGCAGCTCCTGCGGCAGCTGGGCCTGGCCTTCGGCATCGGTAGCAAAGGGCCAGAGCCGGCGGACGGCGGCCAGCGGCACGGCCCCAAACAGGTGGGCAAAGGCCTCACCGCGGGTGGCCACAAACTCCCGCTCCACCC
Organism: Hymenobacter saemangeumensis; assembly: GCF_039541835.1. NCBI lineage: Bacteria > Pseudomonadati > Bacteroidota > Cytophagia > Cytophagales > Hymenobacteraceae > Hymenobacter > Hymenobacter saemangeumensis. The sequence goes on along the minus strand of NZ_BAABGZ010000014.1, from coordinate 7,575 downwards.
GCACCCCGGCGGCCTGCAGCCGGGCTTCGTCAATCTCCAGCAAAACCAAATCGGCCCGCCCGGCATAGTACCGGCGGGCCGTTTCCAGGAGCTGATGACGCTCCGAAGAATGAATAAAGCCTTCCGCTGCCAGGTCGGCGCTGGCAAACAGGCCCGTTTCCTGGGCCGCCAACCAATCGGCACGCTCGGCAATGCGGTAAAGCATCCTTTTTAAATTATAAATTATGAATTATGAATGACTGCATCATCCTTCGCGGACCATTTATAATCCATAATTTATAATTCATAATTAAGTTAACTCTACGCTTTCCACAGCTCCTGCTGCACCGTTTTGCCAACGGTGAGTAGCAGGCGGACGGGGTTGGGCACCAGGGTGATGCGGGCTTCTTTGCCGGGGTACTTCTCGGAGTCGACCCACACGCCCTCCTTGGGCGAGGGAGCGGTTTTGGCGCTGCTGGGCAGGTAAGCCGTGGGCAGCAGCACGTCGGTGTCCGACTTCAGGTCGCCGTGCACCTTGTCGAGGGCATCTTCCAGGAAGTCGCCGTACTTCTCGTTGAAGTCGTCTTCCAGGTCGTGCAGGGCTTCCTCTACGTCGTCGTAGCGGGCGTCGTCGTAGGTAAGCGTGTGGAGCTCGGCTTTCTTTTCGATGAGGGCCACCAGGGCACGGTTCAGTTCTTCGGTATTCATAAAAGGCGCAGGCCAGTGGGTGAGGCTACAAAAGTGGGAATGATTTGGCAAATACGCGGCCGCCGAACATTTGGCTCGCCGGCCGGGGCCGAATTCTTCCGGAACCAGTAATTTTACCCAACCAAGCCGCCACCCCCCTTCGTGCGTACCCCGCCCGGGCAGTAACGGCCTCTCCCACTGCTTTTTATCCTTCATCTCACCCACCCGCACCATGCAAACCATGACCTCCCCGGACGCCCAGGCCCAGGCCGCCGTCGACTTCCTTCCCCTCAAGGGCACCGATTACGTGGAATTCTACGTCGGCAACGCCAAGCAGTCGGCCTACTACTACCAGGCTGCCTTCGGCTACGAGCTGGTGGCCTACGCCGGCCCCGAAACCGGCCTGCGCGACCGCGCCAGCTACGTGCTGCAGCAGGGCAAAATCCGCCTTGTGCTCACCACTTCGCTGCTGCCCGACTCCGACATCACGCGCCACGTAGCCCAGCACGGCGACGGCGTGAAGGTGATGGCCCTGTGGGTAGACGACGCCCGCAAGTCCTGGGAAGAAACCACCAGCCGCGGCGCCAAGTCGGCCTTCGAGCCCTACACCATCGAGGATGAGTTCGGCTCGGTGACCATGGCCGGCATCTACACCTACGGCGAAACCATTCACACCTTCGTGGAGCGCAACGGCTACACCGGCCCCTTCATGCCGGGCTTCGTGGCCCGGAAAAGCGCCGTGCCTCAGGGCCCGCCCGTGGGTTTGCTGCACGTCGACCACTGCGTGGGCAACGTAGGCTGGGGCGAGATGAACCAGTGGGTGAAGTTCTACGAAGACGTGATGGGCTTCAAGCTGCTGCTCACCTTTGATGATGAGGACATCAGCACCGAGTACTCGGCCCTGATGAGCAAGGTGGTGAGCAACGGCAACGGCTACGTGAAGTTCCCCATCAACGAGCCCGCCGAGGGCAAGAAAAAGTCGCAGATTGAGGAGTACCTCGACTTCTACCACTCGCCCGGCGTGCAGCACATCGCCATCGCCACCAACGACATCCGCGCCACCGTAACCGAGCTGCGCCGCCGGGGCGTGGAGTTCCTGAGCGTGCCGGCCACCTACTACGAAGACCTCACCGACCGCATCGGCCAGATTGACGAGGACATGGAGTCCATCAAGCAGCTCAACCTGCTCGTCGACCGCGACAACGAAGGCTACCTGCTGCAGATTTTCACCAAGCCCGTCGAGGACCGGCCCACGGTGTTCTATGAAATCATTCAGCGCAAAGGCGCCACCAGCTTCGGCAAAGGCAACTTCAAAGCCCTGTTCGAAGCCATTGAGCGCGAGCAGGCGCTGCGAGGGAATCTGTAAACAGTGAAATACGACGATGCAACCTGGCATTCGGGAGGAGACTATCCGTCCGACCTGCCTGACGAGGCCGCAGCAACTCATAGCGGAATGTTTCTTGCCTGGGCCTTATTAAAGGGCTTAGGCAGTGAAGGCCACCTGAATGATTTTGCTGAAGAGCTAAAGCTGCTGCAGAAACAGGAAGTTACTCCCGGAGCATATTTCCTGGCTACTTGTGACGGGCAGCTGAGTCATGATGAGCTAAGCGAAACCGGTAACTTCTTTGCTGCTGCTTACCTAGACCTGGAGCAGGGGGCTTATTTCAAAGATTACGAGAAGGCATTAGCCACTGCTCTTCCTAGTTTTTACCATGTTCCTGATACTTGGGAGAATTTCGAGCTACTGCGACCAATCCTGGAAAGCCGCTTCGCCATATGGTCTAGAAGCTAGTCCTATAAATGTAAAAAGCCCCGCTGTCAGTCCAGACGGCGGGGCTTTTTACATCGGTTAGGCTGGTCACCGATGACGTGAGTTTGTACCCGAAGGGCTATGCCCCGTGTCGACTACTTGCGGGACTCTGGCCCGCGACGCCAGAACGGTTCATATGCCAGTCGTTCTGCCGGAGCAGGCCAGAGGCCTGCGAATAGCCGGCACGGGGCACAGCCCTCCGGGTACGACCCCGCGCCATCCCCAATTTATCCCTACTTGTCCCCTACCAGCAAGCCTTCCACGAAGTAGTTGCCGGCTTCAGTCTTGAGGTTGTATACTACCGTAGCTGTACCAGCGCTGCTGCGCTCGGCCAGGTAAGCCGGCTCCAGGCCAGCGGCTGCCGTGAAAGGCACGGCCTGGGTGCTGCTTAGCGCGTCGGCGCGCACGGCGTCGTTGTCGGCGGTCAGAAAAGGATGGTTGGGCGTGGCCAGTACTTCGGTGGCGGGCAGTAAGGGAGCCACGGTGTCTTCGGTGGAAGCCAGCACGGCGGGGGTAGCAAAGCGCAGGCGCAGCAGTGGGTAGTCGTGGTCGGCGTGAACCTGCACGGCGCTTACGCGGGTGGTGCTGATGCGGCCGGTGCGGGCATCGTAGCTCTGCACCAGGGAGCCGGCTTTGATGCTGGCTATGGCTTGCTTGCTGCCATCGGCCAGCGTTACCAGGGCCTGGGCCGGGAAGCAGGAGTTTTCCTCGCACACGAAAGGCTTGGCCAGCTCGGTTTTGATGCTGCAGTACTCTTTATTCACTTCGTAGGAAGCCTCCGAGTACTCCACCAGGGCCTGCAGGGCCAAGATGGTAATCTGCTGGCCAGCGGCCAGCGTGGGCATGGCTTGCTGCTCCTGCGGCCGCTTGATGGCGTCGCCGTACTGAATGCGGTTCAGCTCGGCGTTGAAGGGGGTGAGGCGGGCTTTCTGCTGGGCGCGGTACTTGGCCCAGATGGAGCTGGTAGTAGCCAGGTAGCGGCCGGCGGCGGCCAGGCGCTGCTCCAGGGCCTTGTGGTGGCGCTCGTAGTTGTCTTTCTGGTCGGCGCAGGTGGTAAAGGCCTTATATACCTTGGTGTTCAACTGCTTCTGAATCGTCTCCACTTCTTTCAGGTACTGGGCCTTGGCCTGACTCCACTCAGCTTCGGCGCTGAGCTTGTTGGCAGGGTCGGTGAGCCTGCTCAGCTCCTCCTGGGCCCGGGTGGTTACCAGCGGGGCCAGGGGCTGCTGCCCGGCATTGCTGCCCGCAATGGCTTTCATCTTGGCCTCGTTCAGCCCGTGCTTCTGCATGAGCTGCTTCATGTAGGCGTCCTGCTCGTCGGTCGACTTCTTATTCCACGCTGCCGCGAAGCTCGGGTTTTTCATCTGCTGCATGAAGTCGGCCTGGGCGGCCTGGAAGGCGGGGTCGCCGACCATGCGCTGGGTGGAGCTGCCCTTGGGCGCCAGCTGCTGCTGCAGGAACAGGGCTTTCTGCTCGTCGCTCATGCTGGCCAGCCGGGCCTGAAAGGCGGGGTCCTGCATGAGCTGGGCCAGCTGGGCGGTTTCGGGGCTTACGCCGGGCATGTTGCCCAGCTGCTGCATGGCGTAGGCCTGCTGCTGGGCCTGGCTCATGTTGCCCACGCCGTCGGCCTGCATCCTGTTGCCCACGGCGCGCATGGTGGCTTCGTCTTTGGTTTGGGTGGCGGTGCGGCCCTGGGCAATGGCCTGGCTGGCGGTGGCCAGCTGGGCCCGCAGGGCGTTGTAGCTGGCCGGGGCCTGCTTTACGGCGCAGTCCGGCGCAGCCAGCGGGGCGGGCACTTTGTCGAACAAGAGCATCAGGTCTTGTTTCACGGGCTTCTGGGCCAGGGCAGCGGTGCCCGAAAGCATGCTCAGGCCCAGCAGGGCCACTACGCGGGAGAGGGTAAACATGAGGGAAGTGGTGAGTGTTGGACCAGGAATTGCCGCGGCACGATGGAAACCTGATTTTTAGGCCCATTTTTGCCGCCGGCCACGCTCAGCCCGGATTGCAGTTAAAGGTGATTTTGTAGACTCCTGTTATTCTGCTTGCGTTGTCTGACGTTTCTTTGCGGCCCTTAAATTTGACTTTCACCTTTTCGCCACCCTGCCTTATGGCCCTTGCTCCCGAAATCCAACAGACCATCAACACCTGGCTGACGCCCGACTACGACGCCCACACCCAGCAGGCCATCCGCCAGATGCTGGACAGCGGGCAGGAGGAAGCCCTGACCGACGCCTTCTACCGCAGCCTGGAGTTTGGTACCGGCGGCCTGCGCGGCATCATGGGCCCGGGCTCCAACCGCATGAACCGCTACACCCTGGGCATGGCCACCCAGGGCTTGTGCAACTACCTGCTGCAAAGCTTCCCCGGCCAGGAAATCAAGGTGGCGCTGGCCCACGACAGCCGCAACAACAGCGCGGAGTTTGCCCAGATTGCCGCCGGCATCTTCTCGGCCAACGGCATCACCACCTACCTGTTTGAGAGCCTGCGCCCCACCCCGGAGCTGTCGTTTGCCATCCGCCAGCTGGGCTGCCAGAGCGGCTGCGTTATCACGGCCTCCCACAACCCCAAGGAGTACAACGGCTACAAAGTGTACTGGAACGACGGCGCCCAGGTGGTGGCCCCGCACGACAAGAACATCATCACGGAAGTAAATAAAATCACCAGCGTGGGCGAGGTGAAGTTCGAGGCCGACGCCTCGCGCATCATCCGAATCGGGGCCGACCTCGACCAGCAGTACTTCCAGGCCGCCAAAACCCTGAGCATCGACCCGGCGGCCATTCAGCGCCAGCACGACCTCAAGATTGTGTACACGCCCATTCACGGCTCGGGCATCACGCTGGTGCCGGGCCTGCTGCGCGAGTTTGGCTTCACCAACGTGCACATTGTGCAGGAGCAGGCCACGCCCGACGGCAACTTCCCCACCGTGCACTCGCCCAACCCCGAGGAGAAAAGCGCCATGCAGATTGCCCTCGACCAGGCCAAGGCCCTGGATGCCGACATCGTGCTGGCCACCGACCCCGACGCCGACCGCGTGGGCGTAGGCGTGAAAAACAGCCAGGGCGAGTGGGTGCTGCTCAACGGCAACCAGACGGCGGCCGTGCTCACCAACTACCTGCTCAGCGCCCGGCACCGCGCCGGCCAGCTCACGCCCCAGGACTACATCGTGTACACCATCGTGACCAGTGAAATCCTGGGCGATATTGCCCGCCACCACGGCGTGAAAAGCTACCAGACCCTGACCGGCTTCAAGTACATCGCCGGCCTGATTCGGGAGCTGGAAGGCCGCGAGACTTACCTGGGCGGCGGCGAAGAAAGCTACGGCTTCCTGCTCGGCGACTTCGTGCGCGACAAAGACGCCGTGTCGGCCTGCGCCCTGATTGCCGAGATGGCCGCCGTGGCCAAGGACCAGGGCCGCACCCTGTACGAGGAGATGACCAAGATGTACGCCAGCTACGGCTTCTACCTCGAAGACCTGATTTCGCTAACCAAGAAAGGCATGCGCGGCGCCGAGGAAATCCAGGAGATGATGGCCAGCCTGCGTGCCAACCCGCCCGCCACCATCGCCGGCCTGCGCGTGGTGGAAATCCGCGACTACAAAACCGGCCGCATCCGCGACCTGCGCAGTGGCCTGGAAACCGAAACCGGCCTGGAAAGCTCCAACGTGCTGCAGTTCATCCTCGAAGACGGCAGCAAGATTTCGGCCCGCCCCAGCGGCACCGAGCCCAAAATCAAGTTCTACTTCAGCGTGAAGCAGCCCCTGAAATCGGTGGTGGATTTTGATTTGGCCCAGCGCCTGGCCGGGGAGAAGATTCAGGCCATTATCGCGGATATGAACTTAAAATAGCCTTTGCTTTTTCACTGGTGTCACTCCTAACCTTATTTCCTCATGATACCCAACTGGCAAACGTATATCGCCTTCACCCCCGGCGTGCTGGGTGGCAAGGCCGCCATCAAAGGCACCCGCATCGGGGTCGACATCGTGCTGGAGAAAATGGCTGCCGGTGAGACCGTGGAGCAGGTGCTGGAATCCTACCCGCATCTGTCGCGGGAGGCCGTGCTGGCCTGCCTAGCGTTTGCGGCCAACTCGGTACGCAATGAGCTTATTTATGCCGTAGGCTAATGCGTCTCTTAGCTGATGAGAACCTGGAAGCGCCCATCATTCGGCAGCTGCGGCTGGGTGGCCACGACGTGGCCGCAGTTGCCGAAATCTCACCCGGTATCATGGACGAAGACGTGCTGGCACTGGCCAATCAGGAAAACCGCTTGCTGCTCACTATCGACAAGGATTTTGGCGACCTGATTTTTCGGCACCGCCTGCCGCACGCCGGCGTATTCCTGTGCCGGATAGCCGACCTACCTATAGCAGAGCGGGCCACGCTGATTCTGCAGATGCTGGCCCAGCACGGGCCCGAGTTACATACCGGATTTGGAGTGCTGACCGGCCGGCTTTTCCGGCTGACTAAAATCCCGGATTCAGTATGAACCCGTTCATCACACTTGGGCTACTTTCTGTCTTGGTAATTACCAGTTGTGCACCTCCAACTACTGAGGCTGCAATGGAGGAAACCATTACCAAATTGACTGATAAATTTCCTCAACTGCCAAAAGGCAAAGGAAATCAGTCGGATTACTACCAGCTTATTCGCAGTGTTCGGCGTGGTCGAAATACTAGTAGTCGTGGATTCTCTAGTCAGGAATTTGAAATCCAGTTGCGCGCAACTCCTGACAGCATCGAGGTTAAAGAGCAAATCATTGTGCTTATCAATTCTCAGGGACAGCAGTACGCTATTCCTTTCCTATCCAATAGGCATCGCGACTATTGGAATTTCCCGTTCGATAACAGAGAGCAAACGACAAAGCCAACCAATACGACTTTCGAAAAGGAGCTTACTACAGCTTTTAATACGTTGCAGCTTAACGACACGGTAGGCACTGCGGGCGCCGTAATTAATGAGTTACTTTTCTCATTGCTACACTGCGAAAAAATTACGGAGAGCGACAGCACCGATTTACATGTAGAAGCTGTTTAGGAAGTCGGGGTTGGGGCGATTTTGCGCAGCAACAGGACGGTAAAGGCGAGCCAGTGCCAAGCCAGCCAG